>JAFGNZ010000025.1 GCA_016926755.1 Myxococcaceae bacterium | reverse complement strand
GCCAAGCCTCTCCACCGTCTCCCGCCGTGGACTCCTCAGTCCAGGGAGCGAGATCCACGGTTCCTGCAAGAGAGCCACTTACTTCCCCTTGCTTAGCCACTCAGAGGGACTTCTTAACAGCCGGGAGTGCCGCAATCACTGCTTCGCACCATGAAACAGAACTGGCAGAGGCTCTTACCAAGCAGGCTCTTCGTGTTGGTCTTGGTAAGCACCAATCAATTGACGCGGTTGTCAGTCCTCAAGCGGATTCGGAATCTCGTCTTCCAACTCCTTTCGATCAACGTTTGCGAGCACAAAGAATTGACGGGTATCAACAACCTTGAGGCGCCGCGCATTACCATCAAAATACAACAAGGGTGGCTGCATGTTTTCCTGAAGCGCAGGAAGGTGGTTCAGCAGATTTGTCACATCGCCGGGCCGAATTGTTGTCTTATCCTCTCGATGATGAAGATTGCGGAGCAGGTCCAGAAGAGTTTTCCTGTCAATCCCATCACGAAGTTGCTGAAGATCGACCTGAAGAATTACCTTGACCAAGTAGTAAGGTAGAATCAGGGGATCGGTGTCAGTGCGGGTCCGACTCCTAGCCGCAATGCCCGTCAGGCTCTGCAAAAAAGTATTTCGCTGGTCCTTCAGCTTGTCATCAAAAGTGCTTGTGACGGCCGTCATGGCAGAAAGAGTCTTCTTGACATCTTGAGCCTCTGTGACGCCGCAGTGGATGCAGAAAGTCTTCAAGAACTCTTGAAACAAACCCACGTTGCCATAGGCGCTCTCGATGAACTTCTCGACGATTACTGATGTGATCTCGATGTTGAGCTTCTGGCTTCCCCGTTCGACAACGGTCTTTAGATCTTGCGCGAGCCACGGCTCGACGGGAATCTCTATGACCCTGTCTTGCAGATCATTATTGAACTGAAGAAGGAGGTTCGCCTCGCGCCAGATCCCTAGAATAATAAAGCGGATCCCGATCTCGTGGAATGTTTTGAGGTCGAATGCCAGTTGCCTCTGCGTCTCGACGGACAGATAGTGGAAGTTCTCTATTACGACATATCTTTTGAAACCCACTCTCTGTAACAATTCGCCAATCGACTGGGCCTCGCCGTAGTCATATCCGATGAACTCGTATCGGAACTCCAATTGCTTTGAGCGCTTCGCCTCTCCCTCCACTGAGGCGTCAGCGCCACCAACAAAGGGAAGTAGCGCTTTGAATCCAGTTTTGACCCTCCCTGTCGCTCCAGTCTCCGTTCGGGAGGTTTCGACCGTTTCGATCTTGATGTCGGCACTGCGAAGAATTGAGGAGTAAATGCCTTCGATGGTTGTCCGCGGTGATGGACGCACGATCGCGCAGTCTTTGCGGTCATCAAGGTGCTTCTGTCGCAGGGCGGTCTTGCCCTGTTTGGACGAACCATAGACAACTATGTGGTGATCCGTTTTTTTTAGTGCATGCTCGAATGCGCCGTCTACGTTAGCTCGCTCTACATAGCTAAGAACCGGTTCTGTTCGGATACCAAAAACTTGCTCGGTCGACACATTGGAAGCCACTCGCATCCCCTTTCCTCCCGCACAGGATCTACCTACTGTAGTAGTGCACTATATCTACCTCCCACCACTTCCCAAGCATGATGACTGAGTAGTCGAACCACCGTGACGGGCTATCTGGGCGCGGAGCACCCCTTGTGGGCACCGGCTCCCAATACAGCCCCGCCAGGGCCTCCAGGAGGCCCGCAGGGCCACGATGCCGACCATCCCCGCTTTTCCGGGACCGCCTCACCTTCCGTGGCTCCCTGGAACCTCCTTGGGCCTTCCCTGAGAAGCGGCAGGGGGAAGGGCCTGCTTTAGGGGCTGTTCCTTGGGGCCATGTCCAGGAAGTGAAGAGGGCCAGGACGTGCCGCAGACCTTCCGGGGAACTTGGCGAGCACCGCTGGTCTCCCTCTGTATCTCCTAGCTCTCTAGGGGATCTTCGCGCCCAGCGGGATCTCTGGGCTTCTGGGCGAGGGTGCTTTGCCGCCGGTGGGAATCTCCCTTCATCTGTTCTGGGGTACTGAACCGCAAGTAGCTGTACGCCTTGGGCATGGCCGTCTCCTCCGGTAGAGGGGGAGGACCCTGCGGCCCACCCCAGTTCTACTGGGGCGCCTTTGGGTCCTCACGGCCTGCCCATGAACAGGTGGGCGCCCCAGAGCCGGCGGCCTATCGCCCATGAAAGTGCCCGGAACGTCGGCCTCCAACGAACGCGCTAAGCTGGTTCGCATGAGAAGCACGTACACCCCTCTACTCCTGAGTCTGGCCACCTTGTGGGGAGCATTCTCAGCGGGCTGTGCCGCCTCACTGTGCCACCCCGGCGAGCCTTCCGTGAACTGCTGCGTCAAGAAGTTCCCCCTCACCCCAGAGCAAAGCTGTGGCATCCCCGCAGCTGAGGCAGCGGCCCTGCTCAAAGCCATGGAGATGGCCAACGAAGCCGCAGAGGAAGAAGCCACAGAGGAGAAGGACGAGGCCACGAAAGAAGCAACGCAGGATGATCCCGACGAGGGTTGGCGGGAGCACTGCCGAGATTCCTATGTCCAGTGTCGGGACCAGAAGAAGCCACGCTGGGTCGGTGATTGCTATGCCTGCTTTCGGTATTGCGAGGGGCAGCGACAATGGCCCTTCGATCTGTGCTACCCGAAGAGGCGATAGGTAAGCCCATGCCCGAAGAACTCAACTGGGATGATGTGCGGGGCCTGGCAAAGCGAGTCCTTGAGGAAGGCGAACCGCTCATTCTCACCGATCAGGTTCGCACCATTCTGCGGCGCACCGCGCGTGAGGTCGCAATCGACGCCGAGGAAGCAGAACAGGCTCTCCAGACGGTGTCGGCCGCCACTGACCTTCTGCGGAAGGTGGCACGGCGAATCCGGGACGGCTCCTATCGGCTCTCGCGTGCTCTGACACAGATGTACAGCCTTCGGGACGCAGGAGATTTGAAGGGGGCACGACAGCATCTGCGCGACGTGCTCGCCGTTGAGGTTGTTCCCCACTATCGCGACATCGCCGAAGACGCGTTGGAGGCCTTGGATAATCCAGAGGAGGACTAGCACCAAACGCGTCCAGGCCCCGAAACGGGTGACCTGGAGAGTTCCGCTCCACGGGAGAGGCCCGCAGTCACACGGGGGGCAGGCACGGACCCACGCAGCCAGACGATTTCACGCAGAACCGGCGTCGTTCACTGCCTCTGGCGGGTGCCGATCCTTTCTGGGATGCAGGTCCCTATGGCGCCGCAGGGCTGCCCTGGGCCGACTATATGAGCCGGCTCGGTGCCGTCACGCCCATTGTCGAGAAGGTCGTGGAGTCGCCATGAGCCAACAACCGCGCTCGCCAGCAGCAAAGGCTCCACCCACCCTTGTCGAAGTGCTCCTCCAGATCCGGGGAGACCTGCGGGTGCATCAGGCACCGCCCGATCTGTACATGGGTATCCCGAACGTGGGGTGGATCAAGGGTTTCACGGTAGGATACTGGCGGTGCACGTGTCAGCTAGGCATGGCTGAAGGCCAGGACCAACTGTTCAACCTGTGGTTGCATGACGTGAAGAAGGCGTGGCCCGCTGAAGGCTGGGCGGAGGCCTACCTGCGGGAGTTCGATGGCGGCCACACCCGCGCAGTCCGCAAGTACCTCGACTACGTGGCCGAGTTCCGCAGCCTGTCCCCAGAGGAACTCGCGGCCATGCCCATGAGCAGCGCGGAGAGAAGTTGCCTGGGCAAATCGCCGACAATGCGGCCCACTCAACCGCCCGTGGCCACCCTGGACGATCTGCTGGAGATACGCCGTGTGGGCCGCATCCTCATGTACATCGGCGAGGTGCGTGTGGAGCGCATGGCCGGGTACATCGACGGCTACCGGTTGTGCCTCGCGTTGGCGGGTCTGAAGGACGAGGAGTACCTGCGCTTCGAGCGCTGGCTCCAGGATACTGGTCGCGTCCCCCCGGGACATACCTGGGTGGAGGCCTTCCTCCAGGCCACCCACGGTGATCATGAGGCTGCCATCCACCGGCTCCTGGACTGCGCCGCCGAGTTCCGCGCCCTCCCCGCAGCTCCCTGACCCGGGCGATTTCACGCCCCGCAGAACTGGAGTCACCGGGGAAGCAGGCGGACCTACTGTTCGCTGGGCACCTCCATCGCGCGAGGCATCGTCCACGTGCGCGGGGAACCCGCGGCCGAGTGAGCACTCCGGGCCAGGCCAGCCGCTTCGGGGGCTACCCCGGATAAGCCGGTGTCATATCCCCCCTGACGCACAAATAAGGTGATCGCGAACACGATCATGACGGTATTAATGACCCCATCTGTCGACGAAATGAGCATATTAAGTAGGCCAAAGTAGTCTAATGCAGGGAAAGGTGATACCTTGGGGGGCTCCTTCGGATTCGGCTTCATCGCGGCGCAACCCATCTCGCAGCAGCAACTCCAGACCGTCCGGTTGCTCGGAGAGTACAAGGGGAAGCAGGCCCTCTTCGCGGGCCAGTCTCCACAAGTGCTGGAGACATTGCGGCAGGTCGCGGTGATCCAGAGCATCGAGTCCTCGAACCGGATCGAGGGTGTCACAGCGGATCCCGAGCGCCTGAAGCAGCTTGTGGCGGAGAAAACGGCGCCGCGGGATCGTTCAGAGCAGGAGATCGCTGGCTATCGCGAAGTCCTGAAGACCATTCACCAGCAGCATGAGGCCATTCCGCTGAAGACGGGGGTGATCCTCCAACTCCACCGAGATCTGTACCAGTACCTGCCGCCTGGAATGGGAGGCCGCTGGAAAGCCAGCGACAACGCCATCACCGAGACGGACGCGGAGGGGAGGACTCGGGTGCGCTTCAGGCCTGTCCCGGCGCACCAGACTCCGGCCGCGATGGATGCGCTGCATGAGGGGTTTGCGAGCCTGCGGGATAAAGGGGAGGTCGAGCCGCTCCTCCTGATCGCCGCATACGTGCTCGATTTCCTCTGCATTCATCCGTTCCCTGATGGGAACGGCCGGATGGCGCGGCTGCTGGCTCTGCTCCTGCTGTACCAGTTCGGCTATGAAGTGGGGCGCTACATCAGCTTGGAGCAGATCATCGAGCGGACGAAGGAGGGGTACTACGACGCCCTCTACAAGTCCTCACAGGGATGGCATGAGGGACAGCATACGCTGGGTCCCTGGTGGGAGTACTTCACGGCGGTGATGTTGCTGACGGCCTACCGCGATTACGAGCAGCGCGTAGGGGCTATCGTCAGCAAGCGTGGCGCCAAGAGTGACATCGTGAGGGATGTCATCGCGCGGCTGCCGGCCCGGTTCCAGCTTGCGGATGTAGAACGCGGTTGCCCCGGAGTGGCTCGCGCCACCGTGCAGCGAGTCATGGTGGCCCTGCGAGATGAAGGTCGTATCCGCTGCATCAAACCGGGCCGAGATGCTCTGTGGGAGAAGACGCCGGCTTCTCCCTGAGTGACGGCCGCTCGAGCAGGTGGCACCCCGCCTGTGGACCCGCAAGCTGCCCCTGCCGCGTGATGCCCGCCAGAGGCCGACGCCTGACGGATCCGCTCAACCCGCTCCTCACCCCCAACGGATACGGCGGCTTCAACCACTTCTTCTCCATGCCCGAGCACCGCCCCACCCCGTTGGCTCGACGGGCGCGCGACCAGTTCCCCCGCGGCCGCCCGCGCGCACCGTGGAGTATGCCTGCAGCGAGGCCACTCTACTGCCGGGTGACGGGACCGTGTACGCTGCGCGTGCGCTCCCAGGAGTCTCGATGGAACTGTCACCCTCGATGGTCGTGGAGGTGGCGAGCAACAGCGCGGCCGGCTTCGGCCTGCGCCTCGCGGCTCGCCTCATGGACCTGCTGTTCGGCATCCTGATCGTCGCCCTGGGCGGCGCGGCGGGCGGCCTGATCCTCGACGCGCTCGCGGCCCGCGGCCTCGTGCAGGGAGATTGGATCGCCGCCATGCGCCTGACGACCCCCGCGGGCCTCCTGTGGGGCGCGCTGGGCGGCCTGCTGTACACCGTGACCGCGGAGGCCGTGGGCGGCGCGACCCTGGGAAAGACGCTGCTCCGGCTGCGTGTCTCCTCGGAGGACCTCACGCCCTGCACCTTCAAGGGCGCGCTCACCCGCAACGTGGCCCTCCTCGTCGACGCGCTGGGCGTGCCGGCGTACCGAGCCATGTCCCACTCGATGATGAACCAGCGCTACGGAGATCAATGGGGCCGCACCGTCGTGCTCCGCGCCAGCGTCGTCCCCCCGGACTCTCGCAAGAGCACCGGGCTCCTCCTGCTGGGCCTCTTCAGCGGCTGCACGCTCTGGGGGCTCCTGATCGCCCTCTCCGTCGTGGTCCGCGCGCTGTAGCCGCCGCGGGCAAGGCCGCTCGCTCAGCTGGCGAACAGGCCCACCCACGCCGCCACGAGCCCGACCGCCACCCCCATCCCCAGGTTCATCCACCCGAGCACCACGCCCGCCCTCGCCCACTCGCGGCCCGCACGGGGGGTGTCTCCTCGCTCGATGCTCCGCAGCTCCCAGTAGCCGAGCGCCAGCCCGAGCAGCCCCGGGACGAACGCCAGGCACAGGCCCACGCCCCCCAGCAGCCCGGAGGCCACGGCGCGCCAGGAGGCCGGCCCCAGCCGGGAGCGCTCGTCGCAGTCCCGGCACCACCCCCGCGCGCCGGACAGGGCCAGGCACGCCACGCACGTGCGCGCGCCACAGCGTCGGCATGGCGCCGCCGCCACCTGCGTGGGGTGGAAGATGCACGGGCTGGGCAGGTGCTCCGGGGCTTCACGCATGGGGAAGTCTCGCGATCCCCCGAACAGTACCCCCAGGCCGCCGTCTCGTGTATGTCCTGACGAAGGATGTGACCGGTGAGGTAGGGCCGCTCCTCGTCTGGAGGAGCTTCGACCCGAGGTGATGCATGACGGATGGGCGCATCGTGCTGGTGACGGGAGCGACGGATGGTATCGGCCTGCAGACGGCCGTGGACCTCGCCCGAACCGGTGCACGAGTCGTGGTGCATGGCCGCACCTCGGAGAAGGTAGACAAGGCCCTGGGGGTGATCGAGGAGGCGGGAGGTAGGGCGGAGGGGGTGGCGTTCGATCTGGGCTCGCTGGCCAGCGTGCGCCAGGGCGCCGAGGAGCTGGCGCGGCGCTTCCCCCGCCTGGACGTGCTGGTGAACAACGCGGGCGTCTTCATGAACGACCGCGTCCTCACGGAGGACGGGCTGGAGACGACCTTCCAGGTCAACCACCTGGCGCCGTTCCTGCTGACGAACCTGCTGCTCCGAGGGCCGCTGGCGGGGCCTCGCGCCCGCATCCTGAACGTGAGCTCCATCGCGCACAGCCGGGGGCGGATGCACTTCGAGGACCTCCAGCTCGCGCGCGGCTTCAACGGCTACGCGGCCTACGCGCAGTCCAAGCTGGCGAACATCCTCTTCACCTTCGAGCTGGCGGAGCGCCTGCCCGCCGAGCAGGTGACCGCGAACTGTCTGCACCCGGGCGTGGTGAGCACGAAGCTGCTCATCGACGGCTTCGGCATGGGAGGCAGCGACACGGCGGAGGAGGCCGCGGCCACGTCGGTGTTCCTGGCCACTTCCCCGGAGGTGGAGGGGGTGACGGGCCGCTACTTCGCCCGGCAGCGCGAGGTGAACCCGGCACCTCAAGCGCTCGACGTGGCCGCGCGCAAGCGGCTCTGGGAGCTGAGCGAGCAGCTGAGCGGGCTGAGCTGAGCCGGAGGGCCGGCATTGCGGCAACCCCGGACTTGGAGAAAGGTAGGGGGTGCATGAGCAAGGACGAGTCAACCTGGAACAAGCCCGCCGCCGGCCAGGGGGGGTCCTCGGGTGACTCGACGAGGCCGAGCCGCTCCTCCACCTCCAGGCCCTCGGCCCAGGTGCTGCCGCTGGTGGAGCTGGATCGCTACGACATCGCGGGAGAGTTCGACCACGGGGCCATCGGCCGCATCCTCCGGGCGCGGGATCGCCGCCTGAACCGGCCCGTCGCCATCAAGGAGCTGATCACCCGAGGCGGCGACGTGGAGGCCCGCTTCGTCGCCGAGGCGTTCATCACCGCCCGCCTCCAGCACCCCTCCATCGTCCCCGTCTACGAGGCGGGCCGCTGGAGCACGGGCGAGCCCTTCTATGCGATGAAGTTCGTCTCCGGCCGCTCGCTCGCGGACGTCATCGCCGAGACGAAGACGCTGCAGGAGCGGCTCGCGCTGCTGCCGCACGTGCTCGCGGTGGCCGAGGCCATCGCCTACGCCCACACCGAGCGCATCATCCACCGGGATCTCAAGCCGGCCAACGTGCTGGTGGGCGCCTTCGGCGAGACGGTCGTCATCGACTGGGGGCTGGCCAAGGATCTCTCGAAGGAGGTGGATGACGAGATCAGCGGCGTCTCCTCCTCCTCTTCCCCTGGCACGGACTCGTCCCTCACCCACCAGGGCATGGTGGTGGGCACGCCGGCCTACATGCCTCCAGAGCAGGCCACGGGCCTGCCCGTGGACGAGCGCGCGGACGTCTACGCGCTGGGCGCCATCCTCTACCACCTGCTGTCGGGCATGAAGCCCTACGACAGCGGCTCGTCCACGCAGGTGATCGCCCAGGTGGTGCGGAGCGCGCCCGTGCCGCTGCGCCAGCGCCAGAAGGGCATCCCCGCGGATCTGCTGGCCATCGTGGACAAGGCCATGGCGCGCACTCCGTCCAAGCGCTACGCCACCGCGCGAGAGCTGGCCGAGGATCTGCGGCGCTTCCAGACGGGGCAGATCGTCGGCGCGCACGCGTACTCGGTGGGAGAGCGGCTCTGGCGCTTCGTCCGGCGGCAGCGGGCGGCCGTGGCGGTGACGGCGGTGGCGCTGCTGGCGCTGCTCGGCGTCGGCACGGTGAGCTTCCTGCGCATCATGGCCGAGCGTGATCGCGCCGAGCGCAAGCAGGCCGAGGCGGAGCTGGCCCAGCGAGACGCGGAGGGAGCACGGCAGGATGCGCTGAAGCGGACCGATGAGCTCATCCTGATGCACGCCCGCATCGCCGTGGACCGGGACCCGAACGAGGCCATCGCCTGGCTGCGCAGCCTCTCGCCAGGCTTCACCCAGTGGCAGGCGGTGCGGACGATCGCGGCGGACGCCCGGGCGCGCAGCTTCGCCACCGTCCTCAGCGGCCACACGCAGTCCGTGGATGATCTGCTCTTCACCCGCGACGGCAAGCACCTCATCACCTGCGGCGACGACTACACGATCCGGGTCTGGGACGTGGAGGGCGGCGGCGCGCGGGTCCTCGCCGGGCACGCCGACGAGGTCTGGCGCCTCGCGCTCTCCCCGGATGGCCGGCTCGTCGCCTCGGCCAGCAAGGACCGGACGGCTCGCGTGTGGAACCTGGAGACGGGCGAGAGCCGGGTGCTCTCGGGCCACGCGGGGCCGGTGGACAGCGTGGCCTTCACCCCGAATGGCCGGCAGCTCGTCTCCAGCAACCGGGGGGATGAGCTGCTGCGCGTCTGGGACGTGGCGAGCGGCGCGCTGGTGCGGACCTTCAAGACCGGGATGGGCCCGCTCGGCCTGCTCAAGCTCTCGCCGGATGGACGGTACGCCCTCGTCATGGCCCGTGAGCTCCCGCGCGCGCAGCTCTGGGACCTGGCGCAGGGCACGTCCCACACGCTGGCGCATCAGGCGAAGGTGGAGGCGGTCGCGTTCTCCCCCAAGGGCGAGCTCGCCGCCACGGGAGGCCTGGATGAGACCGTGCACCTGTGGGATCCGCGGACCGGCAAGGGCCGGCTCCTCGGCGAGCAGCTCGGCGCGATCTTCATCCTCACCTTCTCCCCGGACGGGGGGCAGCTGGCCGCCGGAAACGCCGAGGGCCAGCTCCGGCTGTGGAACCTGCGCACCGGCCGGAGCGAGCTGCTGGGGAGCCAGGGCGGCCGCATCAATGACGCCGTCTTCTCCCGGGATGGGCGCTTCCTGGCCACCAGCAGTGACGATCGCACCGTGCTCCTGTGGGACCTGAACACCAACCACAGCCGCGTGCTGCGCGGCCCGAAGGGGGCGATCCACCCGCTCGACTTCTCCCCGGATGGGCAGTGGCTCGCGGCGGGCAGCTACGACACCACCGCGCGCCTCTATGGCGTGACGGCGGAGGCCCATCGCGTCCTCGCGACGAGCCCGGCGCTCCTCAAGACGCTGGTGGCCTCCGCCAATGGCACGCACCTGGCCACCGTGGGCGCGGACGGCGCGCTGCGCCTGGTCGACGTGGCCACGGGCACCTCCACCCTCCTGGAGAGCGTCGACGGCGCCGCGCTGCGCCCACTCCAGTTCTCACCGGATGGCCAGTGGCTGGCCGCCGGTGGGAAGGAGGGCCGGGTGCGCCTGTGGGACGTCACCACCCGCAAGCTCTCGCGCCAGCTCGAGGGCCACACGGCCGCCATCACCGCGCTCACCTTCCCTCGCGACGGCCAGCGCCTCGCCACCGCGGATGCCTCGGGTGAGGTCCGCGTGTGGGAGCTCGGCTCGGGGCAGTCCCGCGCGCTGGGCCGCCATGAGCAGGAGGTCGTCCTGCTCTCCTTCGCTCCGGACGGCAAGCACCTCGCCTCCGGGGGCAGGAAGGGGGAGCTCCGGCTGTGGGATGTCGCCGCGGGGAGCTTCCGGACGCTGCGCGGCCACGAGGCCGAGGTGCGCAGCCTGTTCTTCTCCCCGGACGGCCAGCGGCTCGTCAGCGGTGGGATGGATCACACCCTGCGCATCTGGGACCTGACCGGCGGCGCGGGCTACCGCGCGGACACGAGCGGCAACGGCGTGCAGAAGATCGTCATGTCCTCGGATGGGGAGCTGCTCGTCAGCGCGAGCGTGAAGGACAGCACCTTGCGGCTGTGGGATGGACGGACGGGGGCATCTCGCGGCGTGCTCCAGGGCCACCAGGGCGACGTCATGGACCTGGCCTTCTCGTCCGATGGCCGGCGGCTCGTCTCGGCGAGCACGGACCTGACGGTGCGGCTGTGGGATTTGACGACGCAGGAGAGCCGGGTGCTGCGCGGGCACAGCGCGCGGGTGACCGGGGTGCTCTTCCTGGATGACCAGCGGCTCGTCTCCATCGGGTGGGACGGCACCGTGCGGCTCTGGCCGGATGATCTGCCCTCGGATCCGGAGGCCCTGCGCGCCTGGATGGCGGCCATCGCCGAGAGCCCCCCGTAGGCTCAGCTCCCGCCGCCGATGAACGGACGCGCCTGGACGATCCAGACCTTCTCAGCGGTCTCGATCGGGTGGGCGTAGGCGGAGAAGGTGGCCGCGTCGCGGATCTCCGGGACGTAGGGAGGATGCTGGATTCCCGTCCCATCTTGCCCCAAGTTCGGCCCATGAGCCTCTACACCATCGGCTTCACCCACGCGAGTTGCTGCAGCCTAGGCTACCGGGGTGATGATTCCTTGGCGAGAGGGACTGGTTTCATGAAGTACGGAGAAACACAGGTACCTGCCGACGTGCCTCCTCGCGTGCGTAGCGGGTGCCGCTGTGGACAGCCCCGTCACTACGCTCGCCCGTCAAAGACCTGGGAGATGGAGGTGGGGGCAGTTCTTCAAGCCGATAAGCCCATCGTAAAGTGGGCTACTCCTTGAAGTTAAGTAGCTGTCTGTAAGCAGTGGGGCAAGGAGCCGCTATGTGCCTCGTCTGCTGAAGGGGAGCGCGGCGACCTGCCTACAGAAGGCCCTAATCCGGCCAAAGCGACCTCCCGCACGAGCGTTGTGACCCGAAAGCAGGGCCGTGCCCGTTAGCGGGCTCCGTACGTACGGGACACGAAGAGTACCAAAGTCCGACAGAACACCGTAAGATCGCCCATTACGTTGAGGATGCAGAAGGGCGTGGCCATTATAACGTGGACACGGGAGGTACACTCAACGAACGGGGAGAGCCGATGACGTCGAGCACCGCCCTAGCTATGCAGGACTACCTGCCACCGCCAGGACCCATGCTCCATGCGGTGACGAAGAAGAAACGCGACCTAGAGGACAGGTACTTGCTCGCTCCGTTCTCTAGACGACGGCCGAGCATTATGGGGCAGCCTGAGCATATCGAGCGCGTCATAGCGCGAGCTCGCCGCCAGGAACTGTCTTCGTCCGCCAACTTTCTTGAACTGTGCCTGATTTCTGCGGGCTTGACGGAGGCCACCCGCCATATCGGCACTAGCACGCTATCGGAATACAAGATGCAGGGGCACCGTCTGCTCGACGAGTGCGCACGCATAACGGGCCTCGACCCCCGTCCAGTGCTTCTGCGTAACCACCGCATGCTTCAGGGAGAACTGCGAGGGCGCGGGGTGGAGGCGCTTCCTCCGGCAGAGGATGTGTTGAGCCGGATGGTTCAGGTCGCTCGCAGCGTGGTGGCAGCATGCCCCATTCGTATTCTAGAGCGATGGGGACATGAACTCGATGCCGCAGTGCTCAGTCATCGTTGTCGGAAGGCATACGATGGGCTTGTCGCATTCGCACGTCGCTACGTACCTGAACTCAATGATCAGATACAGACGGTTGGAAGGGCTTACTCCGAGGGTCGTCTATCACTGGACGACGTCAGCCGGATTCTCCAGATGTCCCCACATGAGGCTGTCGCCCTACTGGAGCAATGTTCCTTCTGCCGTTCGTTTGATGCTATTTCCATTGACCCATCACGGCGCAAGGACCGCCTGCGCGCTATCGCAGCCGAGTTACAAACCTCCTCTAAAGACTGGAACCCACCCTCTGAGGATCTTCTCAACCGCGACGTCATCGCGAGTCAGCGCATTGAGGGAGTGGATGCACATCCATGGTTGGCACAGAGCGGGGGCTGAGCATCCCGGAAGGCGATCCCGTCCGCGAGTACACCGAGGGAGAGGAGCAGCGGCTCACCCTCAACCTCAAGGATCTACTGCGCGATATCTACAATCGCCGGTATACACAACGGCATTTGGAGCCCGTCTTACTTTTCGAATTTCACGCGCGGCTATTCGACGGGGTTCGTGGTCATGCTGGGCGGTGCCGCAGCAAAAGTTTCGGACAGGAGTGGCTGACCTTCGGCCCGCACCGCTCCACGAAGCGAGATGACGTCCCCACAGAACTCGACAAACTCTTTCAGCGTACTCGCAAGAAGTTGGTGGAGGCAGAGGAGTACCGTGATGCCTGTGGCATTGATGAAACGTACGTTCATAAGGCCATCCAGCTTGCAGTTCAGACTCATGCCGACGTTATTCGCATCCATCCCTTCGAGGATGGCAACGGCAGGACGAGCCGGGCTCTATTGAATTATCTTCTCGTGCTCCTCGGGCTCAACCCCATTCCCATCGAGGCTCCCAAGCAGGAATACATCGATTGCCTTAATGTCTACTTCCTGGGCGCTAGACAGATCGACTTACTGACGGACCTCTACATCGGTTTGTATCCTCTACTCAAAGCGTAGTTGTCCTTCCTCACCCCAATCTCGGCGGGGTGTATTTGGAGTAGTCCGCTATCCAGTGCGTGCTGATGCGCAGACTCCGGGCGACTTCGCTGCTGGAGTCAGGCGGGCGAACTGGCCGCTCGAGTGAGCCTGGCGCTCCCCAGCGCACTGAGTGCCCGCGAGGAGGCCGTGCGCTGTCTGTGGTGGGAAGATCCGCGGCGGGAGCCACCGGTCCTGGAAACTGGCCGTGCTGGGAGGGCGCCTGTCCCGCCTGGTGGGGCTGAGGCACACGCGCTACCTCCTCCCCGAGCTCCTCCCTCCCGAGTTCGCCGAGTCCGAGGTGCACCGCGTGGAGCTCTCCCTGCTCACCGGTGAGCGGCCCGTGGAGGCGCAGGAACTCCTGCGCCTCCCGGATCCCACCACCCGCGATGCCCTCCTGCTCACCCGCCTGGTGCTGGTGGACCTGGACGTGGCCTTGAGACAAGTCGCCACGACTCCGGCTCACGTGCTGCGCCGGATGGAGCCGGAGACCGCTGCGGTGCTCGCCCTGGAGCTCTTTCGCCAGGGGGACACTCCGCAGTCCAACCGCGTCTTCGCCGCTCGGTCCGAGCTGCTGCTCGCCCGCCGTGAGCTCAAGGAGGATGTCCTGGGCGGCATCGCGCTCCGGGCGCTCGCCTCCTTCCCGGTGGGCATGACTCCGATTCCAGCGCGCGCTCCGGGAGAGCCCATCCCCGAGCAGCTCCACCGGCCCTGGATCCCGGAGTAGGTGCTACCGCTCACCCTGCACCCTGTCCGCGCCGGGCGAGGCCCCTGGCGCGGCCTGATCCTCCCGCAGCACCCAGCGAAGAGGCGCCGCGGGGGTATGGAACTCGGTGATCTGGAGGCGCTCCGGGCCGACATGGCGACCCTCGGGCGTCACGAGCTCCAGAATGTGCTCGCCCAGAGGGAGCTCGATGAGCTTGGGGGCATACCCCCATCTCTCACCATTGATGAGGATCTCCGCACGCAAGGCCCCCTCCCCTCCCACGGCGAGCGCCCCTGAACCCCGAGAGAGGGGCTGTCGGGCCGCGGCCCCGCCACCGGTGTGCCCCGCACGAGAGCGAGCTGGCTGCTTCACCGGCCTGCCTGGCTCCGGCGACGTGGGAGGCATCGCGGGAACCTCCCCTCGCGCGGGCGGAGGAGCCACGGCTGCCCTCACCTCAGCCCGCTCCTCTGGAGGAGGTGGCTCGGGAGCGGAGAACGCCACGGCCGGCGGAGGGGAAGGGGGCTCATCCCGCGGCGCGAGCCTCCCAGGCAGCAGGGACACAAGCCCGCCCAGCAAGGCGAGGGCGAGCCACGGCCACGGCCACGGCCGGTGCCAGGTGCGGCCTCGCGGGGCCTCCTTGCGCTCGGAAGGTGCCGGCGGAGCGGAGGACACTCTCTTCGTGTCCTCGGTGGCCGCGGTCACGGCCGGCACAGGGGCGACGGCGCCTCCGAGGAGCTGCTCCACCTCCAGGAAGGGATGAGCCCACCTCGACGCGGCGGGAGGACGGGCCTCCTCTGCGCGGCGAACCCGGGCGATCCAGTCGCTCAGCAGGGAGCGCGCATCGCGGTCGAGCCGCGCCGCCAGGATCTTCCCACTGTCCGCGGCGAACTCCGCGGCGCTCTGGAACCGCTGGTGCCGCGCGCGACGGACAGCCCGGGCGATGAGCTCCCGCACCTCCGCTGGAATCGTGTCGGAGAGCTCCAGCTCCTTGCCCGCAAGAAGGTCCGCCATCCGGTCCTCACCCGCCAGCGGGCTGTGCCCCGTCAGCAGCGCATGGAGGACACACCCCAGCGCGAAGAGATCGGACCGACCATCCAGCTCACCGCGGGTAAGCTGCTCGGGCGACATGTAGGCCGGCTTGCCCTTGGTGACGCCGGCGAGCGTCTGCTCCTGTCGATCCCGGGACAGGGCGATCCCGAAGTCCGCCAGCTTCACGTCACCGGTCCAGGAGACCAGGATGTTCGAGGGGCTGACGTCCCGGTGCACGATGCCCAGCGGCCGCCCCGCCGCATCACACACCTGATGGGCATGCTGGAGCGCATGGGCCACCTCGGTGCAGAGATGGAGCGCGAGCTCGACGGAGAGCGGCTGACCGGCCTCGAGGCCGAGCTGTCGGAGCCGCTCGGCGTCCACGCCATCGACGTACTCCAGCACCTGGTAGGGGGTGCCCTCCACCACCCCATAGTCGAGGATGGAGAGGACGTTGGCGTGGTGGAGCTGGCTGGCGATCCGCGCCTCGTCGAGGAACATCCGCGCCTGGGCCGGATCCTCCCCGTGCTCGGAGAGCAGGCGCTTGATGGCCACCCGGCGCACGAAGCCCCCCTCACCCCCGGCCGTCGCCTCCCACACCTCCCCCATCCCGCCACGGGCGAGCTGACGGATCAGACGATAGCGACCACCCCACTCCAAGCTTCTACCCCAATAGAGGAAAGTACGTGTTGAGCGAGAACAGGCCTCCAGTATATCCCCCGGCAGTGAGTCTCGACCTCGCCAGCTCCCCCCGCCGTGCCGCGAGCCCCGCGACGCTGAGACGACGCCACCTCCGGCTGCTCCTCGGCCTGCTGACGGCGACCTCCGCCGAGGCCGAGCCCACGAACAACCTCCCCGCGTTGACGCTCCTCATCATGGGAGCCCCTGAGGCTCGACCGACGCTCCAGGCCCTGTCCCAGGAGCAGCGCTCCGGGCTCCCGGTGGCCCTGCGGCTGGCGGAGTTCCCCACCGCCCGGGTGGACTCGGAGGACGAGCGCGAGCCGCTGGAGCTCGAACGGCGCCTGCAGGAGGCCCGGCGGCACTACATCGACGCGGAGTTCTCCACCTGCCTCCAAGCGCTCGGCCACGAGGGGGTGCTCCTCCAGACGCTGAGCCAGGGGCACCGGCAGCTCGTCGCCCGGCTGCTGCTCTGGCGCGTGGCGTGTCAGGTGGGGATGGGACGGGCCGAGGTGGCGCACCAGGTGGCCGCGGAGCTGGGCGTGCTGGGGCTGGAGATCCCAGCCGACATCGGCGTGCTGCCTCCCGAGGTGGGCCGCGTGATGGTGAAGGGCGCAGAGGCCGGAGCGGCTCGGGCGCGCACCATGCTGCGCGTCAGCTCCGACTTCGCTCCGGCCCGGGTCTCGCTGGATGGGCGGTTCGATGTCTGCATCGCTCCGTGCTCGCTCCAGGCCTTGGAGGGTCAGCACGTGGTTCGCATCGACGCGGAAGGGCGACAGCCCGCGGTCCAGCTCATCGCCGCTCGGGGGTCCGCGCTGGAGGTGGCCTTCACCACGCTCCCGGCGACTCCCGAGCTGGCGGCCCGCCAGTGGACGAGCCACTACGGAGGCTCCTCCGCGTCCCTGGACTCCGCCGGCTCGCTGCGGCTGCTCTCCAGCGCGCTGCGTGCCCCACGGCTCGCGCTGCTCACCGCGGAGGCAGAGCAGGACGGCTACCGGCTGCGCGGCTCGCTCGCGATCGAAGGGCGCGTGGTCGCCCGCACGGAGCGCCGGGCGAGGCCGGAGGCGCTGCGAGGGACGGCGGACGGGGCGCTGCGGGATCTGCTCATCCAGGGCCGGGTGATGGAGCCAGCCCCGGCCCTCTACGAGCGCCGCGACTTCTGGATCGCGGTGGGGGTCGCCGCGGCCGTGGCCGGCGCCACCACCGCCGCGCTCCTCTGGAAGCAGCCGGTGCGTACCGAGGTGGGGTTCTGATGAGGCTCGCAATGGGAGTCCTGGTCCTGGCGCTGCTCACCGGCTGCAACGAGGTGCGGCAGGTGCGGCTGACGTTCGGCGAGGAGGGAGAGGGGCTCGACGGCTTCCTGTGCCGCGAGGATGACGGCGCCTACCTCCTCTCGCGCGCGGTCCCTTCGGGCGGTGGGCCCGTGCCGTCCTCGCTCGTCATCGACTTCGTCCGGCTGGGAGGGCTGCCCGGGTGCCGCTCAGGGCAGCTCATCCAGTGGTGCGCCGACCACGACTGCAGCGTGCTGCCCGAGCACCGGGTGTGTCTCCCCGCTCCGCTGCCGGACATCACCGGCCTGCCCCGGCCCGAGGCGCGCCAGCAGGTGCGCGAAGCGCTGCGCAGCCTCGCCGGCGCCACCGTCGCCAGCGAGGCCCCGGACGAGTTCATCATCGTGCGCGCCACGGCCACGCTCCAGACCTGCGACGAGCTGCAGGCCAGCGGCGGCGCGGTGCCGACGATGACAGAGGAGGAGCTGGTGGGGTGCGCCTACAGCTGCCCGGCGCTGCTCGACGCCATCGAGGGCGATGTCTACCTGGGCTTCGACACCCTCACCGAGCAGTGCGCCCAGGGCGTGCGCGTCTGTGCCTCGGGCAACCTGCGCTGGAGGCCGTGACGCTCACCGCAGGTGGTGCCGGTGGAGCAGATCGATGAGGTAGGAACGATCCATCTGCGCCAGCCGCGCCGCCAGGGAGACGTTGTTGCCTGCCTGCTCCATCAAGGCCTTGAGGAACTGGACCTCGAAGTCCTCGAGCACCTTCTGGCGCACCTCCTTGTAGCTGCGCTCCAGCGGGAGCGGGACAGCGAGGGCAGCGGAGGCCGTCGAGCGCGCCGCGCCGGGACCGCCAGCGGCCTGCTCCAGGGAGGGCGGCTCGCCCATGGCGAGGATGGCCTCGACGTAGTTGCGCAGCTCCCGCACGTTGCCGGGCCAGCGGTGGGCCTGGAGGGAGACCATCAGCGGCGGAGGCACCAGCGTCGCCACGGGCCCCGTATAGCCCGCCTGGGCCAGGAAGTGCTCCACCAGCGGAGGGATGTCATCGGCGCGCTGGTGGAGCGGCGGCACCTCCAGCCGCACCACGGCGAGCCGGTAGTAGAGGTCCAGGCGGAACGTGTTGGCGTTGACCTCGGCGCGCAGGTCCCGATGGGTGGCGGACACCACGCGCACGTCCACGGAGAGCTCCTCGGTGCCGCCGAGCCGGCGGAAGCGCCGCCGCTCCAGCACCCCCAGCAGCGCCAGCTGGAGCGTGGGAGACAGCTCGCCGATCTCGTCGAGGAAGAGGGTGCCGCCCTGGGCGCGCTCGAAGACGCCGAGGTGGCGGCGCTCCGCGCCGGTGAACGCGCCGCGCTCGTGGCCGAAGAGCTCGCTGGCGACGAGCCCGGGGGAGAGGACGCCGCAGTCCAGCGTCACGAAGGGCTTGGGCGCGCGGGGGCTCTGGTCATGGAGGGCCTGGGCGATCAGCTCCTTGCCGGTGCCGGACTCGCCCTGGAGCAGCACCGAGGTGTCCGTCTGCGCCACACGGAGGATCTGCGCCATCAGCCGCCGCATGGACGCGCTCTGCCCTCGCAGCGGGCCCAGGACGCCGGACTCATGCAGGGACAGCGAGCGCGTGGGTCCATCCCCCACGCGCAGCGAGGTGCGGCCCAGCGTGAGCAGGGTGCCCGGCGCCACCGTGCCCCGCTCGAGGAGGGCAGGCCCCACCGCCGTGCCGTTGGTGGAGCCGAGGTCGCTCACCGCCACCCGGTCCCCTCGTCGGGAGAGCTCCAGGTGGTAGCGGGAGACGGTGGGGTCCGTCAGGCGCAGATCATTGCTCTCCGCCGTCCCCACCGTCACCGTCTCACCGTCCGCGGTGTAGGAGCTGCCCTGATCAGGCCCCCCCACCACCTCGATCGACAGGGCACGGATGGGGAGCCCGGCGGGGCGGTTCGGGAGCGTCGTTCCGCTGGACATTGAGGGCAATCTAGCACGGGGCAGGTTGTCGGCTGTCACCCGCGGGGTGTCGGTGACTCCCTACAGGCGGCACCCGACAACCGAGGCGCCCCGGCCCGGGCCTCCCCTGCGGAGACGCCTCGGTACGCAACTTGCTCCCCATGGACTGTGGTGACGAACCGCTGCCAAAGGAGCTTGAGAGATGACTGCTTCCAGCTGTATTCGCCGTAGATCCACGCTTGGGTATGGAGCGATCGGCACGATCCTCTTCCTCGTCTTGAGCGCGTGCCCCGGGCCGGATGACGTCGGGCCGGAGCGCCCAACATGCCCCAATGGCGCCGAGGACGGCGTTTGCCTCACCAAGGTTCGGCTGACCTATCTCAACCCGCGCTACGACCTGAGCCAGCCCGTCTTCGTGAACAACCGCGTGCCCATTGAGTTCGGCATCACGGCGACGAGCCTCGACCCGGCCGCGCCGGCAACCCGCAACGTCGCCGTCAGCTTCAGCTTCATCGAGGCGGCCCCCACCCATCCCGAGGATCCGATCGAGTGCGCCTCCAGCGCCCTCGACCTCACCCTCGTGGGCGACGGTCAGGAGCAGATGTTCACAGGCTTCATCTGGCCGACCACGCTCTGTGGGGCGCTGGCCGACAAGACCGTGAACCTGCGCGTCACCTTCGACGACGGCGACGAACCGGAGACCGGCATCGACTACCCGGCGGTCACCTTCACCGAAGCGGCCCGCAACGCGGAGCCCAACCAGGCGTGCCGGGGCGTCGCCGATCCGTCGGCGGCGGACCTCAACCGAGGCTGTGTCTACACCATCGACATCCAACCGACTCCGGCCGACGGGACCGGGACCCTCATCGACGTCCGCTACGCGGACATGGAGCCGGCCTCGTCGGTGGCCATCCTCCCCTACGTCGACCCGTCCTCCCCTGCGGTGGAGCTCGAGCCCAGCCTGGTCGTGGAGTCGACGCTCGTCGTCAACGGCCGCGACCCCTACCTCTCGGGGTTGGCTCCCGAAGACGTGCCGTCGGAGCTCGAGGCGCTCGCCCCGGGTATCACCGAGGATCTCCAGTTCGGCGTCGACCCCGCGGAGCTTGGGACCCTCACGGCCATGCCCGGCCGCGCCACGCTCCGGTACGAGCTCGCGCCCGCTGGCGCTGAGAGCGGTTGGCTTCCGCTCACAGTGGGGGATCCGGGCTCGGAGCTCGGCCGCGTCAACGAGGTCGTCATCGATCGACTCCTCCCCGGCACCACGAACACGTTCGCCCACGAGCTCTTCGCCGAGGGTGACACCCGCGCTGCGCTGGACGAGAACGGCGAGTGGGCCGAAGTCAGCGACTTCTCGCTGAGGGGGTGCTTCACGGCCGACTTCGCGCAGCAGGGCAACGCGGGAGACGCGGACACGGCCGACTGCCGCATCATCCCCATCGTGCTGGTACGGGAGACCGCGGACTCGTCCTCTGCGACGTCGATCGGATTCAACGAGGAGTTCACCCGCAAGCTCGGAAAGTCGGACCGCATGAGCGTCGCGGTGCAGCTCATGACCCAGAACAGGCTCGATCGTGCCGGTGTCTCCAGCCGCATCGAAGGCGAGGTCGAGCTCGAGGGCAAGCTCGGGCGTCCGTACTCGGTCACCATCGCGCGAGCTGTCGGGCAAGCCGCGCTCGGCGTGAACCCGGGGGAGTCGGGCTACGAGATCACGGTCGACGCGTTCAACCAGCGCATCCACAGCTTCTCCGAGAGCGGCCCCAACCTCGAGCGCGAGGAGGAGTTCTCGGCGGCGAAGTCGTTCGCGTTTCCGAACCTCGGTTTCGGCTTCGGCCCCGTGCGCATCGGCTTCAAGATCAGCCTCGGCGGTGAGGTCCGCTTGACGACGAACGACAGCCTCTCGGTCTCGTCGGACGGCGCGCGGTGCGCGGAGCTGCTCCGGAGCGAGGACGTGCTCGGCCTGTGCGGGGCGATGTCTCGTACGGTCACCCCCGGGTTCAACTTCACCGCCTCCGTCGAGGGCGGCATCGACCTCCGCATCGTCAAGGCCGCCGTGGTGGCCGACCTCGACCTCGTCAACACCGACTTCCCGCTCAATGCCTCGCTTGCCTGGGGCCAGCGCGATAGCGGAAGCCTGATGGTGCTCGGCAACGCCAACTGGGAGCTCGGCATGCAGCTCATCCGCGGAGACGTCGCGATCGTGGGCCGCGTCGGGATTCGCCGCTTCAGCCGCACCCTCCGCGTGAACCTCTTCAGCTTCAGCTCCCGGCGCTTCACCCAAACGCTGCTCGACCGCTCGATGGACGTTTCCGAGGTGCTCGAGTGACCGGGCGAATGATCGGCATCGCGGCCGGGCTCGGGCTCGCTGCGCTGGGGCTCGTGGCCTGGCCGTGGGATGAAATGACGGCAGGGGCGCCGTCGTCCGAGACGCGCGGATCGACGGAGCCCGAGAAGCTCATGTCGGGCGCCCTCGAGTGCCGCTTCGAGAGCCGGGAGACGGCGGCCTTCTCCTTCGAGTCCAGCGCCACGCTCGACGCCGCTCCCTCCCTACAGGCAGAAGACCATTTCCGAGGCCTCTTGAGCTGGGTCGTCGTCGAGGAAGCTCAGCAGGGTCGCCCCGCTCTTCTGCGCGCTTCCCTGAGCTCAGTGGTCCTCGAGCAGGCGCTCTCCGAAGAGCGGGTGAACGCCGCGGCGCTCGAGGACAGCCCCTTCTACGTGCGGGTCGATACGAGCTGTCGCTTCGCCGACATCGGCTTCTCACCGCGTTGGAGCGGTGCGAGTCGTCGTCTCGTGACCACGCTCCTCGAGAGCTTCGAGATCGTGCTGCCGGGCGACGACTCGGCGCACTGGGAGGTCGAGCAGCGCGACGGAGTGGGCGCATACACCGCGCAGTACCGTCGTGACGCTTCTCCCCGGGGTTCAACCCGCATCGTCCGCACCAAGCCACGCTATCGCCTCGACGACACCGCCCGGCGCATGGGCATCCGTGTGCAGGTGCTCGGCGCACGGGCCGAGGCAATCTTCGATTCCGAGCGCCGCGGCTGGGTGCAGCGCGTAGAAGGCCAGGAGACGGTTCGCTTTCACATCCCTGGAGAAGACCCGCAGGGCTTCGTGCACCGCTTTCGCCTGGTTCGCGAGGACGCGCACTCCGTCTCTGTGAACGACTCGTTGTCGCCCGAGGAGGCCGACTTCGCGGAGGTCTTCCAGGCAGACCCTCACGCGCCGCCGCCTGCGGACCCGACGCTCGCGGCGCTCGACCATGGCGCGGCGCGCGCCCGCTTCCTCGCCTTCTTCATCGAGGGTGGGCAGAGCGCCGTGTTCCCCGCCGCGCGTTTCCTGGCGGGATGGCTTCGCGCGCACCCGGAGGAGAGCGCACTCCTGCTTGCCGACCTGCGACGCGGGGCCATCGACGAGGCGGCGCACTCCGCGTTGTTCCTGGCCTTCGAGCTGGCGGGCACCGACCAGTCCCGGCAGGTGCTCGCGGACGCGCTGGTCAGTAGGGAGCTCTCGGCGCTCGACCGCAGCCGGGCGGCGTCTGCGTTGGCCGACCACGGCGAACCATCGCGGCGAGCGGCGGACCTGTTGCTCACCCAGGCCCGAGAGTCGGAGTCGCCCATGGTCGCGAACGTGAGCCTGCTCGGGGTCGGGAGCATGGCTGGACGCACCCGCCCCGGCGACCCGCTGCGCGACGAGCTGCGCGCGGCGCTGCGTGGCGAGCTGGATCGCGCCACCGGCGGCAACGAGGAGCTCGCCGTCCTGGATGCCCTGGGCAACAGCGGCGACGACGCGTTCGGTCCTGCGCTCGACGAGCGGCTGCGGACGGGGCGTCCCGCCCTGCGGGTGCGCGCGGCCGAGGCTCTCGGCCACCTCTCACCCGATGTTGCCCGGCCGCTCCTCGTCTCCCAGCTCGAGAACGAGCCGAGCTCGAGGGTGAGCACCGCCATCCTGCGGAGCCTGAGCCGGATGGCTCCAGCAACGGAGCTCGACCTGACGCGGGCCGAGCTGGCCCTGGCCGGGCGGAAGCTCGCCACCTCCTCGGGCGTGGAGGAGCGCGCGGCCGTGATCGAGTGGGTGGGCCGCGCCCGCCGTCAGCTCGAGGCTCGCCGCGTCCTGGCCGCCCATTTCCACAAGGAGCCGAACGTCCACCTCCAGCAGCGCATCGGAGCGTTCGTGACTCCCAGCGAGCTGCGCGAGTTCGTGCGGTGACGCCCTCGAGGACGAGAGCCCTCGCCTCGTGCGTCGCGTTCGTGGGGCTCGTGGCGTGCGCTGGGGTGGACGAGCCTTCCCGAGATCCGCTCGGAGGGGTAGGGCGGTTGATCACGGCGGAGCCCGTTCCCTTCGGAGCGGGCGGGCTCACCCCGACCCTTTCAATCCCGTCATTCGATGGGGAGTCGGTCGCGCTGTGGGCGAAGAGCGAGCCGGGCACCTGCTTCGCGCTCGCCTCTCTCGAGGACGCCCTCGGCCGAAGCTGGGTGTCCGCGCGAGAAGCGGGCCCGTACTGCACCGATTGCGCGGTGCGCTCCTCCATTGCGCAGGAGGAAGCGTTGATCGTGCTCCCCAGCGGCGACGGCTTCGCGCCCCGCCATGGCTTCGCCGTGCGCTTCGGGCTCATGGACTGCGAGACGCTCACCCCCGTCGAAACCGAAGGCGAGCATCGGCTCCAGCTGGCCTGGTTGCCGCGCGAGAGCCTTCCGGAGCGCGGACGCCTCTCGCTGCGCTTCCTGGTATCCCCGCACTCCATGCTCCTCGGCCAACCGGATCGACAGCGCGAGCTGCTGAAACACCTGAACGACGAGCTCAAGGGGGCGGGCCTGGAGGTGACCCTGGACGAGGTTGCCGAGCTCCCGGACGCGCCCCCGGAGGCGCGCTTTTGGACGACCGACCTCGCCGAGCTCGCGGCCCTGCTCGATCGCGCGCCGCCCGCGCTGGACGCAACGGTCGACGTGGTCTTCGCCGGGTGCCTCCGGTACGACGATCCCTTCTTCGGACCGCCGGTGCCGGTAAACGGATTCAGCCCCCGCGTGGGGGGAGGCGCCGGCCCCGCGTCGGCGGTCTTCATGCCCGGCCTACGCTGCGACTCCTTCGCCGTAGGCCCGGCACCCTGGCCACTCGACGCCTACGCCCATGTCCTCGCGCACGAGCTGGGGCATTTCCTCGGCCTCTACCATTCCGTCGAGACCGACGGCACGACCGACCTCCTGCGCGACACAGGCGAACAGAACGCCATGCATCACAACCCGAGCCTCGCCGACGCACGGGGCTGGAGCCGCGCCCAGGGACGACAGATGCGGAGCCACCCCTGGGTTCGCTCGAGCTCGGCGTGGATGACGAGCACACTGTCGGACTCGTCATCCGCCGCACCATCTCTCCTCTTGGCTTTGCCACCCACCCGCCCTTTACTGACGTGGCCCCGCGGTCGTCACCGCTGCGCTACATCACGAGAGGTCATCCATGACGGAACCCCAGTACGTTCGCATCACGGAGAAGGGCGCCGATCCTTCGGCCGCGCTGTCGCAGCGGTACACCGACGACCTGTTGAGGCAGACCCTCCTCGTGGCGGACCTCCCCTGGATGCTCGGGCCGTTCAACCCGGAGACTGCCCAGGAGGTGCTGGACGGTTTCACCCGCACAGGCGGAAAGGGGAGCGTCGTGGAAGGAGCCCCCTCCTCGCCCAGGAAGGCGGCGAAGCGGCCGGCCGGCAAGCGTGTCACCGGCGCGAAGGCGAAGAAGACCGGGAGCGCGAAGGCGGCGAAGAAGACCGCCGGTGCCAAGGTGAAGAAGGCGGGCGGCATCAAGGCGAAAAAGGCCGGGAGTGCCAGGAAGGCAGGCGGCGCCAAGGCGAAGAAGGCCGCCAGTGCCAAGGCGAAGAAGGCGCCGAGCCGCGGCAAAGCCAAGAGCGCCGCGAAGCGCAAGCGCTGAGGGCCCTCGGGCTCCTCGACAGCGATCCGCCTACGTCGAGCTGGCCCGGGTGACACGCACCGGCACGCCGCTGAACGCGGCATTGCCGCAGAGCTCGTCCACGCGCACGTCATCGGTGAGATCATTGAGG
This sequence comes from Myxococcaceae bacterium, assembly GCA_016926755.1. Classification (GTDB taxonomy): domain Bacteria; phylum Myxococcota; class Myxococcia; order Myxococcales; family Myxococcaceae; genus Hyalangium. The sequence continues at coordinate 152,679 of JAFGNZ010000025.1, read as the reverse complement.
CTCACGCCCGCGTGCTTCGTCGCCACGGATAGCCGCACTCCCTCGCGGCGGTGCCCGTAGCCGTGCGGCAGGCTCACCACGCCGCGCATCACCTCGTCCGTCACACTCACCGGAGCAGTGAGCTGCCCCACCCGGGAGGTGACGAGGGCCTCGTCCCCCTCTCCGAGCCCGAGCGCCCGCGCGTCCTCGGGGTGCATCATCAGCGTGCAGCGCGGCTTGCCGCTCATCAGCATGGGCACGTTGTGCATCCACGAGTTGTTGTCCCGCAGGTGTCGCCGGCCGATCAGCAGCAGCTCCCCCTCCGCCGGCGTGGGCGCATGCTCCGGGAACGCCTCGCGCAGCCGCCGCACGTCTTCCACGAGCGGCGCCGGCGCCAACTGGAGGCGCTTGCCCTGGGTGAAGAGCCGCTGCGGCAGGCAAGGCTTCAGCGGGCCCAGGTCCACGCCGTGGGGCTCACGTCGAAGCGCCGAGAGGCTCAGCCCCTTTCGGAGCCCGCGCGCACGCAGGCCGTAGGGTCCGGCGCGTAGGCCGATATCGAGGATCCCCTCGGGCCCCAGCCGCTTCAGGGCCTGGTACTTCAGCGTGCCGCGCAGGCTGCTGCCGCGCCGGAGCACCTCCAGCCGGTGCTGGAGCTCCAGGAGGATCCGCCAGTCCGGCATCGCCTCGGGCGCGGGCTCGAACAGCGCGGGCGCGTACCGGGCGGTGTTGCGGATCGCCAGCACGTGGAAGGCGACGTCATAGTGCCCGCGCTCCAGCGGCGAGGGGGGCGGCAGGATGAGGTGCGCGTGCCGCGTCGTCTCGTTGAGGTACGGGTCGATGGACACCATGAAGTCCAGCGACGCCAGGGCCTTGTCGAGCTGCCCGCCGTTGGGCGTGGAGAGCACCGGGTTGCCCGCGAAGGTGAGCAGCGCGCGGACCTGCCCCTCGCCCTCCGTGAGGATCTCCTCGGCGAGCACCGCCACGGGCAGCTCGCTCGAGAACTCGGGCAACTTCCGCACCCGGCTCCGCCAGCGCGCGAACCCGCCCCGGCTGCTGGCCAGCGCCCGAGGGCCTCCCACCAGGTCGAACGCCGGCAGCGTGAACATGGCACCGCCCTCGCGATCCAGGTTGCCGCTCACGACGTTGATGACGTTGATCAGCCACTGGCACAGCCCGCCGAACGCCTGCGTGGAGGTCCCCACCCGCCCGTAGCAGACCGCCGCGGGGGCCTCGGCGAGCTCGCGGGCGATGCGGCGGATGTCCTCGGCGGGGATGCCCGTGGGAGCCGCGGCCCGCTCCGGCGTGAAGTCCCGAGCCAGCTCCCGGAGCACCTCCACCCCGTCGGTGAACGGCGCCAGGCGCTCCAGCCGGGGCCGCTGCAGCAGCTCGTGGAGGAGGGCGAAGAGGAAGAGGGCATCGGTGCCCGGCCGGATGAAGAGGTGCTCGTCCGCGATGCGGGCCGTCTCCGTGCGGCGCGGATCCACGATCACCACCCGGCCGCCGCGCTGCTGGATGGCGCGGAGCCGGGCCCGCACGTCCGGCGCCGTCATGAGGCTCCCGTTGGAGGCCAGCGGGTTGGCCCCCAGCGCCAGGAAGTACCCCGTGCGGTCGAGGTCCGGGATGGGCACCATGAGCTGGTGGCCGAACATCAGGTGCGCGGCCAGCAGGTGCGGGAGCTGGTCCACCGACGTCGCGCTGTAGCTGTTGCGCGTGCGCAGCGTGCGCAGCAGCTGGGGGATGAAGAGCATGGCCCCCGTGTTGTGGACCGTGGGGTTGCCCAGGTAGACGGCCACCGCGTCCCGGCCCCGCGCGCCCTGGAGTTCATGGAGCCGCCGCGCCACCTCGTCCAGCGCCGCCTCCCAGGAGACGGGCTCCCAGCCGCTGGCCGTGCGTCGCATCGGCTGGCGCAGCCGCTCCGGATCCTCATGGAGATCCTTCAGCGCCACCGCCTTGGGGCAGATGTGTCCGCGGCTGAAGGGGTCCTCCTCATCGCCTCGAATGGAGGTGATGCGGCCCTCCTGCACTTCGATGCGGACCCCGCACATGGCCTCGCAGAGGTTGCACGCGCGGTAGTGGATCTGTGCTCCGGACGCGGGAGAGGCCATGGCGGGGCACTATACCCGCCCGGCCCTCCACCTCCGCCCTCAGCCGATGGCCCGTGGCGACTCGGGGACATTGCGCGCGCCCGACACCTCCTCCGCCGGGGCGCCAACGTCCAGCGCCTCGCGCAGCTCGGGGGAGAGCCCGTCCAGCAGCAGCAGGACCGAGGCATTCGTCCAGGCAAAGCCCAGCGTCCGCTCGGCTCGCGGCGCCATGTATGGCCCGCGGCCCGCGCCCTGGTTGCCGTACTCGACCGGGACGTCCGCCGAGCACCGCACCACGTCATACTTCTCCATGAGCAGCCCGTTGTGCCTCCCCGCCACGTCCATCACCATGGACAGCCAGCGGTACGCCACCTGATCAGCCTCGGCGTGGAAGCCGTAGCGGCGCAGCCCCTCCACCGCGATGAGCTGGTGGGGCGGCCAGCCGAACGGCCAATCCCACTGCAGATCCTCCCCGCCCGCGGCCTCGCGAGAGGCCTGGCTGCTGACGCTCAGGCCTCCGGCCTGCATGAAGCGCGGGAGCGCGGCGGCCACGGCGGCGGCCTCCTTGCGCGAGGCCCAGCCCGTCCACAGCGGATAGAAGGTGGCCAGGGTCTCGTACTGGGAGCGGCGCCCGTTGACGAAGTCATGGTCGAAGAACATCCCCCGCTCCTCGTCCCAGAAGCGCGCGCGCATGGCCCGCGCGCGCGCCCTCGCCGCCTTCTCGCAGGCGGCCGCTCGCGGCGAGCTCGCGCCCTCCAGCAGGCGCAGGATGCGCGCGAGGTCCATCTCGTACTGGTAGAGCAGCGAGTTGAGGCACACCGGCTCGTGCTGGTGCAGCGTGGTGCCGAAGCGGTGGCTCGTGTCCCAGCCGCTCTCGCGGATGGCCCGATCGTGCCGGTGGAACTCGGCGGTGTCCGGCCGGAAGTGGTAGAAGTGGGACAGGTCCTCGGCGTCGGGGCCCTCGGCGTCGTCCTTGTAACGGGAGAGCCCGCCCGGCGTGGCGCGCGGCCCGGCCCGGAAGTTCTCCAGCTCCTTCATGGCCGCCTTCGCCACCCGCTGGAGCAGGCTCCGGTCCGCCTTCACCGCGTGCAGCTCCAGCGCCAGCCGCGGCATGAGCGGCGGCTGCGTGCGCGAGAGGTGGTAGCTCAGGTTGGAGTTGGGGATCTTCCCGTAGTGCTCGATGGCGTAGAGCTGGTTCTCCAGCAGATCCCTCGCCAGCTCCGGGCGCCCGGAGGCCAGCGCCCCGCGCCCGTTGAAGTAGCTGTCCCAGCCGAACATCTGCACGAACCGCCCGCCCGGGACGATGTAGGGGCGCGGGAGGTAGGCCATCCCAGGCTCCTGGTTGAGGCGCTGCCAGTCCGCCGCCTCGCGCGGCTTGCGCAGCAGCACCACCTCGAGCCCGGCCCGCGCGGCTCGCGCGCGCAGCCTCTTCAGCGCCCGGGTGTCCGCCGCGGGGACGTAGACGCGCTTGCGCCCGTCCTTGCTCTGCACCGGCATCACCCGCAGCGCCTCCAGCAGATCCTCCACGCGATCGGAGCGGCGGACGAGCCCGTCCCAGCCTCGATCGATCAGCCGCCGCAGCGCCACGGTGCGGCGCTCCAGCATCCTGGCCACAGGCAGCCCGGGGAGATCTCCGCGCCCCTCGAGGATCTCCTCGGCGAGCACATCCGCCACGTGCGCCAGCCGCTCCGGGCTCGCCACCTCCACGCTCACGCCCGGGCCGAGCATGAAGTCCACCGCGAAGCGCAGGTTGCTCGCGCGCGCCAGCTCCGCGTCCCTCGCGGTGATGCAGCCATCCCGATCGAGATCCAGCGCCATCACCACCTCGTAGGCCAGGCGCGCGGTGAAGGTGCTCGGAGAGAGGGGCCGCGGCGTGGGCTGCGCCTGTGCGCTCTGGGCGAGTGCACGCTCCGCGGGGCGAGCGGACAGCGCAGCGGGGAGGCGAGGAGCGGCGGAACGAGAGGAGTGAAGGGAAGACATCCGGGTGGGCACCCTCGGCTCGGAGCCAGCCGAGAAGGTACACGAGTTCACCCGTCGAAGATTAAAAGGCGCGCTTCGCAGTTTGCCCACGCGCCCCAATCATTGCAACCCAAAAGTTTTGGGTTCAAACCGATTCCCTGACGGCTCAGCGGGCCTACCGCTTCTTGCGCGCAGGGCGCGATCCAGCGGTCGTGGAGCGCCCAGCCGCGGAAGCCTCCAGGTCCCGCTTCAGTCGGCTCAGCAGGTCCACCGCCTCTTCCGCATAGGCCGCGATCCAGCGGTCGTAGATCGCCCGGAAGGGGGCGACGTTCAGGTAGTTCCAGCGGTAGCGCCCCTCGCGTCGAGCGATCAGCAGCTCCGCCCGCTCCAGCACCCCGATGTGCTGCATCACCGTGCAGCGGTCCAGCGTGCCCTCGAACCGAGCGCACAGCTCCCCCGTCGTGCGGGGACCGGCCTTCAGCAGGTCCAGGATCTCGCGCCGGCGCCCGTCCGCCAGCGCCTTGAACACGAGGTCATCTTGCGTCTCGCTCGACATGTTATAATATTATAACATGTAAAGGACGAACCCAAGCAGGAGGCGTGCCCCATGGAAGCGCTGAAGTTCCAGGTTCAGTTGAAGATCCGGCGGCCCGCGGCGGAGGTGTTCGACGCGGTCGCCGATCCGAAGAAGCTCAGCGGCTACTTCATCCGCGAAGCCAGCGGCCCGCTCGTCGAGGGAGCAACGGTCCAGTGGCGGTTCCCCGAGTTCGACGAGTGGTTCCCCGTCGAGGTGCGCGAAGTCTCACGCCCGGAGCGCATCGTGCTCGCGTGGGACGCGGCCGATGGTCCGTACAAGACCCTCATCGAGATGGCCTTCAAGCCGATCGACGAGGCCAACACCCTGGTCCAGATCAGCGAGTCCGGCTGGCGCGACACCCCCGAAGGCCGGAAGGCCTCCTACGGCAACTGCGGCGGCTGGATGCACATGATGATGGGGCTGAAGGGCTGGATCGAGTACGGCATCAACCTCCGCGCCGGCGGGGCGCTGTGAGCGGCGCCGCGAGGGAGGCGCGGCTGGAGAACCGAGGGCCGGCTCGCTAGAGTTCCTTCCGCGCTCTCGCGGTACGCGAAAGGACCCATGACGTGAAGGACCTGGAGGACATCCTCCGCGCGCGCTCCCGCGCCCAGGGGCCGCTGGTGCTGGCCACCGTGGTGGCGGTGTCGGGCTCGGCCTACCGGCGGCCCGGGGCGCGCATGTTGATGAGCGAGGAGGGCTGGCTCTCCGGCGGCGTGAGCGGCGGATGCCTGGAGGGCGACATCATCCGCAAGGCCTTCTTCTGGACGGCCAGCGGCCCGCGCGTGCTGCGCTACGACTCCACCGGCGAGGACTCGGAGGATGAGGGCGGCCTGTCCTTCGCGCTCGGGTGCAACGGCGTGGTGGACGTGCTGCTCGAGCGCTGGGAGCCCGGGGCGATGGACCCGCTCGCCTTCGCTGACGAGGCCCGGCGGCTGTCGCGGCGCGCGGTGGTGGCCACGGTGTACAGCGGGCCTGGCCCGGCGGTGGGCGCTCGGCTGCTGCTGCGGGAGGACGGAGTGGAGGCGAGCAACCTCTCCGGCCCGCTGCGAGACGCGGTGCGCGCGGTGGCCGGCGAGGCGCTGGAGGTGGGGCGCACCTGGAGCGGCCCGTGCGGCGGCGCGCAGGTGCTGGTGGAGGTGGTGGAGCCGCCCACGCCGGTGGTGCTGCTCGGCGGCGGCTTCGACGTGGCGCCGGTGGTGGCCCAGGCGGTGGGCCTCGGGTGGCACGTCACCGTGGTGGCGGACAAGCCCGCTGACACGCTGCGGCGCCGCTTCCCTCGGGCCCACGCCGTGGTGGCCTGTGGGGCCCGCGAGGTGCTCGAGAAGGTGGCGCTCTCCCCCCGCACGCTGGCGGTGGTGATGACGCACAGCCTGCCGCAGGATCGAGCGCTGCTCGCCCGGCTGCTGCCCCAGCCGCTGCGCTACCTGGGCGTGCTGGGCCCCCGCTCGCGCACCGACCGCCTGCTCTCGGAGCTGTCCCCCGCGCCCACGCCCGCGCAGCTCGCGAGGCTGCACGCTCCCGTCGGGTTGGACCTGGGCGCCGAGGGCCCCGATGAGGTGGCCCTCGCCATCGTGGCCGAGCTTCGCGCGGTGCTGGCAGAGCGCGAGGGTGGGAAGCTGCGCGAGCGACAGGCTCCCATCCATCCCCCGGCGCTACCGGTGGCGCGGAGGCTCGCGTGAAGGTGGGCGTGGTGCTGCTGGCCGCGGGAGGCTCCTCGCGGCTGGGGCGCCCCAAGCAGCTGCTCGTCCACGAGGGGAAGACGCTGGTGCGACGCGCGGCCGAGGCCGCCCTGGCGGCGAGCCGCGGGCCCGTGGTGGTGGTGCTCGGCGCCCAGGCCCCGGCCGTCACCGCCGAGCTGAGCGGGCTGCCCGTGCACACCGTGCACAACGCGGCCTGGGAGGCCGGCATGGGCGGCTCGCTGCGCCTGGGCCTGCGAGAGCTCGAGGCGCGAGAGCCGCCGGCAGCGGGCGCCGCGGTGGACGCCGCGCTGGTGATGCTGTGCGATCAGCTCCGGGTCGGTGCCGAGCACCTGCGCGCGCTGGTGGACGCCTTCACGCGCACGCGGGCGCCCATCGTCGCCTCCAGCTACGAGGGGGCCCGAGGTGTCCCCGCGCTGTTCTCCCGCGCGCTCTTCTCCGAGCTGGAGGCGCTCGCGCCGGAGCAGGGCGCGCGAGGGGTGATCGCCCGCGAGCCCTCGCGCGTGGTGGAGGTGGCGCTCGCGGGCGGCGGCGAGGACGTGGATACGCCCGCGGATCTCCCCCGGCTGGGTTGAAGCCGGAGCGCGCGGGGGCCCTGGCCCAAGGCTCCGTAACCCAGAGCAACGGTGGGCGTTCCTGCCACCTCGGAATGAGCTCCCGCCCCCGTTGACTTGGAGTACGTCTTGCGACGTCATGCCAGAGGCCCACACTCATCCCTGCCAGGTCTCCGGGCTCCACTCCAGGTGTCCATTTGCGTCGAGATGCTTCGCACCCTGCCCAAGGACTCTCCCCGCCGGGTCTCACCCCCGGGCTGAAGATCCTCACGCGCCGGGAGTTCGTGTGTGAGCGCTTTGGAGAGAGCGCGTGGGAGGCGCTGCTGGGGCGCCTGTCCACGGAGGACCGCGGCCAGATCGCCTCGGTGGATCCGGCCTCCTGGTACGACATCCGCCTGCTGGAGCGGCTGATCACCGCGCTGTGTCAGCACTTCAAGGCGGATGACGCGCTGCTGCTGGAGCTGGGGCGCTTCGACGCGGACCGCGAGCTGTCCACGGTGCACCGGTGGTTCCTGCGGCTGATGCGCCCCTCCTTCGCCATCCGCCACATGAACGTGTACTGGCGGCGCTCGCACGACACCGGGCACTGGCGCTCGTGGTGGAACGGGACGGAGGTCTCCGCCGAGCTTCGGGAGTGGGCGGTGACCAACCGCGCCATGTGCATGACGCTGCTCGGCTACATGGGCCGCACGCTCGAGCTGTTCGGCGGGCGAGTGGCACGGCTGGAGCACCCCCAGTGCCGCGCGGAGGGGCACGCCGCCTGCCTCTTCCGCACGCCCCTGGAGCTGCCCGTCGACGAGCCCCGGCCCGGGCGCCGGCCGACGCGCGCGGACATCAGCTCCGTGGCGCGCGAGCTGGCGCAGTACCCCGATCGCGAGGCGCTCGCCGAGGCGCTGGTGACGCTGCTCCGGTTCCAGTTCGGCTGCAGCCGGGTGGAGCTGTGGGGCACCGGCCAGGAAGAGCAGGTGCAGCTGCTGGGCGTCTCGGGGGAGCACGGCCCGGGCGAGGGGCGCCGCTTCGTCCTCGAGGTGGCGGGCCGCGCCGTGGGCCGGCTGGAAGTGGAGCTGCCGCGCGGCCCCGGCCAACGAGGCGTGGACGAGGTCCTCACCGAGCTGGTGCCGTGGATCGCCATCGCCCTGGAGATGCCGCGCACCTCCCGGAGCCCGCCGCCGGAGGTGGAGGAGAGCGAGCTGGAGCGCCGCCTGCGCCGCGCCCGCGAGACGGCGCAGCTGACGCGCCGCCAGCTCGAGGTGCTGGAGCTCGTCGCCCGGGGGAAGACCAACAAGGAGATCGCCGCGGCGCTGGGGCGCAGCGAGGGGACGGTGGAGGTCCACGTCACCAACCTGCTGCGCAAGTATGGGGCCAGCAACCGCGCCGGGCTCGTGGCCCTGTTCTGGGGCAAGCTGTAGCGGCCAGGGAGCGCCGGGAACACGCCAGCACGCCCCTCGGACGATCAGGGCCGGGCCGCGCAGCCCAGGTAGGCGTTGAGGCCCTCCCAGGTCTCGAGCACCGCGCGCTCGTTGGCGAGCGCGCTCTGGTACGTGGCGCCCTCGTGGGTGCGCAGCCGCAGGTGCCCGCGTCCCCGCTCGGCCTGCGTGAGCTCCAGCCGGGGCAGCGTGACGGTGTGCGCGGGGAACAGGTAGTACAGCCGCACCTGATCCTCGAGCAGCTCCACCCGATGGAAGCCCCGGAGCGTGGTGGCGTACAGCGCCCCGAAGAGGAGCCCGAAGGTGACGGTGCTCACCAGCGCCGCCACGGGCACCCGGATGGCCGACTCGCCATGGAAGGGAGCGCGGCGCGAGGCCGAGCGCACCAGCAGCGCGTAGAGGACCATGGAGATCCCCAGCGAGAGGCTCAGGAAGACGGCGAACGCCGCCATCGCCCCCGAGGTACTGACCAGCTCATAGATTGCCATCATCCCTGACTCACCCAGCGCCATGGCGCCCTGTCCTTCCCCCACCCGGTGTCCCAACAATCAGTTAACGAACTCAGGCAGCATCGGCAGCCCGTGGAAGAAGCGCCGCCCGCTCTCGAAGCGGCGCAGGAAGGCGGCCCGGTCGTGCAGGAACAGCTCCGCCATCTCCGCCTCGCCGTACGCCTGGAAGAACGCCGCGCGCGCCTCATCACAGGCGATCTCGTGCTGCCGGCAGAGCGCCTCCCACTCCTCGGGGGCCTCTCCCGGCGCCCAGCCCCCCTCCTCCGGCAGCCCGTAGTCCCGCTCCATCACCTCCAGCTCGTGCTCCAGCTCGCGCACCTTCGGATCCTCCGCGAGGGCCTCGTCCGCCATGGCCAGCAGGATGTGAGACACCAGGAAGAAGCCCGCATCCGGCGGTACCGTGCCGTCGTCTCGCGCCTCGCGGAACGTCACCAGGAGCTGGGCGTCCAGCGCCTCCGCGTCCAGGCCCGCGAGGCGGCGCGCCAGCTCCCTCACGTTCGAGCTCTCGGGGCTCGGAGGGGACTTGCCAGGTCGTGTCTTCTTCATCGTGTCCTCCCTGTCTCTCACCCCCGAAGCCTCGCATGTGGGTCTGACGCCTCTGCCCCTCTGCTCTGACGCTCGAGGCAGGACGCCTGTTCAGCGAGTCGTCCAACTCCAGACGTCGGTCGCACGCTCTGTCCAAAGGTGGATGAAGACGCGCCTGCCGACACCGCCCGCATCGAAGCGCTAAGGTGGGCGGGACCGTGTCCCACACCTTCTCCCTGCGCCCCGTCAGCCCCGCGGATGACGCGTTCCTCTTCGCGCTGTACGCCAGCACGCGCCCAGACATTGCGGCCCTGGGCCTGGGCGACACGCAGCGTGAGGTGCTCCTGCGCGTGCAGTGGATGGCGCAGCGCCATGGCTACCAGGCGCGCTACCCGCACGGTGAGCACCAGCTCGTGCTCCTGGACGGACACCCGGCAGGCCGCCTGTGGGTGGCGCGAGAGCCCGGAGAGCTGCGCCTGGTGGACGTGTCACTGCTGCCCGCGCACCGGGGCGCGGGCCTGGGCACGGAGCTGCTGCGAGCGCTCCAGCAACAGGCCGCCGCGGCCGGCAAGCCGCTGCGCCTGAGCGTTGCCCGGGACAACCCCGCGCGCCGACTCTACGCGCGGCTCGGCTTCACCTCCGTGGCGGGGATGGAGCCGGGCGCGTCCGAGCCGTACCTCGCGCTCGAGTGGAGCCCCGGGCCACGCGAGGGGTGAGGGCCCCGCGGACAATGCAACGGCCCGCGAGCACGGATGCCCGCGGGCCGCAGAGCTCGGGAAGGCTCCCGCGCTAGCTCACAGCAGGTTCTCCGGCGCAGACACCACGGTCCGGATGACGTGCCCCGCCTGGCCTGCCTGAGCAGCCGTGAAGGGGCTGGTACCCAGGATTCCTCCCCCATCACCCCCATCTCCACCGCACGCTCCACCGCCACCTCCAGACGTGAAGGTCGTGCCCGCGGAACTGGTGCCCGCGGGGCCACCGTTCGCCAGAGGGGAGACCGTCACCGAGATGGGGTTGGCCGAGATGAGGTGGATGATGCCGCCTCCGCCACCACCGCCACCTCCCGCTCCGTTGGAACCGGCGGTATTGCCATTGAGGCCATTTCCACCCTTGCCTCCGTTCGCGAGGATGTTCCCGCCCACCGTGAGGTTGCCCCGGGTCACGATGGTGATGATGCCACCGGCACCGCCGCCCGGGCCGCCGATGTCCGTGGTACCCGTGGGGTCGAAGCCAGAGTTCCCGTTTGCTCTGATAGTGCCGCCGACGGGGACGGTGACATCGCCCAGGGCCACGATGACCAGGGAGCCCCCGCCCTCCCCTCCTTGCGTTATGTTGAAGAGTCGGTCGCCTGCCCCTCCCCCCTGCGGCCCCGGGTTCGTCATCCGGGATGCCGTGAGCAGGGGGAGACCGAGTCCCCCGTGGATGGTGCCTGGCGCAGACCGGGAGACTCCCGGATGGGGCTGGCCGTTGCCCGTGTCCTCCGCGCCCACCGCGACGGTGATGGTACCGCTCACCGAGACCGTTCCCGTGGCCCGCAGCACCGTACCGCTGGGAACGATGAGGTCGCCCGCGATGTTGATGCTGGTAAACTGCATGTTGGTCTTGCCGGGCAGCGAGTCGACGTCTGTGCTCAAGGCGAGATTCAACGTGTTGCCGGCCGCCACGTTGAGCGTCCCGGCCGAGCCATCCCCGTAGATGGCGAGCGCTCCGGAGGCGCCCGGCGAACCCGCCGGACCCTGGGCACCGTTGCACACGTAGCGCGTCAGCGTGGCGTCCACCTCTCCATCCTGGAGCGTGCCGTCACGGCTGGTGTCCGTGCCCAGCTCCAGCCTCACACCGCCCGTGGTGCAGCCGCCGACCCCCGGGTTCACAGCCGCGGTCCGCGACAGCATGGCCAGCCCCGCTGGGCCCTGCATACCCGCCGCACCATCAGCACCATCAGCACCTGGCGCACCATCAGCACCCTTGGCACCGTTGCACACGTAGCGCGTCAGCGTGGCGTCCACCTCTCCATCCTGGAGCGTGCCGTCACGGTCGGCGTCCTGCCCCAGCTCCAGCTTCACACCTCCCATGGTGCAGATGAGCCCCGGATCCTCGGTCGCGGTCCGCGACAGCGTGGCCAGCCCCTCCGCGCCCTGGGCGCCCTGCTGACCGTTGCACACGTAGCGCGTCAGCGCCCCGTCCACCTCCGCATCGTCGAGCGTGCCATCGCGATCCGCATCCAACCCCACCGTGAGCCGCACGCCTCCCGCCGCGCAGTTGAACCCCGGGAGCTCTGTCGCCGACGCCACCAGCGTCCGCTGGCCCTCGGGCCCCGCGGGACCCTGCTCGCCCTGGGGCCCCTGAGGCCCACCCGCGGGTCCCGGCTCGCCCTGGGGCCCCGCTGGACCCTGAGGCCCCTCGGGGCCTGCGGGACCCTGCTCGCCCTGATCACCCTTTGGACCTTCCGTGCCCTTGCACGCCGCCAGCACCATCAGGGCCGACAGCGGTAGGGCCTTCACCCAACGCCAGCACGAGAGACGTTGCCACTGCATCCATGAACTCCGCATTCCGGGGGCCTCCTGCGTGTTGGAGGCAGGGCCGTCCCAAGACACGGGGCCCTGCCATCACCAGTATGTGCGGGGCCGCGCACGGTGTCTCAGACTCAACACTTGGAGTCTGTCCGAGATCCCCTGGCGTGGCCAGACACTGTCACGACAGGTGTGGCTCACCCTACCCGGAGTCGCGTGGATCACCGGTTTTCCCTTCACCGTGCGTGTGCCTGGAACTTCCTTCACTCCGCGCCCCATGGTTTGTTCGGCGATCAACACTCCGCGCGAAAGGAAGTGATGCATGTCCGAGCCGTTCATTGGTGAGATCCGGATGTTTGGTGGCAACTTCGCCCCGAAGGGCTGGGCGTTCTGCAATGGCCAGGTGCTGTCCATTGCGCAGAACACGGCGCTCTTCTCGCTGCTGGGCACCACCTACGGTGGGAACGGGCAGACCACGTTCGCCCTGCCGAACCTGCAGGGCCGCATCCCGATGCACTGGGGGACGGGGCCCGGGCTGACGCCCCGCACCCTGGGCGAGTCCTCCGGCGTGGAGAGCGTCACCCTGATCTCGACCCAGATGCCCGCGCACGTCCACGCGATTGGCGTCTTCGACGGCGCCGGGGATCAGCCCAGCCCAGGGGGCAACGTGCCCGCCATGTTTCTCAACCAGCAGACCGGGCAGAACGAGAACCTCTACGCCTCCACGGCCAACGCGCAGCTGGGCTTGCAGGGTGAGAGCACCGCGGGCGGCAGCCAGCCGCACGAGAACATGCAGCCCTACCTGTGCGTGAGCTTCATCATCGCGCTCGAGGGCATCTTCCCCTCGCGCAGCTGAGCCTGCACCCAGGCTCCCTCGAGAAAAAAGGGCCTCCGGGCCGTGGCAGAGGTTGTGGTTTGCTCCATGGAACCCTGGCGCGACGCGGCGGCCAACCGAGAGGGCAATGGGCCAGCAAGACCGAAGCACCAAACCATCTGAGGTGCGGCCGTCCCCCGCCGCTGACATGAGCCGGGGAGCCCAGGAGCTGGCTCTCGCCAGACCTCCCCGTCTGCTCAACTCCCCCCCGCACGGGGATCAGCGTCAACCTCCTTCGCCCCTCCCGGAAGCCGGGCCAGTACCCGCGCTGCAGTTCAACTTCGGTCGGCTGGACTTCCGTCTCGAGCCTGAGCGCCCCCAGGCCACTCCCCCATGGGTGCAGCCCAAGCTCCAGATCAGCAGGCCTGGAGACCCCCTCGAGGAGGAAGCGGAGCGGATCGCCGCGCAGGCCATCCAGGGGGACGCGGATCGCGCGGCGGGGGCTCGGGCGTCGGCAGGGGCACCCGCGCAAGTCCAGCGGGAGGTGTCCGCCCCTCCGGAAGCGGCGGAGCAGGAGCGAGAGGAGGAGGACGAGCGCGAGGAAGAAGAGGAAGACGCCGTCCTGCTCCTCGCGCGGAGCCATGGCACGGCGGAGCCGGTGGAGCCACCGCCCTCGGTGTACCGCCAGCTCGAGTCCGGCGGCAGCCGCCCCCTGGATGCGGACTCGCGTACCTCGATGGAGTCCCGCCTCGGCTACGACTTCGGGAAGGTGCGGATCCACACCGATGCCCAGGCCGCCAGCTCCGCCCGAGCCATCGGGGCCCGGGCCTACACGGTCGGTCACCACGTGGTCTTCGGGGCGGGGGAGTACGCACCGACGAGACGCGAGGGCCAACGGCTCCTCGCACACGAGCTGGTCCACGTGGTCCAGCAGGGACAGGCCAACAGGCTCGAGCCTCGGAACGCCGTGGCTCCGCGACGAGAAGCGCCGGGTGTCTCGCCTCCGCTCATCGCGCGGAGGACCCAGCCAGCGACCGGCCTCTTCAGGGACGCCACTGACAAGGACAAGCCCACCCCGGCCAAGAGCGAGGAGCTCCCACCTGGGGTGGACTTCCAGTGGCGGGGCAGCGGCGTGGCCGCCTACCTCCTCGTGCGGAAGTCCTGGCTGCTCGGCCAGGGCGTCCCGGAATCCGCCTCCGAGGTGACGGGCGCCCGAGTCATGGAGCCGCTCCTGCGTGCCCTCCTGCCCATCGTCCCCTGGCTGCAGCTCGAGGACCTGACGAAGATTCACCCCAAGCTGTTGATGCACGTGCCGCTGAGCAGCAAGAAGGAGATCATCCGGTGCACTCCTCGCGGTGGCCTCGTGGCGCTGCTCGGGTTGCCCCCTGGGCAATCCATCTTCTGGATGCCTGATTCGAGCGGAATGACCGCCTGGATCGACATCACCCTGCTCTACCGCCACGGCGCCTTGCCCGATGACAAGACGGTCAAGCGTGACACCCTCAACCGCGAGCTCCTCGAGTCCCTGGAGAGCTACACCGGCTTGAGCCTGGCGAGCGGCGCGGGGGCGGGAGCCCGCGAGTCCCTCATCCAGACGCTGACCTTCACCTTCAACGAGCCTCTCAAGAGCTTCACGAAGGCTGCCTCCGTCAGCTTCTCCCGCGAGCTCCTGGAGAAGCACTTCGGTGCCGACGCCTGGAGCGAATTCCTCAAGGCCCCCAAGAGCCACGAGAAGACCGGCTCACTCAAGGGCCAGGCCATCCACCTCCCCCCGGAGAGGAAGGAGGACGCCAAGGAGCTGCTGGAGATCCTCGAGCGGATCCTCAAGCCCGCGGCGGCGCCGAAGGCAGGTGGCGCGACGCCGGAGATCTACATCACCGAGGAGGTGGCCGCGCTCCTCCTCCAGATCGCCCGCAGCCCGAAGCGGGAGGCCATCCTGGCCCTGCTGCTCCAGGGGGGAAAGCAGGAGGGAGGCAACCCGCAGAGCCTCCAGTGGAAGCTGGAGAACGCCATCGCCCAGCAGGAGCTGATGGATGCCCGCAGACGCCTTGGCCTGAAGGAGAAGCCCGCGCCCCGGGACCAGCCGCCCATCGAGGACCGGCCCGTCCACGGAGAGATCGTCAACCGCAGCGGCTACCTGGTCCCGAACAAGGAGGCCGTCTTCTCCTTCGAGGTGCGCGACGACGTGGGCGCCTGGCGCGCTCCGTTCATCAGCATCCAGTGGATCGCCTACCCGGAGGGCTCCCCTGAGAAGGCGAAGTGGATCGACAGCGAGGTGACGAACTACTCGCCCGTCCGCTCCCCGGGCCTCCTCAACGACAAGACCTTCGAGGTGACGTTCGTCGCCGAGGGCACGTACATCATCGAGGCGCTGGTCAACCACAACTTCTTCCGGCCCAAGCTCTTCACCCGCCGGGTGAAGGTGCGCAGCGAGGAGTCCGTCGCGGAGACGCTGCGCGAGGACGCGCTCTCCGGCTTCCGGCAGGGGCCCGGGACGACGACGAAGCACCAGTTCGACGTCGGCTTCATCACCGGCGCGGTGACGCAGTACGAGGAGGGGACGATCACCCGGGGGAAGCTGGCGGCCGACTTCAAGGCGCCGACCCTGGAGGAGCGCCTCAAGTCGATCGACGCCGAGCGGGACCGCCTCCGCGAACTCATCAAGAACTACGAGGGCCGCAAGGACTCCGAGTCCTCCTCGATCCGCGAGTGGGCGGAGAGCTACCTCAAGACGCTGGACGAGGGGCGGGAGAAGATCGCCAAGGAGGCCGCGGCGCCAGCGACCACCACCGTCCCCTGCCGAGGCGTCTTCGTCAGCCGCGTCCCGCAGATCCCCTCGGGCCCCCTCAACCTCCTGTGCCACTTCACGCGCTCGAACGGCCAGTACATCGTCACGGTCCATGACATCACGCAGCTCTTCGAGCGGGAGAACTACCGCGTCCAGGAGTCGGGCCCCACCTTCGAGGCGGCCGTCGAGAAGGCCTTCCTGAGCCACGCGGTCAACTACCCCAACGGCACCCTCTCCATCGCCTTCCAGGGCTGGGACGAGCAGAAGCAGGCGCTGAACGACCAGTACGTGGACTTCAGCAAGGTCACGGACACGCTCGCCAAGGACATCAAGAGCGTGGTGTTCGACACGGCGGTGGACATCGGCGTCAACATCGTCGCCGCGGTGCTCACCCTCTTCCCGCCGACGACCGCCGTCGGGCTCACGCTGGCCATCGCCTACAACAGCGCCAAGACCCTCTCCGAGCTGGAGGAGCGCTACTCCAAGGGGACGCTGCGGGAGAAGGATGTCGCGGTCGGCCTCGGGATGATCGCGCTCGATCTCCTCCCCGTCGTCGGCAAGTCGAGCAAGCTCATCACCCTGGGGCGCAAGTCCTTCCTCGTCATCGAGGGTGTCCAGATCGCCGGGATGGTCGCGTTCATCTCCGCCGATGGGATGAAGCAGGTCGCGCAGCTGCGCAACGGCATCGTCCGAGACCTGGCCGTCATCGAGAAGCAGATCCGGGACCTCGAGCAGGTCAACCTGGCGGACCCTCAGCTGGAGGAGCTGCGCAAGCAGCGCGAGATGCTCATTCAGGAGGGGCGCGAGGCGACCGCGAAGGTGTTCGCGCAGATCGTCGCGACCCAGGGCCTCATCCTGGTCGGCGGGGCCATGCTCCAGGAGATCGCCACCCGCAAGTTCGGCCTGCGGGTGAACGAGCTCAAGAAGAAGGGGCTCTTCGAGCACGAGGAGGGGCGCGCCCTCGAGTACGACTACACCAAGAAGCGCATCGTCGGTGACGAGAAGTCCTTCACCCCGGCGCAGCTCGAGCAGGCCCAGAAGACCGCGTACTACGACCAGAGCCTGGGCACCGCCCTGCCCGACACCGCCGCCCGGCGCCAGGTGGTGGAGATCCTCCACGGGCACGACGTGGAGATCCGACCTGGGGGCAAGACCACCCGGCTTGAGCAGGTGGGTGACAAGTGGGTGCTCCGCGTCGCGGACGGCGCCAAGCCCGCCGACATCCTCGCGGAGGCGTATCGCGTCAAGAGCGGCACAGCGGTCGTTCCGGCGCCCGCCGGCAAGGCTCGGACGCCTGTTCAGGAGGTGCAGCACCACCAGGGCGAGCTGACCCACCTGGAGGAACTGCGCAAGCGGGTCGCCTCCAAGGAGGCGGCGCTCGACAGCCTCGAGATCGACACGCAGATCCGCAACCACTTCAAGACGCTGGAGCAGAACATCCAGGCCCTGCCCAAGGAGACGCGGGGGCGGCGGGAGTTGGAGAAGTGGCTCGCGGACTACCGCCAGCGCGTCTATGAGCCGGCGACGAAGCTCCACGACCGGCTCAAAGCGGCGCGAGGCTCGTTCTACGATCGCTTCAAGGCGTTCAACGCGCGCCAGCGCGAGCACGTCGCTGGGATGAGCGACGAAGGCATGAAGGCGTTCGCCTACCTCAAGAACGACCAGCAGGAGTCCTTCCTCAAGCTGGGCGACGACGTGCTCAAGGAGTTCAATGCGAACACAGGCTCACGACAGGTCGAGCTCCTCAAGGAGTTCGACAAGAATCCGCAGGCCTTCCGAGATGTCCAGGCCATGGACGTGCCCATCCAGACGGACGCAGGGGCCATGAAGAAAGGCCACACTTTCTCCGAGCACGGCGCGCACCTGAGCGACACGACCATGTTCGGCAAGGCCGCGGCCACGGTCAAACCCGCGACCCCGGCTACCCCCACGTCCCCTGCCAAACCCGCGCACCCTGGCAACCCCAAGAGCCGCTGGAAGAGCTTCGAGGAGCAGAATCATTGGATCGAACACTTCCGCCAGATGCTCTTCAATCCGACGAGCCCGCCCTCTCACTCAGCGATCAACAGTGATGGGTGGAAGCAGATCGCCAAGGGAAAGTTCACCGTCAACGACGTCGTGAGCGACCCGACCAAGTACAAGAAGTATTTGAAGGAGAAGGTGGAGTACAAGCAGGAGCTCACGGGCAGGGTGGTGGGAGAGGAGTTCCACCCCGATGGGAGAACCCGTGGCCCCGTCGACCGCGTCACCGTCGTCTTCCTCTTCGATCACGCGACGAACACGTACAAGGTACTGACTGCGTTCCCTGAAAACCTCTGAGCGAGAGAACACCATGGTACTGACCCTGGGTAACCCGATCCGGCTGGACCTGCTCGCACGCGCCTGGACCAGCTTCGTCGACATGAACTACGTCCAGCTTCCCCCAGAAGCTTCGATGTTTGATCCCGACCGGATCGAACGGCTCGAGGAGGCAGCCCACGACTTCCTTGGACACCTGCGCGACAACAATGATGACGAGAACGAGATCCGGCGCGCCATGGGCTGGGTCCTGAACCTCCCTCCCGAGCGCTTCTATCACGTGATACACGCGCTGCGCATTCCCTACCCACACCATGAACCGACGGAGGTGCGCCGGTTCCTGGAGCTGCTCTGGCAACGCGCGTGGGCGGACTGGCGGGTGAAGGGGTTCGACCCCGACGAGTACGAGCTCGAGCCGAAGGACTCGCCGGCCAGTCAGCCTCCGAAGCCGAGTGAATCCTGAGCCTGAAGCTCGCGCCTCCGGGTGCTACACTGTTCCCCGCCACAAGCGCTGACTGAGGCGGCGCTGGCATGACATCCGCGCGCGTCGTGAGGGGCCCAGGGGATGAGACAAAGAACGGTGGCGGGGAGACAGGCGCGGCAGGTCGACGACACTGCCCCTCAACGTCAGTGGACCGACCGAACCCCTGCCCCCACGAAGGGGAGGGTCCAGCCCAAGCTCGCCATCGGCCCTTCGGACGACGTCCACGAGCGGGAGGCCGACCGGAAGGCCGATGAGATCATGCGGCTGCCGGAGCCGGCAGGCGGCGCCGCACGCACGTCCCCTTCCACGGAGGCCCCCGCCCAGGTCCAGCGGGTCTGCGCGGAGTGCGAGGAGGAGCTCCAGCGCGCGCCCACGGAAGGGGCAGCCCATGAGGCGCAGCCGGCCTCACCGGAAGTGGCCGCCCAGGTCCACTCCCTGCGCGGCAGCGGCCAGCCGCTCCCACCCGAGACGCGCGCCTTCTTCGAGCCCCGCTTCGGTCATGACTTCGGCCGCGTGAGGGTCCACACCGACGCGCGAGCGACGCGGACCGCCCGCTCGCTCCATGCGCGCGCCTTCACCCTGGGGAGCGACATCGCCTTCGCCCCCGGTCAGTACACCCCTGGCACGGTGGCGGGCCGGCGGCTCCTGGCCCACGAGCTGACCCACGTGCTCCAGCAGACGGGCGGCGATCGGCAGCTGCGCGGCGTCCAGCGCAGCGTCATCCAGCGAGACACGGGCGGCGCACAGCCCCTCGAGCAGGACAAGCCCGAAGAGAGCACGCTGACGGACATCCTCGATGAGATCATGCCGGTGGGGCGCGGCTATCACCTGGAGACGGATCTCGGCATCACCCCTGTCATCCCCATCTACATCTCCGAAGGGCGGCTGATCGAGGTCCGGCGGCTGGACGCGCAGCGCCTCCACATCCTCTACCGGCAACAAGGCATCGTGGCCGGAGACACCGGCGTCGGCGCACACGCCTTCATCGGCAACACGAAGCGGCAGCAGGGGCTCGGGCTGGCCGCGGGCGCTCATGCGCAGGCGGGCATCAAGGTCGTCACCCACCAGGAGTTCATCGTTCCGCTGTCGAGCCTGGGCGGCTTCCTCGCGGAGATCGCCAAGGATCAGGCCCTCAAGGCCGTGGTGTCCGGAGGATCGGGCGCCTCGTCCGTGACCCTCGTCAATGCCTTGGATCTCGGGTTGAGGTCCGTCCGCGGCCCCCTCCTGGAGGGCTTCGAGACGCGCCGGCTGATCAACTTCGGCGAGTTCGCGCAAGGCACGGCGGAGGCCAGCGCGGGGCTGCGCGAGCGCAACCCCGCACGGGAAGGCAAGAAGAGCGCCTCACTGGGGGATAATTTCATCGACGCCGCCGTCATGCGCCGCGGCGGTGAGCGCGTCCCCCCCAGCAAGACCGCGGACAATCAGTGGAGCCCCATCGGCGTGCTCCAGACGCTGCTGACGCTGCGCGCGGCCATCCAGGGCCGGGTCGAAGCCGGCGTCAACCTCGACAACAAGAGGACGATCAAGCCCGGCGGCGGAGAGGAGCATGAGATCTCATTCGCCGTCGAGGGCGCCGCCGGGGTCGATCTCCAGCTCCCCATCTTCGGCATGCTGCCGATCCCCACCAG
Organism: Myxococcaceae bacterium; assembly: GCA_016926755.1. Taxonomy (GTDB): domain Bacteria; phylum Myxococcota; class Myxococcia; order Myxococcales; family Myxococcaceae; genus Hyalangium. Next base: position 132,846 of record JAFGNZ010000025.1, on the reverse strand, counting down.
CATGGGCGGGGGCGTGAGCCTGAAGCTCAAGATCACCACGGATGCCTCGGGCAACGTGATTGCCCACTCGGATGAGTGGACGCTCTACCGGAAGTCCGGCGAGCTGGATGTCTACGCGGGCCCGGCCTCGCAAGAGACGTTCAGGCTGAACGCGCTCAACCTCAAGTCCCTCAGCGACATGCTCTCGCTGCTCACCCCAGGCGCGGGCGGCAAGGCCCCGACGCTGGGGGGGCTCGCCCGCGCCATGCTGCAGAAGGTCGAGGTGCAGCAGCGCTACAACCTGGCGATGGACATGGGGCGGAAGTTCAGCGCCTTCATGCGCAACCGGGTGGGCTCGCGCGAGCTCATCACGGACACCGCCAACTGGAAGAAGGCCACCAAGGGCGCGTCCATCGGCGCGTACCTCACCGTCAGCTACGGGATGGACTCGCCCGACCTGCTCAAGGTCTGGGAGCTCATCAAGCCCGAGGCGGCCAAGGCGTACGAGAAGGCCCAGGAGGCGGAAGGCCTCGTGGGCGCGTACCAGGCGCTCAAGCAGTTCACCGCGGAGTTCCTGGACAGCCCGCAGTTCGCGCAGCTGGAGGGCCTGTTCCTGGACAGCGCCTATGTGACGGAGGCCTCGGTCCGCTTCACGGCCGAGGCGGGGCTCGGCGCGCAGGTGCAGATCGCCGAGGGCGCCAAGGCGCGACTGGACGGCTTCGTGGAGGCCGGCCTGTTCTGCGAGCAGAGCCTGGCGAGCGGGAAGATCTCGGTGCGCAACTTCATGAGCGTCGTCTCCGACGTCATGGCGGATCCCCGCAAGTACATCCCGAACTGCCCGCTGCTGCGCTGGATGTACGACAACCTCGCGGGCAAGAACGAGCCGGGGCTCCTGCTGTACCAGCTGCCGGATGAGGAGAGCGGCAAGGGGCTGATCAAAGGCAAGGAGCCCGGAGAGGGCAAAGGCCTGGGGAGCCGCGGCGAGGGCCCGGGCAGAGGCCCGCGAGGCGCGCAGGGGGGCGGCGGCGCGGTGGAGGTGCGCCCCGTGGAGGAGGCTGTCAGCCCCACGGGCAAGGAGACCTTCAACTTCAGCCAGTTCCGGCAGGTGAGCGAGCAGCTCATCGAGGGCCAGCTGGTCCACCGCCGTGATGGGTCCACCTTCGTCGTCTGGGTGCCCCTGCGCGTCGTGAAGGACCACGGAGACAAGGTGGAGGTGGCCCTCAACGCGACGCTGCCGCTGCGCATCACGCCGAAGGAGGCGACCGCCGTCTACCTCTACCCGAACTCGCCGCCCATCACGGTCCCCAAGTCGCTGATCAAGAAGGCCCCCAAGGCTCCTTGAGGCTCCGCTCCTCCCATGTTCAAGAGCATCGCGGATACTCCGGCCGTCCATGAGACACGCCGGCTGTCCCTGCAGCAGGCGCTCCAGGACACCTTCGCGGGCCTCAACCACCTGCAGCTCGTTCATGAGCGACGGCGGAGCTTCCGCTGGTTCTCGCTGGTGCAGCTCGTGTTCGGCGGCTTCCTCTTCGTCCTGTGCCTGCCCGTCCTCCTCTACGTGGCCTTCCGGCTCGGAATGATCCACAACTTCTTCGAGGGCACCGACCCGGGAGGCGGAGGAGACGGCGAAGCCTCCTCGTCGCGGCAGCCTCGTGAGCGCGGGTGGCGTGGCTCGCCCACGAGCTGGTTCTTCTCCTACTGGCACCAGCTGCGCCTGCGAGGCTTCCGCCAGGAGCTGGGCGCGGTGCCCGAGTTCGAAGCCGCCTACTGGCCCCAGACGGAGCAGGAGTGCGCCAAGGTGACGGCCGCGGTGCTGGAGCGGGCGGACACGCACGGGCTGGTGGTGCTGGAGACGATCGGCACCGAGGATCCCCAGGAGCAGGAGACGGCCGAGACCTGGTTCGGTGCCCAGCCCCTGCTGGCACGCCCGGAGGTCCGCCACGAGGCACAGTCCGCCGAGCACCTGCGCGGCCATGGCTTTGAGCTCCGCGAAGCGCAGGGCCAGGTGGAGCTGCTGTGGAGCCACCCCACGCACAAGCGATGGGAGGCCGCGCTGGCGCTGCTCTTCTACCCGCTGCTGCGGCTCTTCTCCCTGGTGGAGCACACGGGCCTGGGCGACTTGTGGGGTGACCTCCTCGGTAGGCCTCCCCGGCAGACGCGGCTCGTGGTGCGGGCCGAGAGCCTCCACGTGGAGCAGGTGCGCAACGGGCGGGTGTTGAAGCGCGAGGGCCTGGAAGGGAAGGAGCTGCTGGGCATCACCTTCTCCCCCAGGCTCGGGCATGACCGGGCGGCACGCTTCCTGCCGCCCTCGCTGCGCCTGCTCGGCCGGGGAGGCCGCGTGGTGGAGGTGCGGCTCCCGGAGCTTCCGGTGCAGGGCCGGCACGTGCGGGACTTCCTGCTCGCCACCACCCTACGACTGCGCCGCGAGCACCCGGAGGCGGGGCTGCCCACCGAGCCGCGACAGCCGGGCCGCTGCCCCCGGTGCAGCACGGCCTACCTCATGGGGCCTGGCCTGCTGTGCCCCTCCTGCAGCACCTGGGCAGGAGCCTTCCGTTGAGCTTGCTTGGTGGTAGGTTCGCCCCGTTCCGAGAGCGCCCATGCCCCAGCCACGATTCACCCCCCTCAGCCTTGCCAGGACCCTCAGTCTTGCTTCCCTGCAGGACGATCTGAAGTACCTCGTGACGGGAGCCTCCCACTCCCTGCTGTTGCGGCAGGATGGAACCGTGTGGGCCTGGGGAGACAACTTCTCCGGCCAGCTCGGCGACGGCACGCTGTCCCGGCGCCTCGCGCCAGTGGCCGTGCAGCTGCGAGCGAAGGCCGTGTCCGTCGAGGCCGGGGCCCTGCACTCCCTGGCCCTGCTCGAGGACGGAACCGTGTGGGCCTGGGGAGAGAACTCCTCCGGCCAGCTCGGTACCGGGACGACCGTGACACAGCACATCCCGGTCCAGGTGCAGGGCTTGAGCAGCGTGGTGGCCATCGTCGCGGGCGACTACCACTCGCTGGCCCTGCGCGCGAACGGGACGCTCTGGGCGTGGGGCAGCAACACCTCCGGTCAGCTCGGCGACGGGACGACAACCCAGCGCCTCACTCCGATCCAGGTGCCAAGCCTCAGCGGCGTGCTGGCCCTGGCGGCGGGAGGCTACCACTCGCTGGCGGTCGTGGCGGATGGGACGGTGTGGAACTGGGGAGACAACTCGTTCGGCCAGCTCGGCGAGGGCGCCACCGCCCACCCCTGGCCGAACCCGGTGCAGGTGCCTGCGCTGACCAATGTCAAGGCCCTGGCCGCCGGTGGCGCCCACTCGCTGGCCCTGAAGACGGATGGCACGGTCTGGGCCTGGGGGAACAACACCAACGGCCAGCTCGGAGATTCGTCGTACGTGAACCGATCCAGCCCCGTCCAGGTCACGGGGCTCACCAGCGTGCAGGCCATCGCCGCGGGCGACCTCCACTCGGTGGCCCTGAAAGCGGATGGGAAGGTCTGGACCTGGGGACACAACGGCTTCGGCCAGCTTGGAAACGGGACGAACTTCGCCTCGCCCTACCCCGTCGAAGTGGCGCACATGGCGGACGTGAAGGCGATCGCCGCCGGGGTCCACCACACCGTGGCCCTGCTCACTCAAGGGGCGGTGTGGACCTGGGGGGACAACTCCTTCGGCCAGCTCGGAGACGAGACGACCACCCCGCGCTCCGCCCCCACCTACGTGGCCAACCTGAGCCAGGTGGACAAGGTCGTGGCCGGGGGCCAACACTCCCTGGCGCTGCGCTCGGATGGAACGGTGTGGGGCTGGGGGTTCAATGGCCATGGCCAGCTGGGAGATTGGGGGACCCAGAACAAACTGGCGCCCAGTCCCGCAGCCAGGGCGTTGAACAACGTGTCGGCCCTGGCGACAAGCACCTACCACTCGCTCGCGCTGCTTTCGGACGGAACAGTATGGGCCTGGGGAACCAACACCTACGGCCAGCTCGGAGATGGGACCACCATTCAACGCAGTTATCCTGTCCAGGTGCAGAACCTGAGCAGCGTCCGGGCGATTGCAGTCGGGAATAGCCACTCTCTGGCCCTGCTCTCGGATGGCACGGTCTGGGCCTGGGGGAACAACACCAATCGCCAGCTTGGAGATGGGACAACCACCAACCGTATCAACCCGGTCCAAGTGCAGAACCTCACAGGCGTGTTGGCCATTGCCACGCGCGGTGATCACTCGTTGGCCCTCCTCTCGGATCGCACGGTCTGGGCCTGGGGTGCCAATAGTGACGGCCGGCTTGGGGACGGGACAACACTCGAGCGCCTGGTCCCGGTCCAGGTGCAGAACCTGACGGGCGTGCTGTCCATCTCTGCTGGCTATGTCCACTCACTGGCCGTGCGCTCGGACGGGACCGTGTGGGGCTGGGGCTGGAACCAGAAAGGCCAGCTCGGAGATGGGACGACCACGCAGCGCCACACTCCGGTCCAGGCACAGGGCCTGTCCTCCGTCATGTCGGTGGCCGCGGGGTATTTTCACTCGATGGCTCTCCTCCAGGGCGGAGCCGTGTGGACCTGGGGGGACAACGCCTCTGGCCAGCTCGGAAATGGGACGGATACTTGGCGCTCGACACCAGCCCAGGTTTCTGGGCTGACCGGTATCAGTGCCATCGACTCGGGCTACTACCACTGCGTTGCGCTGAGTTCGGACAAGAAGGTGTGGACCTGGGGCGACAATAACTCCGGTCAGGTTGGAACGGGGGCCAGTACCAAGCGTCCCACCCCAGTCCAGTTCCAGAACCTCAGCGGCGCCTCGACCGTTTCAGCTGGAGACCAATGCTCGCTGATTCTCCGCGCCGACGGGGCGGTGTGGGCCTGTGGCGGCAATCACCATGGCGAACTCGGGGATGGAACCACCACCCACCGCTCGCTCCCGGTCCAGGTGCAGGTGCAGGGTTTGATCAAGAGCATCACGACTGGAGGCATGCACTCCCTGGCCGTGCGAGAGGACGGGACGGTGTGGGCCTGGGGGAGCAACGCCTATGGTCAGCTCGGGGATGGAACCACCACTCAGCGCCCCCATCCGATCCAGGTGCAGAACCTGAGCAACATTGTGGCCGCCGAGGCTGGCGACTACCACTCCATGGCCGTCCATGCCGACAAGACGGTGTGGGCCTGGGGCTACAATTATGACGGCCAGCTCGGGGATGGGACAACCACCGTACGCTACCTACCCGTGCCGGTACCGGGCCTGGACAACGTAGTCGCCCTCGCGCTGGGAGCCCTACATTCTCTGGCCTTGCGCGCAGATGGAACGGTGTGGGCCTGGGGAGGCAACAACTACGGCCAGCTCGGGGATGGGACGAACACCCAACGCCCGGTACCCATCCAGGTTCTGGGCCTGAGCGGCGTGGTAGCCATCTCGGCGGGCACGTACCACTCACTGGCACTGCGCGCGGGTGGAATGGTTTGGGCCTGGGGAAGCAACTTCAGCGGCCAGCTCGGAGATGGAACGAGCACCCATCGCTCCACGCCTACGCAAGTCCAGCAACTGAGCGGCGTGGCGCGTCTCGCGGCCGGCCCCTATTTCTCGGTGGCCCTGCACTCTGACGGGACGGTCTGGGCCTGGGGGCAGAACAACGAGGGCCAGCTCGGAAATGGGACTATTGGCATATCCAGTTTGAAGCCAGCCAAGCTGCCCACCCTAGGCAACGTGAAGGCGATCGCGACTGGCGCCTATTTTGGTCTGGCTGTGCTCACAGAGGGGACAGTGTGGAGCTGGGGAGGCAACCACTTCGGCCAGCTCGGAGACGGGACCATGGGCGTCAGCCCGGTCCCCCAGAAGGTGTACGACTAGCGCGACGGCGCCAAAAAAAAGGAGGTCCCGCGAGGGACCTCCTGATTGCTAGCAAGGGCATCGAACCCTTCCTACGCCTTAGGGCCGGGGGGCTTGTCGGCTACGGCTGCACCAGCAGAGAAGCTAGCCCTTCAAAGCTAGCCCCGGCCTCCCAACCGGTCAAGCCGAATGGCGGGAGCCAGAACGGCGGGAGCGAGTTCAAGCACCTCGGGTGTCTGACAGGCAGACAGGTTGTCGCTCACGCGCCAGAGGGAGACGGGGGCCTGCTCCTTGTTGAGGGCCTTCACGCGGATGCCCACGTCGTCCGGATCCACCGAGGGGTTGAGCAGGTGGTTCTGCCGGATGGACAGCATCCGGCCCAGCGAGCCATGCACCCGGATGGCGTCAATGCCCGACTGCGAGTGGAACGTCCTGCGGTCGATCCGCACGTGGTTGCCTTCCAGCTGCAGCGTGTCGCAGTGGCCCACGAAGATGCCGTGCCGCTCCCCCAGGGCCTCGGGCGTCATCAGCACGTGGACCTCGTTGCCGGTGATGTGGACGCGGCCGGCCCGGAGGAGATTCCCCGCCAGGACGGAGCTGTCGAACTGGCTCAGGCCCACGTGGATCCCCTGGAGGACGTCTCGCAGGGTGTTGTCCCGGATGCGCACCTCGGTGGCCCGCTGCCCGCCGACGGTGATGCCCTGCGAGGCCACCGCCGAGGAGGAGGCCCTCCACCGCTCGAACCAGTTGCGGAACGCGGTGATGGTGGTGCTCTGGATGCCCGCGACGTTGGGCACTCCCTTGTCGCGCAGCAGCTCGTACGCGATGAAGCGCAGGCGCCGGCTGACGGCGCTCGCGGTCGCGTCCACCGGAATCCTGGGGCTCTCCACCCGCAGGATGTCCTGCCAGGCCGTCAGCAGGCTGCGGTCCGCATCGAAGTACACGGAGTACGGCCCCAGCTGGCCCGTGACGATCTCCTCCGGGTTGGTCAGCGGCTTCGGCAGCACCCGGGGCCGTGACAGCACCAGCCGCCGCATCAGCGAGCGGTACTCCCGCTCCTCCACCAGCATCGCCACGTCCACCGCCGCCGGCTTCTCGTAGGTGGTGAGGACGTTGTCCTCCACCTGCGAGCGGTCCACGTTCACCAGGAGGATGCCCACCTGCTGGTGGCCGATCCGCAGGTCGCACGAGCGGATGCGCGCGGTGGAGGGCGGGGCCGAGCCCGTTGGGGGAGTGCTGTCCAGGTTGCGCACGGAGATGCAGGCCGCGCCGCGCCGCCAGTGGGCACCGCACCGCAGGGAGACGTTCTCCACCGTCACCGAGGGACAGTCCACGAACGCCAGGGGGCCCGCCAGGCCCTGCGCATGATTCACGGCGTCCGTCTCCGCGTGCAGCTCCCTCACCAGGACGCTCCGGCAGCGCTCGAACGAGAGGAGGCTCTCCGCGCCCGTTCCCACGAGCCGCGTGGCCGGCCCGCTGCCGGAGAACTGGAGGTCTCCCTTGTCGCTGAGCACCAGCGGCCCGGGGAGGTTGAAGGTGCCGGGCGCGAAGTGGACACGCGCGCTCTGCCCCGGCCCGATCTTCGCGAGGGCCTGCGCCACATCATCTCCCGGCAGCAGGAGGATGGCCCAGTCACGCCGGCTCAGGTGGAGGTAGTCGATCGCCTCCTGGACCGTGCCCAGCTCCTCCGGAAGCTCGGCGATGGAGGGGTCGAAGCTCACGTCCTCCGCGGCCAGCTCCGTCAGCGCGGGCAACACCTTGCGCTGATCCTCCACCGTGAGGCTCGCCGCCTTCCGAAGGATTGCCAGGTGGGCGTAGTGATGCGTGCCGCCGTGGGGCGGCTGCGGCAGGGGCTCCCCGGCGCCGTCTTGGGGCCACTCGATGTCCGCGGTGAGGTGGCGGGCGGGGATGAGCCAGGAGTCGCCCACGCGGTAGAGGCCCACCCCGGGCTTCACCTCCACGCCATCCTCCAGCGGCAGCCACCCGGGCTCTCCGAGCGAGAGATCCCACTCCAGCACGCCGTCCCAGCGCCGCACCTTGGGGGTGTGGGTGAAGCTCGCCATGTTGACGGCGCCCGGCGAGCCCTCCGAGGTGATGTCGAGCGTGAGCTTCGCCCCGCTGGCCGTCTTCACGGCGTACAGCAGCCCGCTCTCCTCGTGCAGCTCGCGCGCGTCATCCGTCAGCTCCACGAAGGGCGCGGAGGTGAAGTCCAGCAGCTCGTTGCGGCCCGCGCTGCCAATCGTCACCGTGTCCCCGCTGCCCGACACCCAGGGCGCCACCACCGCGCCATTGTCCCGGCTCCACTTGGCCGTCACCCGGCCTTCCTGCGTCACCGAGTGCACCTCCACCCGGTAGAGCTGGTTCTCCAGCCGCCGGTAGCCCGCCCTGGCCGGGACGAGCCCTGCCTGCTGGCCGCTCTCGATCGGCTGGGCCCGCGCGGCGAGCGTCACCGTGCTCGGCCCGGGCAGGTTCACGCTCCAGGAGGTGGCGGCCGGATCCGCGCTCAGCGGGAGGAGCTTCACCTGCCAGACGGTCCGCGTGCGCACCGTCGTGTCCGGCCCCCCCAGGGCCACCTCGCGGATCCCCGGATCCTCGAGCGCCGTGACGAGCCGCTCCCAGACGTCCAGGTAGGCCAGGAACGTCCCTGTCGGGAGCGACAGCGCCCGACTCGCGCCCTCACCGGTGACGTAGCTCGGCAAGGGGAAGTCCGGCTGGCTCAGGTAGCTGCTCGCCTGCTCGAGCTCACAGAGGATGCCGTCGACGTAGATGCGCCCCGGCGCGATCGCCAGGTCCGCCCCGCCGGCGGCGACGCTCAGCGCGAAGTGGACATTCCCCGAGGCCTTGGGCGCACCGCTGGCCCCCTGGGTGTCCCTCGCGAGAGTGCGTCGCAGGTGGTTCTGGATGTCGACCTGCTCGTTCCAGTCGCTGTCGAGCTGCACGCGCCCCTGCTGCATGCGCACGCCGCTGTAGTGCTTCTCGCGAGAGAACGAACGGCGTGTGAAGTCGCCTTTCATCCGATGATTCTCCTAGGTGACATAAAAGATACCCGCCTCGACCCTGACGGGTTGGTATTCTTCGAGGGCCACGCGGAGGTTGGCCTCACGCTGCGGTTGGAGGAGGTGCTGGAAGACGCCCACCTCGCTCTCGTTGCTGGCGCCGCGACGCAGCTCGTCCGGACAGCCCTGGTGGAGCTGGGCGTAGCCGGGCTGCCCATAGCGCCGGGAGACGAACACGGGCTGGAGGCGGGCCTGCCGCAGGGGCCACTGCTCCTCGGGCACTCCCCGCATCGCCAGCTCCGGCTGGCAACGGAAGGAGCGCGGAACGATGGAGCCGGGAGGCACGTAGCTGAAGCGCACGCCCCCCACCTGGGTGCGCTCCACGGTGACGACGTCCGTGAAGAGCGTGTCGCTCGCCTCCAGCACTACCACCCGCGTCAGCCCCAGGAGCGTGGAGCGCTCGAGGTCGGCACGGCCCGCCACCAGCGCGGGCGCCCCGCCGCCAGCCCCATCCAGGGTGCTGTCGCGGACCACCAGCGTGCTCGCGTCCACGGAATCGGGCAGGGCGAGCCGGCCGCTGATGCAGCGCTCCAGGCTCAGCGTCAGGTGCCCCAGGGTGACGGCCGCGGTCACGCTGGCCGCCTCGGGTGATGCGGGCGCCCCGTCCTCCCCCAGGTCGTACCCCGGCACCAGCGTGCAGTGCCGCAGCTCCAGCGCGGCGTCCCCGCTGGCGTCAACCTGCAGCCCTGCCCCGGCCACCAGCAGTCCGTCCAGGCGCAGCCGGGACTCGGGCTGCAGCGAGAGCTGCCACGCCTGGGTGAGCCGCAGCAAGGGTCGTCGGCCATCCGCCGCGCGGATCTCCAGCGAGGGCCCCCCGGTCGTGGAGGCCACGGCGGGGACACTCACGTTCGTGACGGCGTAGGTCTCGTTGTCGCTGAGCTCGAGGATCCTCCGCGGGCTGCCCGCGGCCGCCCAGTCCTGCAGCGCCTGACTCAGCGCCGCGCCCCCGCCCGACACCTCCACCACCGGGAGCCCCTGGGTCAGCTCCTGGCTCCGGCCATACGCGCCGCCACCCACGTCGGCGCTGAAGCCGTAGTAGTAGCTCACCGTCACCTTCTTCCCGGGAGCCTCCGGGAAGGCGATGCGCCCCAGCACGGGATCCACCGCGACCCGACCGCTCGCGGGGATGATCCACTCCGAGAGGTTGCTGATCTGGAGGGCGGTGGGGGGCACCGGCTCCCCATCCAGGAGCACCTGGAGCACCGGCTGGTCCTCGTCGAAGTAGCCGGTGGGTGGGGCTCGGCCCTCGCGATGCGCCTCCAGCTCGTCATGGAGCGCGCGGCGGCGCAGCGGCCCGGCCACGTTCTCCTCCAAGGCCAGGGAGGTGACGGACTCCTCGGCGGCGGCGGGGTTGAACAGGGGCATGTCATGCCCGAGCTGGCTGAACCGGTAGAAGAGGCCCGCCGCGTCGGCCGGGGTGGCGGGGGCCTCCTCCACGGGGTAGGCCTCCAGGCGCCACAGCAGCAGCCCCACGTGGGGGATGTTGTAGCGGCCGCGGCCCGTCTCCGCGCGGCGGACCTCCACCCCGTGCGGCACCGGATCAAAGGGGCTCCCCAGCAGCTCCAGCGGGCCGCTGTCTCGCAGGGAGGCGGTGGCCAGGTTGCCCATGCGCGGGTGGTTGAGGTGCTGGGTGGTGGCCAGCTGCTGGAAGTACTCCACCGCCCGCGCCGGCCACCCCGTCACGTCCTGGGCGAGCTGCTCCAGCACCGCCGCCGTCCCCTTGCGGCGCCGGTAGGCCAGCGTGTTGGCCACATAGGCGCGCTGGCTGTAGGTGCCCTGGCTCACCGGGTGGAGGCTGCGCACCCCCAGCAGATCCCCGATGTAGGGGACAACCCACTCCTCGCACGTCTCGATGAACCAGTTGTCATGGAGCGTGTCGATGTCCTGCTTGACGGCGCGCAGCTGCTCCTCGATGACCATCAACAGGGCGCGCAGGGGCTCGCCCTGCTCCGTGTCACGCAGGCGGTAGAGGCTGGGCAGCAGCGCATAGAGCTGCTCACGTCGAGAGGCCGTCACGGCGCCACCTCCGCCAGGGAGACACCGCCGGGTTGCAGCAGCAGCAGCTCGGCGGCCTGGACCTCACGCCGGCGCGCGTTCCAGCGGGCCGGGCTCGCCGGGAGGAACGCCTGCGGCCCCGTCCGCTGCGGCTGATCCACGCGGTGGAAGCGCGTGAGGTGGGCGGCGATGACGCCGCGCACGCTCTGTATCACGGTCAGCACCTCGGAGGCGGTGACGGGCTGGGCGAAGGCTCGCTGCCCGTACGAGAAGCGCTCCCGGAGCGTCCGCTCCACCTCGGCGAGCACCTCGTCCCTCACGTAGCGGGGATCCACCACCACCCCGGCGGTGAGCTGGAAGAAGCGCGGCTGGTAGCTGTCCACGCGGACCTCGTAGGCCGAGGCGCTGGCCGACGCCAGCGCCGCCAGCAGGTTCTGGTAGAGCGCCGAGTCCTGGGGGATGGAGTCTCCATTGGCGGCGGCCACGGTGAGGTGGACGAAGCGGGAGTTCCCCCCCCAGAGCATGGCGGCCTGGGCCTTGCCGATGCCGGCGAAGGCCCGCGCGAAGTTCTCGTAGTCCAGCGCGGAGGTGATGCGCTCCAACGTCAGCACCCGCAGCGGGGCGTTGGCGCGCGCGTCGGCGAGGGGCTCGGGGTCGGCGGCGCCCAGCGCAGGCACCGGGTTGCCCACCGCCCGGATGCCCAGCGGTCGCGACAGGAGCAGCGTCACCTTGCCCGCTGGCATCTGCCCCGCGGGGCCGATGCCGGTGCGGTAGCGAGCCACCACGTTCTCCCTCCCCGTCGGCAGGCGCGCGCCCTGCTGGCCATCGCCGAAGACGACCGTCGCCGTGTCGTCATCCGCGATGCGCACCACATAGGCCTGGCTGTCGGGCGCCAGCCCGTGCAGCGACGGCACCTCCTGCCAGAGGACTCCATCCACGCGAACCTCCAGCGTACTCCGGGAGCCGGTGGCCGTGGGCGCCGTCACATAGGTCAGCGACTTCTTCTTCAGCGTGAAGTGCTGGTGGGCCCGCGTCCCGTCGCCGCTGCCCAACACCTCGCGCTCCACCGTCTCTCCGTGCGTGGCCGCGACGACGTTGGCGTTGATGCTCACGGTGGCGCGCACATACCGGTGGGCCAGCCGGCTGCGGAACAGCAGCGTGGTGTAGCCCTTGGCGTGCTCCACGTCCGAGAGCAGGGCCGTCTCGCTCTGCACCACCCCCGTGCGCGCCGCCGGCGAGCCCGCGACTGTCTCTCCGGTGATCACGACGGGCTGCCCTGCCTTCAGGCCCAGCACCATCCGATCCAGCTCCAGGCGGAGCACGCCCTGCAGGTTGCGCACGCCGCCCGGGGCGATGACGGCCTCCTCCAACAGCTCGGTGACGGGGAGGGATGCCGCCTGCAGCGGCTCGCTCTGGACGTAGGCCACGCTCTTGCGCAGCCGGAAGTTCGGCCGAGCGCTCACCTCCGGCGGCAGCGGCCCGCTCCCGGCATCCACCAGCTTCAGGCCCGTCGCCCTGGCGCCGAGCGAGAAGTCCGCCAGCGAGGAGTCCACCACCTCCTGGACCTTGAAGAGCCCGGAGGTGCCGGAGCTGCTCTGGATGAAGGCCCAGCTGCCTGGCAGCACCTCGGGGACGCCGCGCTCCAGGAAGGCATCCGCGCCCTGGGTGGTGGTGTACGTCTTGGTGCGATCCGCGCCGGTCCAGATGGTCACCCCACCGCTCGCGTCCCAGTCGTGTGCGCCGTGGTTCGTGGTCCACGCCGGGGCGTTGTGCCCGAAGAAGCCCAGCCGCTGCCGGAACACGTGGATCTCCGTCTCGGTCGGCAGGGGCTCTCCGGTGGGCGTCTTCGCCTCCGGCAGCGTGGACACCTGCTGGAGCATCTCCTTCGGGTTCCAGCGCTGCACGGCCAGGAACGAGGAGAGATCATTCTCCCGCCACCGACGCTCGACGATGCGCTCCCTCACGACGGAAGGCGTGAGCGGGAGGAGCTCCAGCTCCACCTGTCCTCGGGGAGGCGGCGTGGGCACCAGCGGTGGAGCGGAGCGGGTCTCCGCCAGCAGCGCGAGGGTGGTGCCAGCCTTGGCATCCACCGTCACGCCGCGCACCCGCACGGTGGTGCTGCCGCCAGGCGTGCGCACCAGCAGCAGGTCCCCCGCGCTCAGCCGGGTGGCCGTCCCCGCGAAGACGATCTGGGTGGCGGGCACGAGCCCCCCGTCCAGCCCCTCGTGATAGAGCGTACCGCCGCTCACCCGCAGCACCTGCGGCTGGGCCGCCCGTGGCCGCAGCGCGTTCCACTCCACGCGCGCCTCGAGCTCCTCGGCGGTCTCGAAGGTCTGCGGCAGCTCCTCCTGTCCGGGGAGGCTCTGCACCTTGGTCCCCCGAGGCACCCGCGCGCTCAGCGGTGCGCCCAGGGCCTCCTCCATGGAGAAGGCCAGGTAGGTGCTGGCCGCGACGCCAGGGTTGAGCTCATAGCCAATCGCGCGGGCCAGCTCGAGCACGGAGCGGCGCTCGGTGGCCGTGCGCAGGTAGCCCTCGTTGGAGATGCGCTCCTGGTAGAAGGTCAACACGTCCAACACCGTGGCCCAGGAGTCCAGGAACGCGAGGGTCGGATCCTCCGAGGAGCGGGTGGTGAGCGCCGCCAGGGGGCGCTGTCCCTGGGCGGGCCCGTCCGGCAGCTCCACGTGCGACAGGCGCGCCAGCATGCGCTGCAGGAAGGTGGCGTGCGTGCCGATGCGGTAGGCGAGCGCCGCCCGGCCGGGCGCGTTCTCCCGGGAGGGCTCCTGCGGCGTGGCGTCCGCGCCACACCCTTCGTGCGGGGTGCTCACAGGCCTCCCTCCAGCGCGAACTCGAGCTTCCCGTTCTCGGGCCGGTTCACGTCATTGTCCAGGCGGATGATCTCCAGCGCCTTCACGCGCAGCACCCCGGTCTCCAGCTCCCGGTTGGCCACCTGCCCGAAGCGCTGGAAGCGACGCAGCCGGGCCCGCGCGCTCGTGTCCACCCAGGCCACCCCTGGCACCTGCATGGCCGTGTGGATGATCTGGCTGAGGTACACCGACTGGCCGAAGGTGAAGCGATCCGGGTGGAAGAAGCCGCGCTGGCCGCCGGGCAGCTCCCCGCTGCTGAAGGCCTGGAGCAGCGCGGACTTCACGTCCCCGCGGAAGTGCCCCGGCTTCACCGCCACCGTCAGCCCGATGTCCAGCGGGACGAAGACGGGCGAGTCGATCTCCAGATCGTGCCCGGCCAGCCGGAAGCGCTCCAGGAAGGCGCGCAGCTCCGCCTCGAAGGCCTCGTCCACCGGCAGGCCGCCGTAGCGATCCACGGTGATGTAGAGGGTGGGCCAGCTCCCCGTCCACCGCCGGGTGGCCACGGCCTTCTGCACCTCGGGGTGACGCTCGACGGCGGCGGCGAAGTCCTCCGCTGTCACCGCGCGCTCGTTCCGCCGGAAGGCCTGGGGCGCGTTCTGCCGCACGTGGTCCAGCGACTCCGGATCCACCCCTCCGGCGGCGGGCAGCGGGTTGGAGACGTCGAGGATGCTCTTGAGGGTGGCGTTGAGCACCCCATCGGTGGGGTGCAGGACGACGTGGGCGATCGTCTCCGCGCCGACGTTGCCCGCGCGGCCGTTGCCCACGCGGTAGCGCGCCGTCAGGCCCCCTTGCGGCGTGCGGCCCATCACCCCATCCCCGAAGCGCAGCGAGGTGCTCCCGTCATCCTCGGACTCGGCGACGAAGTGGGGCGAGAACCGATCGCTCTCGAGGAGATCCTGGACGGGCAGCCACGGCCGCTCGGGCGCGCTCGCGTCGCTGAGGAAGATGACCGGCCGGGCGTTCTCCACGGCCCACCGGGTGGCGGCCCTGGCGGACGCCCACGGATCGAAGGGGACGGGCCGCCCTGTGCTGCCCACCGCATGGCCCTGCCGGGTGAGCGGGCCGCTCTTGAGCCGGGGCCGGTAGCGCCCCTCCTCCGGCACCGGCGGGAGGAGCTCCCCCGTGGGCAGGGTGTAGCCATGGTCCGTCAGCACGACGTTGCCCCAGGCCACGGCGGCGGGCGCGTCGTCCTCCCCCAGCTCCAGGGCGAAGGGCAGCGCATCCTCCACGGACCACTCCACTTCCACCAGGTCCACGCCGAGCAGCTCGTCCCGCGCCAGGGCGTTGACCCGCGTGAGGCGCACCGCGTGGCGAAGGGTGGGATCCGCGTCCTGGAGGAGGCCGGTGCGAGGGCCCCGCTTCTGCGCCAGGACGAGCACGTCCCCCACGCCCAGCCTCAGCGTTCGCCCTGCATCCACCAGGGCGGCCTGGGTGGTCCCCCGAGGCAGGCAGCAGTCCTCGTCCCCCCAGGTGTGGAAGCGCAGCTCGTTGTGCGCCGTGGAGAGCTTCAGCTCGTGCATCGTCTCGAAGGCCCGAGCCCCGGCGTGGAGGCCCTCCTCCAGCAGCTCGTAGGCCAGCGGGCCGCGCGGCGCGTCCACCTGGGTGAGCAGCACGGTGCCGGCGGGCAGCACCTCCTCCTCGAGGCCCACGTCGCACACCAGCCGGGCCCACGCCCGCGCGTTGCAGCCCTCATGGACGAAGTAGTCCAGCAGCCGCGCGTGCCGCCGCACCGAGACGCGCCGGCGCGCCGTCCCCAGGTAGGCCTCGGTCGCCACCGCGTCCTGGTAGTAGCTGAGCTGGTCGGCGGCGTACGCCATCAGCTCCACCAGGGTGATGCCGAAGTCCGCCGGGTTGCGCTCCGCCCAGTCCGGCATCACCACCGCGAGCCGATCCAGCATCAGCTGGCGGAAGCTCGCGTAGTCCTTGGCCAGGTAGTCCACGTGCAGCGCGGAGGGGAGCGCGGGGACGGGGGCTGCCGCCGCGCGGCTGTCGAACTCGCTGGGCAGCTCCACCTTGAAGGAGAAGCCCACCTCGCTGCTCAAGGCGTCGAAGCCCTCGGGCGCTCGCTCGTCCTCCTCCGAGCGCACCAGGGACAGCCGGTAGGTGGAGAAGTCCCCGGTGGAGCTCGTCCGGACGACGAGGACCTTCTCGGGCTCGGGGAGCTCACTTGAGAAGAAGGTGCGCTCCGCTGGCGTGGCCACCGCCTCGGGCACCGACGGGGCCGGCCAGGCCCACTGCACCTCGATGGGGGTGATGCGCACGCCGCCCAGGATCCGGACGTTGGCCGTGCCGAGCACGTCGCCCTGCGCTCCGTGGATGGGCTTGAAGAAGCGCACCAGCAGCGTCCGCTGGGGCTCGGTGGGCACTTCACCGGCCCGCGCGTCGATCACCTCGAGGTAGTCGATGCCGTTGAGCAGGGCTCCCGGGATGGCCAGCAGCTGGCGCCGCTTCAGGTTCTCGCAGTGGAAGCGCGTCTCCATCTCACCCCCCACGCGCGAAGGAGACCACCTGGCGCTGCTGGCTCCGTCGGATGACGTACTGCACCGTCACGCGCACCTTCGCGTCATCGCTCTCCACCTCCACGCCCTCCACCTGGATGCGGTCTCCGAGCCACTGGAGCAGCGAGGCCTGCACGCTCACCTGCGTCGCCGACACCAGGGCCTCGTTGTTGGGCGCGAAGAGGAGCTGCGACAGCCCGCTGCCGAAGTTGGGGCGGTTGACCCGCTCCCCCGGCGAGGAGAAGAGCACCTGCTCGATGAGGTCCTTCAGGTGCTCCTCCTCACTGGCGGTGTCGGTGGTGCGACCGCGCGGGTCCACCTGGAACGGGTACTTGAGGTTCATCAGGTCCCCTTCACTCGCGGCTGGACGACGGCGATGTTGGGCGGCCCCTGCGGGGCCTGCATGGGGTTGAGACACAGCCCGGTGCTGTCCTGGAGGACGACGGGCTGGCCGTTCACCTTCACCCGCACGGAGCCCACCAGCCACTGCACCTTGAGGCACGGCTGCGGCGTGCCGGGAGGAACAGTGAACGGGCAGCCCGCAATCATGTAGTTGTCATTCAGGGTGGCCACGTACTGGCCGGCCACCTTCACCCGGACGTTGCTGGAGATGACCGACGTCTGCCCCGCATGGGGACAGAGGATCTGCGCGCCCACGTGCACGAGGTAGCCGGGCATCAGACGACCTCCAGCGCGCCGTTGTTCACGCTCACCTGGGGGCCGGACATCTTGAGCAGCGCGCCCTTGCCGTTGTCGATCTCGATGCCCGTGGCGTTGAGGACGATCTTCGCCCCGTCCGCCGTCTCCAGGGTGATGCCGCCCACGCCCGGGGTGTCATCCAGCACGATGCTGTGCCCGGCCTCGGTGAGCAGCATCACCTTCTTGTAGGGCGGGGCCAGCAAGGGCGGGGGGACCTCGGCGGCCGAGCCCCACCAGCAGCCCACCCAGATGGGGTAGTCGGGGTCCCCGTGCTCGAACTCGATCCACACCCCTGCCCCCACCTTGGGCAGGGCGAAGAAGCCCATGCCGCTGCCACCGAACGGGGCGCAGGGCATGGCCCAGCCGCTCTCCTGGTCCCCCATCACGTCCGGCACCTTGGCGCGGATGCGGCCGAGCATGAGCGGATCCTGGATGTCCGTCACCACGCCCCGATACTTGCCGAAGAACTGGCTCATGGTCGCACCGCGGGGAGGAGGGCGAGGGTGCCCTCTCGGGAGAGAGAGAAGCTCTGGGTGTAGGTGCCCTGCTCGAGCTTGTGGGTCACCTGGCGCACATAGTAGTTGCCGTCGAAGCTCAGGCCCGCCCCGCGGACGCCCACCAGCCGCCGCGCGCGCAGCACCCCGCCATAGCGCAGCGTGTCCACCTGCCCGGAGCCCGACACCGCGTCCTTCGCGTTGGTGGCCGCCGCCACGGCCGAGGCCACCGCCTGCCCCGGCGTCTGGTTCGCGCTCTCTCGCAGCAGCTCCGTGCGCCTGGCCGGCACCGGCTTGAGGGCCAGCGGCGGCACGCGCAGCGAGGGCAGCGAGGGCAAGGGGATGCTGCTCTTGGTCATCGGCTCGAGCACCTCGCTCTTGGAGCTCACCGGCGCCAGCGCGTCCACGGAGAAGCTGAGCGACTCCACGTTGGTGGCGTTGCCCAGGTTGGTCGTCAGCGCCGGCAGGGGCAGGCTCGCCCGCACCTCCGGGCCGAAGTACGCCTTGTTCACCCCGAAGGTGACGGGCTCCACGTAGAAGACATAGCCGTTGCGCTGCGCCATGCGCTGGATGAAGCGCAGGTCCGTCTCCTGCTGGCGGGGGATGCGCTGCAGGAAGATGGGGATCTCCGTGGTGGGCATCACCTGGGGCGCCAGGCCGTAGGTGGCGTACGTCCCGAGGATGCGCGCGACGATGGCGAAGTCCGGCTGGTTCTCGTACTTCTCGTTCTTCTGCTCCAGATCCAGCATCACGCTCACGTCCCGCCCGGTGACGGTGAGGCGGGACTGGCCGGGCTCGCTGCTGGCGCTCAGCTCCTGGTGGGTGATGATGCCGTCGATCAGCACCTCCGGCACCGGCCCCAGCATCACGCCGATCCACACCCGCGTGAAGGGCTCGAGGGCGCCGTCCTGGACGAGGCCGTAGTCGACGACGCGATCCTTGGCCAGGGAGAAGGTGAGCTGGAAGCCGTCATGGCCGTCCGCGTCGTTGGTGACCTCGACGCTCGTGAGGGCCTGGGCAATGGCCGGCGGCGGTGGCAGGGGAACGGCCTTCCCCAGCCACAACACCAGTCGGACACCCAGAGCCCCTGCCAGCATGCGCGCGCCTCAGCGGAGGGTGGTCGCCACCCGGATGGACTGCCCCACGCGCTCCAAGAGCTCGTCCGGGTGCAGCACGCCGTTGGCGTCGCACAGCCGCCAGAACTGGGTGGGATCGTTGAGGTAGCGGGCGGCCAGGTGGTCCAGCCGCTCGCCCTGGGCCAGCAGGTGCTCGGCGAGCGAGACCTGGGAGTCCCCCGAGGGCAGGAAGCGGCGGCGCACGTACCGCACCTCACGCGACTCGCCGCGGGCGTCCGTCACGCGGGCGGTGGCCACTTCGAGTGAGGCATAGCGGCTGGTGGGATCGAACATGTCTCAGCCTCCCAGGCGGACACTGCCGCTGAAGGACGCGGCGCCCGTCAAGCTGGCCGCGGTGTTGAGGGTCGCCATGACCTCCTTGACGACCTGGTGGGCCATGAAAGTCGCCCCGCCGATGCTGGCCAGCCCCAGGTCCTGGTAGTTGAGGACCCGCAGCCCCAGGCGGACCCGGGCGCGGATGGGGTTGAGCCCGGTGTCGAACGCCTCTTCGGTGATGCTGAACTCGGTCACGCGCACGGGCAGCACGCGCTTGGGCCCCCAGATGAACAGGGTGAGGGGCGCCTGTGGAGGGATGAACTCCATGATGCCCGCGGTGGCCAGCACCTCGTTGGCCAGGATGAAGGCCGTCTTGGGGTAGAGCAGCATCTCCAGCGCCGAGAGCATGGGGTAGACGCCGAGCTGCGTCCCCGGGAGGCTGCCCTGCGCGAGCTGATCCGCGGCATCCAGCTCCACCTCGACCTGGATCGTCTCTTGAGGCGGGCCCCTCAGCCGCAGCGCCTCCCCCGGGCTCCCCCCCGCGCTCTGGGTGGTGGTGAGCGTCCGGGTGAGCTGGTCCGGGTTGTACTGGAAGGGCACCACGCTGGCCAACGGGTTGAAGGGATCGAGGCCGATGATGGCCCCCTTGAGCAGCTGGGGTGAGATGGGTGCGGCGCTCATGTTCCTTCTCCTGCCCGCGCCAGGCGCGCATAGGTAGACCGAGCCGCCTGCACGCCGACGACTTCGGCGCTCGTGCCTGGCGACACCGTCAGGGTACCTCCATCCAACCTCGGGAGGGTGACACCCCTGGCGAGCGCCGCGGGCACGCCCTGCTCGGTCAGCAGCCGCGTCAGCTCCTGGGTGAAGGCGGCGCCCGCCCGGTCCCGGTCCCCGAGGGACACACCATGGAGGACGAGGTGGTCGATGTGGAGCTTGATTGGGGGGGTGGGCTTCATGTCCAGCCTCGCGTCTCCGCCTCGGTCAGGGAGCGGTTGAGCTTGGTGTACTCGTCGCGCGCGGCGCGCAGCAGGTGCGTCATGCGCACCGGCTCGCCCATGTCCGCCGCCAGGAAGGCCGCGGACAGGGCAATGTTGCGGATGTGGCCACCCGCCACGTTGAGCTTCGCCAGCCGCGCCATGTCCACCCCTTCCGTGGGTGTACTGGAAGGGAAGGCGCGCCGCCAGAGCTCCATTCGCTGGTCGAGCCCCGGGAAGGGGAACTCCACCACGAAGCGCAGCCGGCGCAGGAAGGCCGAGTCCATCGCCTCCTTCATGTTGGTGGTGAGGATGGCCAGCCCGCGGTAGGCCTCCATGCGCTGCAGCAGGTAGCTCACCTCGATGTTGGCGTAGCGATCGTGGCTGTCCTTCACCTCGCTGCGCTTGCCGAAGAGGGCGTCGGCCTCGTCGAAGAGGAGGATGGCGCCACCCTCCTCGGCCGCGTCGAAGATGCGCCGCAGGTTCTTCTCCGTCTCGCCAATGTACTTGCTGACCACCTGGCTGAGATCGATGCGGTAGAGATCCAGGCGCAGCTCCGAGGCGAGCACCTCGGAGGCCATCGTCTTGCCCGTGCCGCTCACCCCGGCGAAGAGGGCGCTGATGCCCAGCCCCCGGCTGCTGGCCCCCCCAAACCCCCACGCCTCGTAGACGGTGGCGCGCTGGCGCACGTGCGCGGAGATGTCGCGCAGCAGCTCCAGCTGGAGCGGCGGCAGCACCAGATCCTCCCAGCGGGCGCGCGGCTCGATGCGCTGCGCCAGGTCGTCGAGCGAGGGCCGCGCCTGCGCGCGACACGCATCCCACAGGAGCGTGCCGAGCGCCTCGCCTCGCCCGGCGGCGACCTCGGCGTGCACCTCGGCGCTCGCGGAGTGGATGCCCTGCCAGCCCAGGTGGAAGTGCGAGATGATCTCCGGCAGCTTCCCCTCGAGTGGAGCGGCCAGCGGCCCGAGGGCGCGCTGCCACAGGATGCGCTGCTCCGCGGTGTCCGACCGGCCCACCTCCAGCCGCAAGAGCCGCTTGCGGCCCTGGCGCAGGGGCTCGCGGGCGGCGATGAGGAGAGGGGCGCGCATGCGGGCGGCCAGGGCGGTCGTGGCGCGAAGCTCCTCGGCGCTGGCGGTGTCATCGCAGCTCAGCAGCAGGGCGCTCTGGGAGAGCGAGGCCTCCCGCTCCCACAGGCGGCACAGCACCTCGCGATCGGCCGCCTGGGGGGGAAGGTCCGCGGAGTGCAGGACATGAAGCCTCAAGCCCAGCTGCGCGCAGGCCGTGGTGGCGATGGCCTGACAGGTCGCGAAGTCGCCGCCCTGCAACTGGATGAGCGGCAGGGGAGCGCTCTCCTGCGGGTGGGACCAGATGGCCACCAGCCGCTGGGCCACACGCGCCTGGGACGGCAGGAGCGGCCCGTCCGGAGGTGCCACCGGCTCCACGAGCCTCACGAGGCGCTCATCGAGGCTCTCCGTCCCGGCGAGGTAATGCAGGACGCGCTCGTCGATGCGCAGGGGACTGGTCGCCAGCGAGTCGCCAGGACCGAACTCCACGAGGTGGAAGCGCCGCAGGGGCGCGGTGGGGACCAGCGCGCTCCAGTACGCCTCCGGGAGGGCCGCCAGCGCCAGGCTGAAGGTGGGAAAGGCCCGCCGCGGATCACCTTGCGCGGCGGCGCAGCGCGCGGCGAAGCCACCCTCCAGCTCCACGCCCGCACACAGGAGCAGCACGGCCCGCTCGAAGCGCGAGAGCGAGAACGTCTCGCACAGCATGTCCAGGCTGGCCGGTGCGGGGAGGGCCGCGGCGGCCTGGTTGCGCGCCTCCAGGCTGGACTCCGCCTTGGGGAGGTCCGCCCCGGAGGCCCGCGCGGCGTGCTGCTCCAGCAGCTCGCTGACGAGCGCCAGCTCCGCCATGAGGTAGCGCTGGTTGGCCGTGCGCCAGTCCGCCGTCCCGCTCATGTGATGGTCACCTTCTGGGTGGTATCGAAGGCGGGCGGGGTGACGGCGTAGTTGATGAGCAGGCTGTCGACGCCATCCACGCGCAGCCGCACCAGGTGCTCTCCCACGGGCGCGGACGGAAGAGAGAACGTCAGCGTGTCGGTCTTCAGCGGGTGCTCGTCCGCGCGCACCTCGAGATCACCCACCAGCAGGGAGACCCGCTGCTCGGGCCAGGCCTGGGGGCTGCAGGTGACGGTGAGCGTGACCTTTCCCGTGCCGTCTCTGGGAGCGGGGTTGGGAGAGAGGGAGAGCAGGCGCGGCGCCACCGCGAGCGGCAGCGTGTTGGTGGTGGCGTCCGGCCGGGTGGCCTGCTCGACGACCACGGCGAGCGAATACACGCCGACAGGCAACCCCGTCGGGTCGGTCGGCAGCTGGACGGAGAGCAGGGTCGAGCTCGCACCGGCCATCGGGGAGAGCGTGTACGGCGCGGAGAGGAGCCGGTGCGCGAGCTCTACGCGCACCGCGCTGCCTGCGAGCTGAGCCCCTTGAACGACGAGCACCTCCCCGGGGGTGGCCCCCGCGCCGAGGCGCACGGCGGGCTGGCCATGGGGCGGCGCGAGCGCGGTCAGGGAGGGGAATGGAGCCGTCAGGTGGGGCTGCACGTCGGGGCCCTTGTCCCCGAAGCCGCGCGTGAGCACCGGGAGGGCCGCCTTCACGGGCCGGGCGCTGTCGATGAGGACGACCGACACCTCATAGGCGACCGTCAGGCGATATTGGGTCTGGAAGATGGTCCAGAGCTTGGACAGCTCCTCGGAGGTGAGGTTGTAGGGGGAGAGGCGGACGCGCTCGACCTGGAGGTGGAGATCATTACCGGCGAGCGCCGCCTCCATGTCCGAGGGCAGGAGGACCCCCTGATCATGCAGGATGCTCATGGCGCGCCCGAGCAGCCGATGGCCGAGGATGTCATCGCTCCCGCGGCCGTACGCCGTCACCAGGTAATAGAGGTTGAGCGCCAGGGCGGGCTGCCCCTGCTCTCCGGGGCGAGCCAGGCTCTTGTTGCGCCAGGCCGCGTTGGGCGCGGTGTGGTAGAGGAAGAGGTTGAGCTGGTTGCGGTCATCCGCCGCCCGCGCCTTGTCGGGAGCCTTGGTGGTCACCGTGAGGTCAGCCAGCTCCGTGTCGGAGCTTGGATCCCCAGGAATAGGCTGCGCCGCTCGCGACAGCAGGTCGCGCAGGGTGGCGGTGACCGCGGCAATGGCGAGAGAGTTGCTCACTTACTTACCGTCACGACGCTTGAGGTAGGCGTCGAGCGAGAGGAGTGGTTTGGGTGGCCCCTGGCGCCGAGTCGGCACCGGAGGAGCCGTCGCGGTCCGCACCTCGAGCCGCCCGATGCTGATTTCAATGGCAGGGGCCGTTCCCCTTTCAGCGGGGCTCTCTTCGTTGAGCAGCGCCTCTGGCAGTCCAGGGGCCACCGCCGGGTCCCGACGCACCGCCGCCGAGGCCTTCTGTCCGGGAGGAGGCTCCGCCGCACTGAGGATCTGCCTCGGTCCTTCGATAGGACTCCTGTCGCTCTCGCCATGGATATCTCGGCCCGGCATGGCAGTGCGCGGGGGAACACCGACCTCCTTCCCCGTTTCCCCGCGCGGCATCTCGACACGCGAGACGATCTCCAGTTCCCCCCCCACACCGCTGCGAGGCACCTCGACACCTGGAGCAACCTCGACCTGCTGCCTTGGCCCGGCCGTGCGCGGCACCGTGGCACGTGGGTTCATCTCCACGCCCCGACCTGTCACTGCGCCGAGTGTCATCTCGACTTCCGCGACAACTTCGGCCGCCAGCTCCACCTCGGCGCTGCGCGGCATCTCAACGCGAGCGGAGCCTCCGACTCCCTGGCCTGCCGAGGTATTACCAGGGGCCTCGATACGAGGAGCGATGCCACTCGCTTGCCCCTCAACGCCACGAGCCAGCTCACGCTGTACAACACCGTTCAGCGCCTCGACACGCGGGCTGATGCCACCGGCTTGCTCCTCGGCGCCGCGGGCTGGCTCGATGCGTGAGACAACCATTTGATACGGCTCGATGGGTGGCGACGCCGCTCCCCTGCTCTCGCCAGCAAGCGCCTGGGGAGATGGCGCGACACGCCCCCCTTGCTCCGCCTGCGGCCCCATCCCCTCCGTCCGCACCGACTCCTCCAGGGCGAAGCCCGCCCCTGGCGGAGCCACAACCACCCCATGAGGGAGCGCCAGGCGCGGAGCGGCCTCCGGGTTCGTGCTCGCAGCCACCTCCTGGGGCGGCGCGGACCGAGGTGCCACTTCGGCCGCCTCTGCCGATTCCAGCTCGAGCTGAGGCTGAGCCGCGAGCGGTGTCATGGCGGGACCGAGCAGCGGCCGGAGCTTCGGAGAGGAGCCTCCGACTTCCTGGCCTGCCACAATATTGCCAGACGCCTCGACACGCGGGGCAATCCCGCTGTCCCGCACTGCCTCCGTGCTGCGCGCCAGCTCGATGCTCGTGGAGACCTCCATGCCCCTGGCAAGCCTGGGACTGCTCTCCGCCGCGCTGATCGGATCCTTCTCACCCGCTGGATTCAGCTGGGCACGCTCAACACCTGAGGCACCCTCGACCATCCGCCCTACAACACCGACGGGCGCCTCGACACGAGAACCGATGCCACTCGCTTGCCCCTCAGCACCGTGAGCCAGCTCACGCTGTACAACACCGTTCAGCGCCTCGACACGCGGGCTGATGCCACCGGCTTGCCCCTCGGCGCCGCGGGCCGGCTCGATGCGTGAGACAGCCATGTGATGCGGCTCGCTGGGCGGTAGCGCCGCCCCCCTGCCCTCGCCAGCAAGCACCTGGGTGGATGGCGCGACACGCCTCCCTTGTTCCGCCCGCGGCCCCAGCCCCTCCGTCCGCACGGACTCCTCCAGGGCGAAGCCCTCCCCTGGCGGAGCCGCAACCCGAGGAGCCAGCGGGGCACCCGCCGCCCATGGCTCCGGGTGGGCCGCGGCTGACTCTCGCGCCTCCCTCGGCGCGAGAGATACTCCCGCCCCACGACTCTCGTCGGCTACGGGAGAGTCCCTGCCAATAGCGGGTTCCTCCGCCAGAGCCCTGCTCGGCCGCACCTCGGCTCCAGCCGGTGGAGCCGTCACGGTGGGCTCCGCCGCAGCGGGCCTCACTTCCTGCCCACTGGGGCTCGGCGCTCCAGGTCGCGCCAACCTCTCCGGCCGGTCATGCCCCTCCGCCACCCCGCGAGGGGGCGCCGGCCGCGGAGCGAGTTCCGGGCTCGTGCTCGCAGACACCTCGCGGACCGGCGCGGACGGAGGTGCCACCTCGGCCGCCTCTGCCGATTCCAGCTCGAGCTGAAGCTGAGTCGCGGGCGCTGTCACGGCGGGACCGAACAACGGCCGGATCTTCGGCTGGACGAGCGCCACGCGCCCGTGTACCCGGTTCACGAGCCGTGAGAAGAAGTCGCTCATTGGCCGGCCAGTTCCAGGTAGTACTGCCGCCGCTGCGGCCCCATGGCCAGGATGCTCTCTTCGCTCCAGCTGTACGCGCGCGCCAGCAAGTGCACCTCGCGCAGCAGGCGCCGCGCCTCCGCGGCCAGCTCCTGCCAGAAGAACTCGGCGACATCCACGGCCACCTGCCAGCGGTGGCTGCAGGCAGGGCACGTCAGGTTCATCCGGACGTCCGTGGCGGAGGCCTCCTCCTCTATCCGCGCGCAGAGCGCCGCGACGACCTCTGCTGACAGCGCGTCAGCGGAGAGGACGTCCTGTCCCTCGCGAACGGAGAGGACGCAGCGCCGCAGCAGCAGGCGCCGAGCCGCCTCGGCGTCCGCGCACCGGGCCACGGCGGCCAGATCCCGGCTGTCCGGCAGCCGGTACTGCACCGCGACTCCAGCCGCCTCCAGTCCCCGCGGCGGAGGCGCCACGGCCGGGAGCAGGGACGACGTGGCGATCCGGAACTCCAGTGGCGCGTGGCAGGTGGGGCACTCGGCGAAGCACTCCAGCACCGGCCCGGCCATCAGCTCCCGCAGGCGCAGCAGCCGCGCGTCGCGCTCCCCGACATCCATCGCCGCCAGCTCTCCCCGCGTCAGCTCTGGCCAGCCAGCGCCCAGCAACCCCAGCGCCCGATCGAGCGGGTGCTGCGACTGCCCCGCATCCCAGAGGCGGATGATGTCGCTGGCCGACAGCGGGCGCATGACCTCACGGGAACGACGGCTCGGTCGGCTCCTGCACCTGGGCGTCGCGCTCCCACCCCTCGTTCTCGAACTTGATGTACTCGATGGCCACGGCGTTGCCGTTGCCGTCCAGCTCCGGGAGCGCCTGGTACTCGGACACCCAGCAGCGGAAGACGTTGTAGGCCAGGACGAGCTGGCCGGCCTCGTTGTAGACCTGGATGCGGATGTCCTTGCGGAAGTCCTTCAGCGAGGACTCGCCACCGGCCAGCGGCTTGGCCGCGTAGTTCCACACCTTGCGCGCCCAGGCCTCGAAGTCCGGGTCGTGCGTGACGCCCCGCTCCACCGTGATGGCCTCGTACTCCGTCCGGCCGGGTGACTTGCGCGAGCTGCTGAAGTCTCCTCCGTCGCGGTGCTTCACCACCTCGGTGGTGCGCTTGAGGGCGCTGATCTTGCTGACACCCGCCACGTCCCGGCCATCCCAGCGGATGCGGAACTTGAAGTTCTTGTAAGGGTCCAGCCGCTCGGGGTTGACGCTGAATTGAGCCACGATGACCTCTCCTTCGATGCTGATGCCAGTGCCTTACGCGCCGAGCTGACCGGCCATCTGCTGCAGCTTGATGATGACGAACTCCGCCGGCTTGAGCGGCGCGAAGCCGACATGGATGTTGACGATGCCCCGGTTGATGTCGTCCTGGGTCGTCGTGTCCTTGTCGCACTTCACGAAGTACGCGTCGTTGGGCGACTTGCCCTGGAAGGCGCCCTGGCGGAAGAGGCCGTGCATGAAGGCCCCCAGGTTGAGGCGGATCTGCGCCCAGAGGGGCGCGTCATTGGGCTCGAAGACGACCCACTGCGTGCCGCGGTAGAGGCTCTCCTCGATGTAGAGGGCCAGGCGGCGGATGGGGACGTACTTCCACTCGGAGGCGAGCCGGTCATCCCCCTGGAGGGTGCGCGAGCCCCAGACGACGCGCCCGGCCGCGGGCATGGAGCGCAGGCAGTTGATGCCCAGCGGGTTGAGCTCTCCGGTCTCCCCATCCGTCAGCTGGGCGCTGAGCGCCGGCACGCCGGCCAGCACCGCCTCCAGCCCCGCGGGGGCCTTCCAGACGCCGCGCTGCGCGTCGGTGCGCGCGATGGTGCCCGCCACCGCGCCGCTGGGCGCGAAGGTCTCCAGCTGATTGCCGCGCAGCGGGTTGGGCTGCACCAGCCGCGGGAAGAAGACGGCGGCGTTCTTGCTGCGCGTGCCCAGGGTATCGATCCCCGTCTTGGCCGTGGCCTTGTCCGTCCAGGTCGTGGGCGCGTCGATGATGAACATCGCTCGCCGGTCCTCACAGTACTTGCCGGCATCCGCGATGAGGCTCGAGTCGATGTCGCCCGAGTCATTGTACGGG
Source organism: Myxococcaceae bacterium (assembly GCA_016926755.1). GTDB lineage: Bacteria > Myxococcota > Myxococcia > Myxococcales > Myxococcaceae > Hyalangium. The sequence continues at coordinate 105,605 of JAFGNZ010000025.1, read as the reverse complement.
GGGATGCACAGCATGTTGAAGAGGTCGGCCTTCTCCAGCGCGTAGAGGCCCACCTTGTTCGCCTGGGCCTGCGAAGGATTGAAGTCGTCGGCGTACGTGAGGGCGGCGCCGTCCGAGGCCTCCGTGAGGGTGGCTGCGTCGTCGGCGGCGACCACGGGCAGAGTCTCCGGCCACGCTCCCGCCCAGCGCACCAGCTTGGACTCGGCGACGAGCACGCGGTCGATGCGGCGGGAGCTGTCCTTCACGGTGAGGAAGAGGTGCTTCTCCGTCACGCCTCCGGGGTTCTTGTCCTTCACGGTGAGGTTGAAGAGATCACCCACCGTCACGCCCAGGCGCGTCGCCGCGGCGACCGTCGCCGCATCGGTCGCGGTGGGGATCTCCACGGAGGCATCCAGGTTGTTGCCCCAGGCGCCCTGGTTGACGGCCTCGAGCGTCAGGGTGCTCACCGCCAGCGCCGCCTTGCCGGGCTTGGCGCCCGTCCCGGTGTCCGCGTGGAACAGGCGCACGATGATGGCCTGACCGCCCCCATTGAGGAAGAAGTCACGCACGGAGAAGCTCATCGCGCTCTTGAGCCACAAGCCACCGAAGGTGCGCTCGTAGTCCGCGTAGCTGTTGATGACCACCGGCTCATTGACCGGCCCCTTCAGCGCGCGGCCAACGAAGGCCGTCACCGACGTGGCCACGCCAGTGAGCGTCCTGACGCCACTGGGGACTTCTTCGATATAGACGCCAGGATACGTCGGAGTAATGGGCATACAGTTCTCCTCGAGCCACTGGGGCAGAGCTTCGCGTCGCCGACTGACAGCGCCCCCCTCGGGCCCTGGATGAGTCAATGTCCAGAGAGGCAGCAACACCCTGCTTGCCGAGCGGGCGCACTATCGCCGCCGCATCACTGGGGTGTCAATGCAATGCATCACTGCCCGAAAGGACCTGAGGGCGGGCTCACGGAGAGCGCACCCGGCCCACCAGAAGGGCGTCCAACCCGACGGGTCCGAGCACCTTTCCCAGCCTCCCACCGCCGCCAGTAGGGAGCCATGCCCGCAGCGGCCGAGAACACCGCGCATGGCCGCGCTGCTGCTGTCGGGCTCCTTCAAGAAAAACGGGCCTCCGGACCGCTCCCTCTCAAGCGATCCGGAGGCCTCGTCTCCCCTCACCGGACGTGGGAGCTTGTCCGGTCAGGGGAGGGGGACAAGCTGCTCCACCTCGGCGGTGCCCGTGTAGGGGGTGGGCCCATTGAGGAAGCCCTTGAGCTGCACGCGGTAGGTGCCCGCGGCGGGCTGGGGGATGCTGACGGACTCCGCGCTGGAGGTGCCCGCGGCGCTGCTGGCCACCAGGCCGCCGGTGGGGCCGTACACGTAGAGGTCCAGGTCGAACGCCGGGTTGCCCCAGCTCGTGGTGATGCGCAGGGCCTGCCTGCCGGCGGGCACTGCCAGGTTGGAGTTGTGCTCGGCCGCCACCAGCGACAGGTCCAGCACGGGGAGCTGGATGGCGGGGCTCACGGTGCCCGTCCAGCCCGGCAGCGCGGTGGTGACGGTGGAGTAGCGCGTGCCCGCGGTGGAGGCCGCGAGGCGCACGGCCGCGTAGGCGTCCGCGTAGCCCGCGCCGGCCTCCCACTCGGCGAGCTGCCGCGTGGTGCCGTTGGCCTCCTGCACGAACATGGGCCGCGCGGTGGCGGTGAGGGCCGCCAGCACCCCATCCATGTTCAGCGCCGGGTTCACCTCCAGCATGAGGGCCACCACGCCGCTCAGGTGGGGCGTGGCCATGGAGGTGCCGGAGAGCGCCGCGTAGAAGGGCTCCGGCGTCAGCCCATCCAGGCCGGTGTATGGCGCGGCGATGGCGGGCAGCGCCGTGGTGGCGCGCGCGGCGACGATGTTCACGCCCGGCAGCGTGATGTCCGGGTGATGGAGCGCGTCGCCGGGGATGCCGCGGCTGGAGAAGGCCGCCAGCTCGCCCGGGGCGTCCTGCGAGAGCAGCGGGTTGGTGGCGCCGCGCGTGTCCCGCGAGGTGCCCGCCGCCACGGAGATGACGCAGGGCGAGGCGCTGTACGGGTTGAGGGTGTCGGGCGCGGCGCCATCATTGCCGGCGGCGAAGGCGACGATCATCCCCTCGTCGTACGCGCGCTTGCTGGCGATGTTGATCGGATCGAACGGCGCGAAGTGGCTGCCGCTGGTGCCCCAGGAGTTGGAGATGACGCGGACGTTGTGCGGCTCGCGAACGTCCGGGTCCATGAGGAAGTCGAAGCCCTCGAGCGCGAAGAGGATGCTGATGGCGTCGCCCGCGCCCACGCCCACCAGCTTCGCGCCCGGCGCCACGCCCTGGTACTTGCCGTTGGAGAGCGCGCCCGAGCCGGCGATGGTGCTGGCCACGTGGGTACCGTGGCCGCTGGTCAGGTCGCTGTTCAGCGTGTCCACGTAGAGCGCGCCGCCCACGCCCGTGCCCAGCGGGTTGGCCAGCACCTTCACGTTCCTCACCAGGTTGGGGAAGTCGCCGTGGGTGCCGTCGATGCCCGAGTCGAGGACGCCCACGCCCACGCCCTGCCCGGTGGCCTGGAACGCGGTGCGCGCGGTGTCCGCCTGGATGTAGGCCACGCTCTTGTCGAGGAAGTAGTGCAGCGGCCTGTCCTCATAGATGGAGAGCAGGCCGAGCGGCTGGAGCTGCTGCCGCAGCGTGGCCAGCAGGCTGGGGGTGACGGGGACGGACAGCGCCACCATGGGCAGCTCCTGGAGCGCCCCCAGGTTCTCCCCCAGCACCAGGCCCAGCGTGCCGGTGAGGGTGTTGAGCACGGTGGGGATGGCGGCGTCCTCGTTGAAGGAGAGGATCAGCGTGCGCAGGGCGCCGTCCGCCTGGAGGCTCGGGTCCACCACGGCCTGGGTGAGCGCCGCCTGGGCCTGCGGGCTCGAGTAGACGGCGTTGCAGGCGCTCTGACCGGCCGCGGGCGGGTTGACGATCTTCTTTCGCGCGGAGAGCGCGGAGGCGCGCAGGGCGTGGCCCGGCGCGTCGAAGGCGGCGGACTCCGGAGATGAACCCGCTCCGCACCCCAGCAGAGTGGTGGTGAAGACCAGACCCAGTGACTTGAAGCCCTTCATTCCCTCTCCCTTCAGTGAGGGCGCCTGCCGGAACGAAACGTTCCAGGCCGATTCCTCGCGCCCACGCCAGGTTCTTGTCGGGAGTCCTCCCGGCTGGATCTCTCCGGGTTCGATTTCTCTGACCTACCCCTTGCCGTGAACGAAGGGCCCCGCGCGTGTCGACTGGCGAACGCTTCGGAGCGGGCGACCAGCCATGCCTCGCCACCCACAGGGTTGCCTGCTCGCTGGAGCGGACGCATCGCTGGATCGGGCGTGTCAGCGGCGGGGCGGAGGCACGGTGGCGGCAGGCGATTCGATGAACTGGCGACGGTCCCAGGTGACACCGAGGACGGTGTTCACCGTGGGCTTCTCCGCGCTGGCGGTGGTGGTGATCGCGGTGCTGGTGGTGAGGACACGCGTCGCCCTCACGCTGACGGGGATCGCCGCGCTGCTGGCGCTGGCGCTCGAGCATGGCGTGGCACGGCTGGAGCGCGCGGGCCTGCGGCGGTGGAAGGCGATCACCGCGGTGCTCACCCTGCTGGTGGTGCTGATGGCGGCGCTGGGGCTGCTGGTCATCCCGGCGGCCTTCACCCAGGGAGAGGAGCTGCTCGCCCAGTTCCCGAAGCTGATGACGCAGGTGCGCTCCCTGCGGCTGTTCCGGTTGATCAGCCAGCACATGGCCACCCTGTCCCAGTTCTTCGGGCGCACCCTCGAAGCCACTCCGGACCGCGCGCTCGGGCCGGTGGTGGTGCCGTCGCTGCTGAGCGCCATCGGCGGCGCGGTCAGCCTGGTGGGCGCGGCCATCACCGTCTTCTTCCTCGTCATGTTCATGCTGGCGTTCGGCGGGGGGCTGCTGCGGCGGCTGCTGGCCCAGGTCCCCTCGGAGCACCGCGAGCGCTACGAGCGCGTGATGCGGAAGATCTACAACGCCACCGGCGGCTACCTGTCCGGGCTCGCGTTCATCTGCTCCGTCAACGCCACGCTGACCACCCTCACGCTCGCGCTGCTGGGGATGCCCTTCTTCCTGCCGCTGGGGATCGCCAGCGGCTTCTCCAGCATGGTGCCGTACGCGGGGCCCGTGGTGGCCGGGGGCTTCATCACCCTGCTCACCTGGGCGGCGGGCGGAGGCATCAAGGCGCTGGTGGTGCTCATCTACTTCATCATCTATGGGCAGATCGAAGGCAACCTGATGGCGCCGCTGGTGTTCCGCCGCACGGTGCACGTCAACCCGCTGTTGACGCTGCTGGCGGTGCTCTTCTGCGCGGAGCTGGCGGGCATCGTCGGCGCGGTGGTGGCCGTGCCGGTGGTGGCCACGGCGCAGATCATCATCCGAGAGCTGCTCCAGCTCCGGCAGGAGCGCGCCATCGCCCCTCCACGCTGAGCGGGCCGGCTCAGGCGGGCGGGCTCCCGTTGGCGAAGTAGCGCTGCTGGAACCGCTCCACGTAGCGGACCAGGTTCTGCTGCTCCCGCGTGTAGGCGCGGAACGGCGAGTCCACCGGGAACGCGGTGATGCTCGCGATGAAGGCGTAGACCGTCGCGTCGAACGAGGTGGGCTGCTCTCCCAGCAGGAACGGCTTGTCCCCGAGCACCCTCGCCACCGCGGAGATGTCCGCCTTCCCCATCTCCAGGATCTCCTCCGGCCGGTGGCGCCCCAGCCCCTGGGCGTGCAGCGCCCGGAGGACCTTCCGGCGAATCATCGGCACGGCCACCTTGCCGATGACCGGCGGCAGGATGCCCTCGAAGATGGGGCGGTACGCGCGCCACCCCTCCTCCATGGCCCAGCGCACGTAGACGATGTGCCAGTAGGTGCTCTCCTCCAGCACGCGCCGCACCAGGTGGCCCGTCGCCACCTCCTCCGCCCCGAGCTTCGCGTCGAGCGGATCGCCGTGCTTGCGCTTGCAGTGCTCGATGATGAGCTGGGAGTCCCCCACCCACGCCCCCTCCTCTTCAATGAAGGGGATCTTGCCCTTGGGCGACCTGCGGAAGTCGGCCTGCCTCGCCGTGTAGGGCACCCCCGCCATCCGGAGATAGCTCTCCGCCTTGAGACAGAACGGGCTGATATTGGCGACGCCCCAGGCGCCGGGGCCTTGATGCAGGATGATCATGCTCCCCCTCCTCGGTCAGTCTCCGGCCGCTTCGCGCAGCGAGGCCTCCACGCCGTGGAGCAGCTCCTCCAACGCCTCGTCCGGGATGTTCAGCGCGGGCGAGATGTAGACCGTGTCTCCCAGCGGCCTCAAGTAGAGACCGCGCCTGCGCGCCGCCTCGTACACGCGCCACCCGCCGTGGGCCAGGTACCCGCCGCCCCCCAGGTCCACCGCCCCCACCATGCCGATGGCTCGCGGCCGCACCACCCCGGGCACCGTCTCCGCCATCCGCTCGAAGGCGGCCTTCACCCGGGGCGCCTTGCGCGCCACCTGCCCCAGCACGTCCTCGTCCCGGTACACCGCCAGCACCTCGCGGGCCACCGCCGCCCCCAGCGGGTTCCCACAGTACGAGTGCCCGTAGTACAGCGCCCGCGACCGCTCCCCCAGGAAGCCGGAGAACACCCGCTCCGAGGCCAGCGTCGCGCCGAAGGGCAGCAGCCCCCCGCTGAGCGCCTTGGCCAGGCACAGCAGATCCGGCACCACCCCCGCCAGCTCGCACGCGAAGCGCGCCCCGGTGCGCCCCAGCCCCGTGAACACCTCGTCCGCGATCAGGAACGTGTCCGCCGCCCGTGTCGCCTCGCGCACCGCCCGCACGAAGGCCGGCGCGTAGAGCTGCATCCCCGCCGCCCCCTGGAGCACCGGCTCGAGGATGACGCCCGCCACCGTGTCCCCGCCCTCCCGCAGCGCCCGCTCCACCTCCGCGAACGCCCGCTCCCACCCGCCCTCCTCCGCGGGCGAGGGCACTTGCACCACGTCGAACAGCAGCGGCCCGAACACCTCTCGGAACAGCGCCACGCCGCCCACGCTCGTGGCCCCCAGCGTCTCCCCGTGGAAGGCTCCCGACAGCGTGATGAAGCGCGTGCGCCCGGGCCGCCCGTTCTGCGCCCAGTACTGCGCGGCCATCTTGATGGCCACCTCCACCGCCGTGCTCCCGTTGTCCGAGTAGAAGACGCGCGTCAGCCGCTGCTGCGCCGGCACCTCGGGGTGATCCGCCCCCGGCGCCAGCGCCGCCAGCTCCGCCGCCAGCCGCGCCGCCGGCTCGTGGGTGATGCCCGCCAGGGAGGTGTGAGCCAGGACGGACGCCTGATCCACCAACGCCCGCACCAGCCGCGGGTGCCGGTGCCCCAGCGTGGACACCCACCAGGAGCCATTGGCGTCCAGGTACCGCCGCCCGTCCGCGTCATGGAGGTAGCAGCCCTCGGCCCGCACGACGACCAGCGGATCCGTCTGGGCGATGTACGCCTCCATGGCCGTATACGGGTGCCAGACGTGCCGCTTGTCCAGCGTGACGACTCCTGCGCGCTCCACGTGAGTGCTCCCTCCGGGCTGCCCGGGACAGGCGGTGGCGGATCCCCTCCACGCCGGGCGCGTTCTGCCTGAATGCGCGCGGCCCTGCCACCCTTCCCTCCCGGCCACGCGTCCCTACCTCCCACATAATGATCCTTTCATCCCCCACCTGAAGTAGAGTGCGGCTCCCCCCTCAGGAGTCCCCTGTCGCCATGGTGCAAACGAACGTCTCAGCGGCCTCCTCCGCCGCTGGCGGGGTGCTGTCCGATTACGAGCGACGCATCACGCTGGCGACCCCCGCGGATACGGCGCGCGGCCTGTTCTTCAACGGCGTGCTGGGCGCGGTGGTCAGCCTCGGCGGCGAGTCCGCCTTGAAGGAATGTCACGCCCTCCTGGGCGACATGCGCTTCGAGCGGCGCTTCATCGACTTCTCCAGCTACCCGGTGTCGGACTTCCTCCGGCTGGCGCTGGCCGCGACGAAGGTGCTGAGCGCCCGGCTGGAGGGCCCGGAGAAGACCCAGCGCCGGCTGGGCATGCAGGCCACGCGCGACTTCCTCAACTCCATGGCGGGCAAGACGCTGCTGCTGCTGGCAGGCAACTCGCCCAAGCGGCTGCTGGGCAGCCTGGCCTCGGGCTACCGCTCCGCGGTGAGCTACGGCGAGCGCATCGTGACGCTGAAGGAGGAGACGGGCGCCACGGTCGTCATGAAGCGAGACTTCATGCTCCCCCTCTACAACGAGGGGGTCCTCATGGCGGTGCTCGAGGCCGCCCACGCCAAGAACCCCCAGGTCCGCGCGAAGCCCCTCGGCCTGCTCGACTGCGAGTACGAGCTGTCCTGGCAGTAGCCCCCGTCCACCTGGAAGCTCGCGCGGCCTGCCCGGCGGGCTGTCAGGGGACTCGGCGCGCACCCGGAGTCCGCGTTAGAACTGTCCCCGTGCTCGATCCGTCCATCCGAGTCCAGGTGCTCGACTCCATCACCGACGTGCCCGCCGCGCAGTGGGATGCGCTGGCCGGCCCCTCGGCGCCCCCCTTCGTGCGGCACGCCTGGCTGGCCGCCATGGAGGAGAGCGGCAGCGCGCAGGTGGACACCGGCTGGGGCCCCCATCACCTGACGCTCTGGCGCGGGGAGACGCTGATCGCCGCCGCGCCCGCCTACCGCAAGTACCACTCCATGGGCGAGTACATCTACGACTTCGCCTGGGCGCAGGCGGCCCAGCGCATGGGCATCGAGTACTACCCGAAGCTCATCATCGGCGCACCCCTGTCCCCGGCCACCGCGCCGCGCTTCCTGGTGGCCCCCAGCGAGAGCCCGCGGGACGCGCGCCACGCGCTCATGGAGGCCGCCATCGAGAGCGCGCGGGAGGAGGGCTGCTCCTCCGTCCACGTCCTCTTCCCCACCCCGGAGGAGGCGGACTTCCTGGAGCAGTCCGGCATGGCGCGGCGGCTCACGCTGCAGTTCCACTGGAAGAACCCGGGCTACCGCACCTACGAGGACTACCTGGCGCGCTTCAGCTCCAAGCGCCGCCACCAGCTCAAGCGCGAGCGCGGCGCCGCGTCCGGGCAGGGCATCACCCTGCGCACGGTGTCCGGGACGGAGCTGGGGCCGGAGCACGCGCGGCGAGCCCACTCCTTCTACGCGGCCACCTGCGAGCGCCACTCCTGGGGCCAGGTGCAGCTCACCCCGGACTTCTTCGCCCGCGTCTTCCGCGCGCTGCCGGAGGCGGTGCAGATGGTGGAGGCGGTGCGCGGCGGCCGCGTCATCGCCGGTGCGTTCAACGTGGTGACGCCGGAGCGGCTCTACGGGCGCTACTGGGGCTGCTTCGAGGAGCACCCCTTCCTCCACTTCAACGTGTGCCTCTACCACTCGGTGGAGGAGTGCATCCGCGCGGGCCGCAAGGTGTTCGAGCCCGGCGCCGGCGGCGAGCACAAGGTGGCCCGCGGCTTCGAGCCCTCGGCGGTGCACAGCGTGCACCACCTCTTCGATCCAAGCCTGGACCGCGCGGTGCGCGACTTCCTGCGCCGCGAGCGGGCGCAGCTGTCCCGCGCGGTGGAGGAGTCCGAGCTGCTGGCGGGCCTCAAGCCCTGGCCCCTGGCGGGCTAGTAGTTCACCTCGAGGCGCGGCAGCAGCAGGCGCTCCGCCTCGTCCACGGGCTGCAGCGAGCGGCCCACGTCCAGCAGCATCACCGCCCGGCCGTGCAGGGAGAGCGCGTCCACCGGCGCCTCGAAGCGCAGCGGCGCCACCCGCGTGTCGAGCGCGCCGGCCCGCCCGCCCTGCTCCCAGCCTCCGAACTCGTCGAAGGCCAGCGTCAGCTGGACCCGCTCCACGCCCTCGGGGACGAAGAAGTGGCCCACCAGGTGCGCGTGGTCCTTCGCCGTCATGTCCACCGTGCGCGCCACCAGGCGCACCGGGAGCGCCTCTCCCGCCGCGGAGGCGTGCAGGGACTGGATGGGCACCAGCACGGAGTCATACCCCTGGGCGTTTTCCCCGCGCAGGCGCAGCTCGAAGTGGCGGCCCGCGGGCGCCACGTCGGGCGTGCGGGTGGTGGTGAGCTCGGGCGCGGGAGAGGTGCGCTCGGAGTCTCCACAGGCGGACAGGGCGAGCGCGGCGGCGCCCAGCGCGGACAGCATCAGCTTCTTCATGGCGTGTTCTCCGGGAAACGGGTGGAGGGTCCGCGGCTCACTGGCCGTCCGCGCAGCTCAGGCCGCTGGGCTGGGTGAAGTCGTCGGCGATGCTCTCGGCGTGGGACGGCGTGGGCAGGCCCGGATCGAAGTCCCCCGGCAGCGGGTTGTGCCGCCACGCGGCGTTGTACTTCCGGAGCTTGAGCCGGAGCGTGCCCATGGCCTGGCACTGGGTGCCCGAGAGTGCCTGCCAGGCGTTCTCGAGGAGGAACGGGTCGGCGGGCAGGGTGGTGAAGAGCTTGTAGTTGCAGTGCGCCACGAGGTACTGGCGCGCCAGCAGGAAGCGCGCCGCGTCCACCGCGCCGCGCGGCATGTTGTCGCGGTACAGCGTCGGGCTGCCCCACAGCACCCCGAGCGCCTGCGGCAGCGTGGACACCACCCCCAGCCCGCCGAGCTCAATCGGGGCGGCGTCCAGGCACTGCTGGAGCGCCGACTCGTGGATCTTGAAGAACCCCTCGTCCCGCGTCACCAGCGGCTCCGCGCAGGGCCCGTCCACCTCGCAGGGCGGGGGCGGAGGTGGCGGCTCGAAGGGCGGATCGCAGACCAGCCGCGCGATGCACTGATCCTCGCCCAGCGGCCACACCACCCGGAAGGTGGTGTCGAAGACGCCGTCGTCCGCGCCATCCCTGGCGGCCAGGGCCTTGCAGTCCTCGTAGCTGCCCACCTGGAGCAGGAACTCCGTCTCCGCCGAGCCCCCCACCGGCACGGCCAGGGGCGTGGGGTACTTGAAGCGCCAGCCGTAGCCGGCCAGCACCGGATCCTCCACGCGCTCCGCGACGGACTCCAGGCTCGGGTGGAGGTTGGTGAGGAGGTAGTCGAAGCGAAGCCTCGTTGGATACTCGTCCACCCGGGCCACGAGCTGGCCATTGACGTGCTTCACACACTCGAACTCGTGCGCGCTGGCGGCGCTCCCCACTCCCAGCGCCGCGGCGAACACCGCCGCTCCCCATCCCCTGTGCATATGACTCTCCCCCGTGGCGAAGGCGGCGCCCGTGCGTGCCGGGCCCGTTGCCCAGGGGAGGCCCTTTCATGGCCCGTACCGGGCTGCCGGAGGCCACCGGCTGTCCACCGGAGGGCACCGCCAGGGCCTCCCCGGGCACAGGGAGGCCTGCCGGGTGCCCTGCCTGGGGAGGGCGACGCCCCGCGTTGGGTAGCGGGTTTCCCACACTGGGAGGCCTCCCGTGCGTGAACGAAGTTGTTTAATGGAGCGGGCCCTTTAGAGTCGCCCGCATGAAAGCGCCCGAGACGGAAGAGGACTTCGTCCAGTGGTACGAGGACTGCTGGGCCGACCGCGACGAGGTCGAGTACCCCAAGCTCTTCGGGACCATCAGCGAGGAGGTCTTCACGCTGGACCAGACTGACGCCTTGCAGGCGTGGCTCGAGAGCGAGCTGGCCCAGGTGGAGGAGCTGGACCCGAACTGGGGGCCCATGGGTGTGCGCGTGGCGCCGCCGAGCGAGCAGTTCCCCTACTGGACGTACGTGACGAGCGGGCTGTCCAACCCGTTCACCGTGACGCCCGGCGCGGAGGTGGACCCGAGCGGGCCGAGCGGCATCGGCTACGAGATGGTCATCCACACGCCCGAGGAGGCGCAGTGGCCGGTGTTCCGGCTGCTGGACATGATGGCCTACAACCTCGTGTGCCTGCGCGCCTTCGCCATGGGCCACCGCTACCCGGTGGAGGGCTCCCTCACGGGGGGCGAGTCGAAGCTGGGCGGCTTCGTCTTCGTGAGGGACACCTCGCGCCCCGCCGAGTTCACCCTGCCCTCCGGCCGCGTGCAGCTGCTGACGCTGGTGGGCGTCACCCGCAACGAGATGGCCTTCAGCCGCTCCAATGGCATGGACAAGCTGATGGACAGGCTCGTCGCGGCGGGCACCGGCTACATCACCCACCCGGAGCGAGAAGAGGTGAAGCTGTAGCTCAGGCCAGGCGGCCGAACACCCGGCCGCGCATGTCCGTGCCCAGCCCGTAGGGGCCCGCGATGTCCACGTGCGGGCCCACCTCCAGCTTCTGGGTCGTCCAGCTCTTCCCGCCGTCCTCGCTCGCGTGGACCAGGGGCTCCACGCCCTTGCTGGGATCCGCGTTGCGCGTCAGCACCCGCAGCACCGCGCCGACCGTGGCCAGCCGCAGCGGCTCCCGGCCCTGCGCGACCGGGGGCATCCAGCGCACCTCGCCCAGGCGGCGCTCGCCCAGCCGCGCCTGGCCGCTCTCCGCCGCCAGCACGTGCGCGCCGTCCACGTCCACCAGCCGCGCGCTGCCCGCCGCCTCGCTCCTCCACGTGGCGCCCCCGTCCTGCGTGAAGCTCAGGCCCTTGCCGAGCACCGCCACGCCGCGCTCCACGCGCCGCAGCCGCTCCGCGTGCGGGTTGCGCTCGCCTTCCAGCGCCACCTCCGCCCACGCCGCGCCGCCGTTCGCCGTGCGCCCCAGGAAGTACGCGCCCAGCACCCAGAGCTCGTCCGCGCTCACCGCGAGCACCTGCGAGGCGCTCGGCGCGGGCACCGGGCCCCGGAGGCTCCACTGCTTCCCACCATCCGTGGACACCAGCAGGTGGTAGTCCGAGCCCGCGCCCGAGGGCTTCAGCACGGCCCCCAGGGCCGCGCACAGCGCCCCGTGGCAGTCCAGCGCCAGCACCCAGCCGGGCCCCTCGTAGACGCGCTCCAGCCCCCGGGCCGTCACCCGGTGCAGCTGCGCGCGCCGGGCCCGCATCCGGTCCGGCAGCGTCCCCGTGGTGGGCTCCGTCATGGTGCCCACCAGCCCGAAGCCATCACGGCTGGCGGCCACGGCCCCTACGCGGAGCCCTTCCGCCAGCTCACCCAGCTTCTCCCAGTCTTTCTCCGCCACGCGTCATCCTCTCACTCGCCCGAAAGCGCGGCCGCGAGGATGCCAGCCCGCTCGCGGCTAGGGAAGCCGGAGCCGAGGCAGCGGCAGCCGCGGCAGCTCGATCTTGGGCCACTTGAAGTTCTTGCGGAACTCGTCGATCCCCCGGCCCAGCTCCTCGAGCGTCTTGCCGCCGATGCGCGCCACGTCCTCGGGCTTCAGCCGGCCAATCACGTCGACGATCTGCCGCACGCCATCCTTGCCCAGCAGATCCCTCAGCTCCGGCGTGGTGCCGATCTTCACCAGGTCCTGCGCGGGCAGGTTGAAGAGCCCCGAGTTCACGTACGCGTCCGCGTGCGTGTCATAGGCGAACTTCTTGAAGGCCTCCGGGTCGCGCTCCAGCTGCGCGAAGGCCACCGGATCCTCGGCCCGCTTCATCTCGATGGCGTCCTGCAGCGCCTTCAGCGTCCGGTCCCGCCACGCCAGCCCCGCGGGCGACAGATCCTTCGGCCCCAGGGCGGAGAACTTCTCCAGGTACTTGTTCCCGTAGTTCAGGTAGTAGTCCGGCGGCGTCATGCCCGGGTTGCGGCGCACGAAGTCGTCATAGCGCTGACGATAGTAGTCGCTGCTGGGGGTGCGCACCTCCGCGGGGAGGTTGCGCGCGGCACCCGCGCCAGCGGCCCGGCCCGTGCCCGCACCCGCGGCGCGCGCACCGGACTCGAAGCCATCACCCACCACTGAGGACTGTCGCGTCGTCTCGGAGCCCCGCGCCTGCGGTGCTTCCTTGGTCGTTACTGCGGGCTTGGAGGCCTCTGTTTCAGCCTGCTTGGGACGGAAGGGTCCCCCAGATCCGTTGACGCGCATGACACTACTCCTCAAATGGTTCGGCCCACCTCAGAAGGCATGGGCGGATGATCCTCGAATCCATTGTCGCACCAGTCCGGTGGAAGTTGCTCGCGATCAGCCTGGAAAAAATTCGAGAATGTCCGGACGCAACTCCCAGCCACATTATCCGACAATGTAGGCAAGGAGCCTTCACCATGACGAAGATCAGCGACGCCATCCGGACCGTTACCGCAGACAAGAAGGTCACCGCCGACGAGTGGAAGAACGTGCTGAAGCCCGTGGCGGACGCCGCGCCGAAGGAGGCCAGCGCGGACGCCCGGGAGGTGGTGAAGCTGTGGGCCAGCGACGGCTTCGAGGTGGACAGCGCGGCGCGGCGCGGCATGAGGGACTTCCTGCAGTCGCGGGGTTACGAGGTGCCGACGGCGAAGCCCTCGGGGGCGAAGCCGGCGGAGCTGGAGCAGGCGGTCATCGCCAGCAACGTCACCGAGGCGGACGCGGCCTTCCAGGGCCTGGCGAAGGCGGCGGGGCGGGAGAGCGCCGAGCAGACCATCGCGGTGCTCGACAGCGGCTTCGGCATCGATCACGAAGGCCTGGACACCAAGCTGTGGACGAACCCGGGGGAGACGGCCGGGGACGACGTGGACAACGACGGCAACGGCAAGGTGGATGACCTGCACGGCTGGGACTTCGTGGATGACGACGCGAACGTGAACAGCGGCGAGGCGGGGGGCCACGCCACGCACGTGACGGGCATCGCCACGCAGGGCTCGGACAACATCAACTCCATCTCCATGCGGGTGTTCTCGCCGTTCGACGCCCAGCAGGTGGCCGACGCCATCGACTACGCGGCGGCCAACGGCGCGAAGGTGATGAACATGAGCTTCCGGGTGAGCGACGAGGAGAGCGTGAAGACCCTCGTCGACGCGATGAAGCGGCACCCGGAGGTGCTCTTCGTGAAGAGCGCGGGCAACGACGGGCGCGACATCGACACGTATGACGCGGACGCGTACCTGCCCTTCCGGGAGCTGGAGAACATGGCGGTGGTGTCCGCGGCGGACCCGGACGGCACGAAGGCGGACTACTCCAACTACGGCTCGCCGTGGGCCACGCACGCCACGCGGGGCTCGGACGTGGTGTCCACGGTGCCGGGCGGTGACTACGAGGCGATGAGCGGCACCTCCATGGCGGCCCCGGGCCTGACGAACCTGGCGGCGAAGATGCTCATCCTGGACCCGGCGCTCAAGCCGGCGGACCTGAAGAAGATGATGGCGCAGACGACGGACCGCTCGGACGCGTGGAAGGACGTGACGGCCTCGGGGGGCCTGCTCAACGAGCAGAAGGCGTATGAGCTGGCGGCGCTCACGGGGCTGATGCGGCGCGGCGTCCCGGCGGACACGGCGGCCGAGCAGCTCGCGCTGTCCGAGGCCTCGCGCGCCGAGCTGCTGCCGCTGGCCCAGGAGTACGTGAAGTAGCGGCGGCGCTCATGTAGGCGAGGGGGCCATCGGCGCGAGCGCGTCGATGGCCTTCGTCGTGACGCGGCATGTCGAAGGTGATCCGCTAGCAACCTCTCCAAGTTGGGAGCGGATAACCTTTACATTACATCCAGCCTTTTTCGAGGATAGCCATGAAGGTCGACCGGGGTTCATCATCGTCTAAGTCTTCCTCCAGGTCGGAGTCGACCTCCAAGTCGGAGGCATCCTCCAAGCCGAAGTCAGCCGAGAAGCCCGAATCGTCTGCGCAGGGCTTGGCGTCGGCGTCCTCCAAGAACGCCGTCGCGGGCGTGAAGAACACGGCGAGCAAGGCTCCGGCGCTCCAGGCGCAGGCCGGCAAGAGCGCGTTCGAGCCGCCGAAGGCGAACGCGCCCGTGGAGCTCAACCCATCCGCTTCCGCCTCCACGAGCAAGACCGGCGTGGCGGGAGCCACGGCGTCCGTCGGCACGCAGTCGGCCAAGGCCGGGACCACGCCGACGACGGGCACCGTGACGGCAGCCGGGAGCAACCCGCTGTCCCAGGTGGCCGGCGCGGTGGCGGGCTTCGCCACCAACGCCCAGACCCTCGATGCGCAGCTGAAGAGCGGCAACCTCCCGGGCGCGGTCGACACGGCGCTCAACTCGCCGGGTGACTCCATCACCCTGAGCATCGGCGCGGACGGCAGCATCGGCGCCGGCGGCAACGTGGGCGTCAACGGTGGCGCGGAGGTGACCGTCACCCTCAACGACGAAGGCAAGTACGAGGTGACGCTCACCGGTGATGCGGGCGTGACGGTGGGCGCCGAGGTGGCCGAGGGGACCGAGGCCAACGCGGGCCTGTCGGGGAGCATCACCCCCACCTTCACCTTCGACTCGCCGGAGCAGGTGGCGCAGGGCCTGGCGGCGATGGGAGGCCTGGCGGCCGGGGCGGCCCCGGGCACCAGCCTGCTCACCAATGTGGTGGACCAGGTGGCCGGGCCGGCGGCGGGCGTGTCCAACTGGCTGGGGGATCAGTTCCAGAACGCCTCGGGGCTGCCCGTGGTGGGTGACGCGGCGAACGCCGTGGGCAACTTCTTCCACGGCATCGGCCAGGGGGCCCAGGCGGTGGACAACGCCACCGGCGTGGAGGCCGCCCAGTTCCTGCAGGAGCACCTCACGAGCCTGGAGGTGACTGGCGGCGCGGCGGTGGATGTGGCCGCCAACCTCGGCATCCCTGGCCTGGAGCTGGAGGGCTTCGGGCTGGACGCGGGGCTGGCCGCCAAGGGGGAGATGTCGCTGACGCTCGAGTTCGGCCAGCCGCCCTCGGTCTCCGTGGATCGCTCGTTCGAGCTGGAGGCCTCGGCGAGCGCGGGCCTGGGCCTGGGCGTCTCCGGTGAGGGCACCGCCTCGTTGAACTTCCACAACGAGTACACCTTCAACGAGAACTTCAACCTGGGCCAGGCGCTGTCGGGGCAGAAGGTGGAGTCGCCGCTGACGCCGGGTGAGGCCACCGTCACCTTCGAGATGGAGGTGCAGGGCCAGGGAGGCGTCACGGTCCCTGGCATCTCCGCCAACACGGGCCTGGGCGGCAAGGTGTCCTTCGAGGTGAACCAGGCGGACGTGACCAACGGCCTGGGCACCGCGGCCCTGCAGAGCTTCGCGGACGGCAACCTCAGCCCGCTGCTCAACCACCTGGGCAATGTCCCCATCACCGTGGAGAGCGAGCTCTACGGCACCATGAGCCTCGAGGGCGGCGTGGGCGGCAGCATCGCGGGCAATGGCGTCTCCGTGGAGGGAGAGGTCTCCTGGCAGGACACGCTGCTGACCGACGAGGCCACCTTCACCGGCAACCAGCTCCTGCAGTCGGCGCAGGGGGGCGTGCTGACGGCGGCTCAGCTCCTCGAGAAGTACGGGCCGGCCGTGGTGGGCTAGCCCTCACGGGCCGGCTCGCAGAGGTGGCAGAGCCGCAGCGGGAGCCGGGCATCCCACCGGGCCCGGTACTCCTCACAGCGCTTCCCGGGCCTGGAGTCCAGGGCCCGGGCCACGTCAGCCAGCCTCCCGTGGTTGTCCTCCTGGGAGGAGGCGAACTCCGCGAAGTCGCGCTCCGTGGCGTACCAGAAGACACAGAGGCCCGGCCCCTGCCGCACGAGGCCCTGGGCGTACTGCTCCCAACCGAACTTCAGCGGGTCCTCGTCGACGGTGCGACGGAGGCCCGCGTTCATGAAGTTCATCATCGGCCAGGTGGGGGAGAGCAGCCCCCCGAACTCGGCGCCCTCCCGCGCCAGCGTGGCCTCGATGTGCCTCCAGCCGTCGCGATCCGCCAGCGGGAGGAGCGAGCTCCAGGGCGCGGCTCCGGAGCGCCGCTCCCTGAAGCTGCTCCGGTAGGGCGTGCAGGCGTCGTGGAGGTTGAACAGCGCGATGCCCGCGACGACACCGAGCGGCAGGAGGCCGGCATGAGCCGCCCGCCCCTGTCTCCGGCCCCACCGCACGAGCACCTGCGCCAGTAGGGCGGAGAGCAGCACCAGCGCCGCTCCGAGCACCAGGACGGCGCCGTGCAGGGGGTACTTGAAGAAGTAGTACTCCCGGCTGAAGCCCTGCCACAGGTAGAGCTGCAGGATGAAGGAGTTGATGGCGCCGAAGCTGCCCGCATACAGGGCCAGGCGCGCCCCCGCGGCGCCCAGGGGCAGCCCCATCCCGCGCGCCGCGAGCGGCAGCAGCAGCAGCAGCAGGGAGAGGAGCGCCTCTCCGCGGAGCATGGCGTGGATCCGAGGCGCCTGGATGGCGCCCGTCACCGGGATCAGCGTGGAGAGCTTCGCGTAGGCAAAGAGCGCGGCGCCCCCGAGCCCGGCGGCCAGCCCGAGCAGCGCCCACCGCAGGCCCCTGGCGTGTGACACGCCCAGCGCCTCGATCGCCATCAACACGGCGCTGACGGCGGCCACATCGCCCAGGTTGAGCCCGTACGTGAAGCGGTGGAGGAGCACGGCGAGCAGCAGCGTCCCCACTCGCAGCGCGCGCGAGGGGAGGAGCCCGAAGAGCACCCAGCAGAGGAAGGCGGGGATCAGCCCGAACAGGTGGGCATAGAAGCCGTCGGCCTGGTGGTAGTGCAGGAGCCGGAAGAGGATGGCGAACCCCGCCGCCACGAACCCGCCCAGGAAGAGCCCTGGGGCGATCCACGTGGAGGCCTGGCCACCCTCCGCCCATGCGCGCGACACGGTGAGGAGCCCCGCGAGCATGCAGAGCACCAACGCCAGGGGGATCGCGTAGTAGCCGGCCCGGAAGGACTCGAAGGCGTCGAGGCCGAAGAGCGCCTCCAGCCCGTGCGTGAACGAATAGAAGGTGACGAACTTCTCGTAGACGTCCGGCGAGCGCTCGATGAAGTGGCGCCGGAGGGCGACGTGGTTGCCCGCGTCACCGCCCCCCACCGACATGAAGCCCTCGAAGGCAGGCGTGTAGAGCGCCGAGAAGACGGCCCCCATCGCCACCCCGAGCACCAGCACCGCGGGGAGGACCTGGCGTCGGCCCTCCACCTGGAGCCCACCGCCCAGCCAGCCCCCGGCCGCCACGAGCACCGTCACCGCCACGCCCAGCCCCAGGCCCGTGGAGATGCCCACGCCCAGCACCGCACGGATGATCCCCGAGAGGAGCAGCGGGAGCACCAGCAGCAGCGGCAGCAGGAGCAGCGCGCCCGGCCCCACGCCCCCACCCTGGAGCGTCCCCGGCGCATCCAGGAAGCCCAGGGCCCGGATCAGCCGCTCGCGCAGCGCTGGCACGGAGGGCGCCATCCGCTCAGCCTCCGACCAGGGAGCGCACCCGCAGGCCGAGCAACGCGGTGGTGACCTTGACCATGAACCGCAAGCCCTTCAGCCCGCCCAGGCTCGAGACCCCCTGCGTGCGCGGCGTCATCTCCACGAGGAGCTCGTCGATGCGCAGCCCCCGGAGCGCGAGGAGCGCGATCGACTCGGGCTCGGGGTACTCATCCGGCATGGAGCGCAGGAGCGCCTGCACTGCCTGCCGCGAGTACACCCGGAAGCCCGAGGTCGGATCACTCACCCGCGCGGCCCGGCCGAAGAGCCCCAGGACGAAGGTGACCAGGACGCCGCCGGCCCGCCGCAGCCGGGTGGTGGAGCGCAGCGGATCCGCCACCGCCGTGGCGGCCGGCTCGGGCGAGGCGAACCGTGAACCGATGAGCAGGTCCGCGCCCCGCTGCGCCGCGATCGCTACCAGCCGAGGGATCTCCTCGATCGGGTGCTGGCCGTCGGAGTCACACTGGACGACATAGTCGGCGCCGACGCCGCGGGCGATCTTGAAGCCCGTGAGGAGCGCCCCGGCGACCCCGACGTTCGCGCTGTGCGTCACGTGGCCGGAGGCGGCGAGTGAGGCGAGCAGGCGGGGCGTGTCGTCCGCCGAGCCATCGTCGATGACGCAAAACGCGAAGCGCTCCGGCCCGGTGGACAGCGCCTCCAGCGCCTTGAGCCTGGAGAGGACCTCCGGGAGCGCTCCGGCCTCGTTATAGCAAGGGAGGATGATCAGCACCTTGCGGCCGCCCTCCGCGAGGCGCCGCGCCTGCTCCTCTGGGAAGAAGCGCGCGGCGAAGCTCGTGGTGAGTTCGACGATCTGCCGGGAGAACCGCCTGTTCTCCGCCTGCTGCTCCACCATCTGGAAGAACAGGAACATCATCATCCCGCCGAGCACGAAGTTGCTGACGAGCTCGATGCCCAGCACCCGGATGATCGGGCGGAACAGGTTGGGTTCGATCGCCGCGGTGAGCAGGAAGAGCGCCACCAACCACCAGATCAGCGAGTTGCGCGCCGGGAGGCGGTGGCCGAACTGGGAGAAGAGGATGACGAAGAATCCCGCGGCGAGCAGGATGACGATCAGGGACATGCGCCGCTGGTGCTCTAGGGCGCCCGAGCCAGCACGACAAGCATTATTTCTGCCCCGCCGGCCTCTCCGGGATGCGGCCCCCAGGACACGGCACATCGTCGCCGGCCAGCGATCATGGACCCGCTCACCGGCTCGGTGTACGAAGGGTGGTGCATGAGCAAGGCAATGCCCCGGGAAGTGGCCTTCAGCGACGTGTTCCGTGATGAGCGCAACGGCGCCGAGAAGTCGGGGCACCACATCATCACCTCACGCGAGGAGTACGAGGCCTGGTTCGAGCTCTCCTCGCGGCGCTACCCGCCGAACGCAGCCGAGGTGGACTTTTCGCGAGAGGTCGTCCTCGCGGTGTGCGCCGGCCGCAAGCCCACCACCGGCTACGGCATCCAGGTGGTGCGGGTGGTGGACCTCTCGGAGGTGCTCGGCGCGCCGGTGACGTGCGTGCTGTACCGGGAGACGGCCCCAGGCCCCCAGGACGGAGCGGGAGACGCGCTGACGCACCCGGTGCATATGATCAAGGTGCCGCGCGCGGACACCCAGTACGTGTTCGCCCGGGGCTGAGGTGCAGGCCCTCCACCCACCTCCTGGATCCTCGACTCCCCCTCCCCAGCCACCTGTACGATAGGCAGCGGTAGGGACACACCGTGTCTTGCGACCCGGTGGCCAGGGGATCGAGCCTGTTCTTCGCGGTCTCTCAAGGGGAGCGACGTGCAACGGGTGCTGGTGCTCGAGGACGATGAAGACCTGCGGTCGCTGCTGTGCGACATCCTGCTGGCCTCTGGTGCAAAGGCCTGCGTGAGCGCCGCCTCCTTCGAGGCGATGACCCGCCAGCAGGAGCAGGTGCTCGGGTGCGAGCTGGCCCTCCTCGACATCAACCTGGGCTCGGGTGTTGCCAACGGCCTGGATGCCTACCACTGGCTGCGGCAGCACCGCTTCGCCGGGCGCATCGTCTTCCTCACCGGCCATGCCCGCTCCCACCCGCTGGTGCGCCAGGCACATGAGCTGACCCAGGTGCGAGTGCTGTCCAAGCCTGTCGACGCAAAGGATCTGATGGCGCTGGTGGGGGACCCCGATGGCTCAAGCTCCTCCTGACCACCGGCCGCTCCCGATCACCGAAGATCAGCGCGTGCGCGCCTGGTGGGCCGCCCTCTTCGCCACTGGCCTGACGCTGCTCGGAGAGGTGGCCTACATCTTCATCGACTGGCAGGTGCACCCGGGCAACCTGCTGCTCCCCTCGCTCCGAGCCCTCCACGCGCTGGAGTCGCTCGGCCTGCTGGTGCTGCTGCTCGTCCGGCGCGCCAACCCGAGCGCCGAGCTGAGCTCGGCCGCCTTTGCCGCCGTGGCGATCCCCTACCTGCCCATCTTCGCCGTGGCGGAGGTGGCCATGGCCGCCTCGGGCCTCGTGTGGATGCCGCTGACGGGCCACCGCCTGCTCATGCTGGGCATCGGCCTGCTGGCGCCCACCCGGCCCGCGCTCGGCTACGGCCTCGTGGGCGCGTTCGCCGCGGAGGGGGTGCTCCTCTGGTATGGGCTCGGGCTGCACACGCGGCTGGGGATGCCGTGGGAGCCGTGGATCACCCTCGTCTGGGGCGGCACGGCGTGCGGGCTGCTGGCCTTCCGCGCGCGGACCCTGCGCATCGAGCAGCGGCTGCTCAAGGCCCGCGCCGAGGCCGAGTTCCTGGAGCGGCTGGCGCGGCTGCTCCTGGTGGTGCGCGACGCGGCCAACACCCCGCTGCAGTCGCTGGAGCTGGGCGTCAGCCTGCTGCAGCAGCGCTCCCCGGAGAACGCCGCCCTGCTGCTCACCCTGGAGCGCGCGCTCTCACGGCTGCGCGCCCTCACCCAGCGCATGGCCATCGCCGACCCGCTGCTGGAGTGGGACTCCGAGCAGGAGTCCTTCGACGCCGAGGAGGTCCTTCGCGGCCTGGAGGAGTCCCTCACCCGCGAGCTGGAGCGCCGGCGTCACTGAGCTCAGGGTGAGGCGCGGTGGGGAGCCGCGAGCCCTCACTTCAAGCCTTCGGCCGGAGCGTCCGCGGGCCTGGCCGCCGCGGCCACCTCGAGCGCCTTCTCGCGCTGCGGATCCTTCCCCGCGGCGTACGGCAGCGCGTCCGGCACCTCGACGTCCACGCTCACGCCCACCCCCTCCAGCCGGGCCCCGTCGATGCTGCCGTCCATCACCGCCAGGTAGAGGAGATCCCCGTTGGACAGGCGCAGCGGCGTGCCCGCCAGCACCGCCCCCGCGGTCCGCTCGCCCACCAGCGTCGCCATGCTCCGCTGCTTCATCGCGAACGCCACCAGCTCCTTGCCGCTGCGCGAGCCGCCGTTCACCAGCAGCACCACCGGCTTGAGCCAGCTGCCCGTCGTCACCACCTGCTTCCCGTTGCGGTCCACCGACGTGAGCACCGGGAGCCGCGGGTTGAAGAGGTTGAGGAACTCCGGGCTGCACCCGCCCCACCCATCCCGGAGGTCCACCACCAGCGCGTCCGCGCGCTCGGCGCGGTAGAGGATGTACTCCGCCAGGGCATCCTGGTGCTCCCGGCCCGCGCACGAATAGAGGTGCTGGTACGCCACGCGCTTGCCGCCCCGCTCGAGGATGCGCGAGCTCTTCTCCTGCGCCTCGAGCCACTCGGCCCTCGGGTCGATCCGGCGCGGCGTCACCGTCACCGTGAGCGGCGGCTGGCCTTTGACGCGCTCCACCGTCACCCGGGTGGGCTTCCCGGCACGCTGCCTCAGCGAGTGCACCGGGTGGAACGGCTTGCCCTCCACGCTCACGAGCCGGTCACCCCGCAGCAGCCCCGCCTTCTCCGCCGGGCCTCCCGCGAAGACGTGGCGCACGAAGGTGCCCTCGGGCCGCTCCGCCACATCCACGCCCATGCTCACGTACTCCACCTGCTTGAGCTTCAGCGCCCACCGGAAGATGGACGACAGCCCCACGTGCCCCAGGCTGTCTCGCGGGTAGTACGCCGTGTGCGACGCCTGGAGCTCCGCCAGCGCCGCGTGCGTGAGCCGCGCGAAGTCCTCCTCGCTCTTCGCCGCTGCGCCATAGCCCTGGTGCCGCGCGGCCCACGCCGCGGCCTTCTTCGCATCGTAGAAGCGCTCGCGCACGTGGGCGACGAGCTCGTCCCCCTGCTTCGTGAAGCGGCCCGGGGCCTGCGCCCACGCGCTCGCGCCGAGCATCCAGAGCATCACCATCAGCCCGCGTCTCATCCGTGCCTCCTCCTCCCCCTCCCCTGGGGAGAGGGCCGGGGTGAGGGTATCCTCCCTCACCTTGGCATGGGGCCTGCGCACATGGCCCGGCAAAACACCCACCCATCGGTTAGGCATGGGGGAACGTGCCGGACTCGCCCGCCTCACCGCTCCGCCTCGCCCTGGTCGCCGAGGATCCGCTCGCCCGCGGTGCGCTCTCCCGCGCCCTCTCCGAGCAGGGCGGCGATGGCATCACCCTCACCGCGGCCGGCACCCTGGCGGAGCTGGAGGCCGCTCGCGCCGAGCCCCCCGACGTGGTGCTGTGGGACGTGGGCCTGCGCCTCACGGAGGCCAACGGGCGCCTGGAAATCCCCGAGCTGGGTGCGCCCGTGCTCGCGCTGGTGCCGGATGAGGCGGCCGGGGAGCTGGCGCTCGCCGCCGGGGCCCGTGGCCTGCTCTTTCGCGATGCCGCCGCGGGCCCGTTGCTGGCCGCGCTCCAGGCCGTGGCCCGAGGGCTCGCCGTCTTCGAGCCTGCCCTCTCTCCCGTCCGCCCGGCGCCCCGGGCCTCCGCGCCCGCCGCCACTGCTCCGGAGGCCCTCACCCCCCGGGAGCGCGAGGTGCTCGCGCTACTGGCCGAGGGCCTCTCCAACAAGGCCATCGCCGACCGGCTCGACATCAGCGAGCACACCGCCAAGTTCCACGTGAACGCGGTGCTCGCCAAGCTGGGCGTCCAGCGGCGCACCGAGGCCGTCGTCCGCGCCGCGAGGATGGGGCTGGTGACGCTGTAGTGCCGTCCCCTCCAGGAGCGTGGGGCTCCTCCCCTCCGAGGCAGGTGTGCCGCGCCGGCGCCCTCCGGACGGGGAGGCACCCTGCCCGAATGGAGAGGTCCCCGCCCTGACCGTCTCGCCGATGTGGTGCGCGCCCGAGGCCTTTAACTTCTGGCGTGAAAGGAAACGCCATGGCCGATCTGCTCGCCTTCTCCCAGTCCCTCGCCTCCCTCATCGAGCGCCTCGCTCCCTCCCTCGCCCGCGTGGAGGCCCGCCGCCGCCGCGGCGCCACCGGCATCATCTGGAGCAGCGAGGGCCACATCCTCACCACCAGCCACTCCGTCGAGCAGGAGGGCCCGCTCCAGGTCCACCTCCCCGAGGGCCGCACCGTCCCCGCCGAGCTCGTCGGGCGCGACCCGAGCACGGATCTCGCGCTCCTCAAGGCCGACGCCTCCGGCCTCACCCCGCTGGCCCCCGCGCCCCTGGACGGCGTGAAGGTGGGCCACCTCGTGCTCGCCCTGGGCCACCCCGGCCGCACCACTCGCGCCACCCTGGGCATCGTCAGCGCCCTGGGGGAGGAGTGGCGCACCCACGCCGGGGGCCGCATCCATCGCTACCTGGAGACGGACGCGGATCTGCCGCCCGGCTTCTCCGGCGGACCCCTGGTGGACGCGCAGGGGCGCTTCCTCGGGCTGCTCACCGCCGCCTTCTCCCGCACCGCCGCCGTCGCCATCCCCGGCGAGACGCTCACCCGCGTGGTGAACACCTTGAAGGAGCACGGCGGCGTCCGCCGCGGCTACCTGGGCGTCGGCGCCTACCCCGTGCGCGTCCCCAAGCACCTGTGGAGCGTGGCGGGCAGCGAGTCCGGCCTCATCTTCCTCTCCGTGGAGCCGGACGGCCCTGCCCACCGCGCCGGCCTGGTGCAGGGGGACGTGCTGGTGAGCCTCGGCGGCCGCCCGCTGGAGGGCGTGGAGGATCTGCTCGGCTACCTCTCCGAGGAGCAGGTGGGCACCACCGTCTCCGCCAAGGTGCTGCGGGCCGGCGAGGTGCGCGAGGTGTCCCTCACCATCGGCAAGCGCTCGTGACGTGCGCGCATGGGAAGAAAGGTGCAGACCATGAAGCTGTTGCAGCAGTTCTCCGATGATCTCGAGGCGCTCGTCGCCCGCGCCTCGCCCGCCGTGGTGGGCCTGGAGCATGGGCGCGGCCACGGCACCGGCCTCTTCCTCACGCCGGACGGCTATGTGCTCACCAACCGCCACGTGGTGCGCAACTCGCGCCGGCCGACGGTGACGCTCTCCACCGGCGAGGAGCGCAAGGCCACCGTCATCGGCGGGGACGCGCCCACGGACCTCGCCGTCCTGCGCGCCGAGGGCACGGACTTCCCCACCCTGCCCCTGGCCGACCTGAAGGACGTGCACATGGGGCAGCTCGTGGTGGCCATCGGCAACCCGTTCCGGCTGGAGCAGTCCGTGTCGCTGGGCGTGGTGAGCGCCATCAACCGCAGCCT
This sequence comes from Myxococcaceae bacterium, assembly GCA_016926755.1. Classification (GTDB taxonomy): domain Bacteria; phylum Myxococcota; class Myxococcia; order Myxococcales; family Myxococcaceae; genus Hyalangium. The sequence goes on along the minus strand of JAFGNZ010000025.1, from coordinate 80,987 downwards.
CGCCCTGCCGGATGGGACGATGCTCGAGGGCATGCTCCAGACGGACGCGGCCATCAACCCGGGCAACTCGGGCGGGCCGCTGCTCAACACGCGCGGCCAGGTGGTCGGGATCAACACGCTGGTGCTGCCCTACGCGCAGGGCATCGGCTTCGCCATCAGCGCCACCACCGCAGCCTGGGTGGCGAGCCTCCTCATCCAGCGCGGCAAGGTGGAGCGGCGCTACCTGGGAGTGGCGGCCCGGGCCGTGGCGCTCGAGCCCGCGCAGGTCCGAGACACCGGCCAGCCCCGCGGTGTCCTCATCCTCAAGGTGCAGCAGGGCACGCCCGCCGATGACGCGGGCCTCCAGTCGGAGGATCTGCTGCTGGGCATCAACCAGCGCCCGGTGGGCAGCGTGGATGACGTGCAGCGGCTGATGGCCTTGTCGGATGATCCCGAGGTCCGCCTCGACGTGCTGCGCAAGGGCCGTCGCCGCGAGCTGTCCGCGCGCACCCGCTCGCGCGGGGAGCCCGTGGCCGCGTAGGCCTCGGCCGTCCCCGCGGACAGGAGCCCCTCCTCGAAGGACGGGAGAGGCGTGGGCAAGGGCTCTCGGGGGCCGTGCCCGCCGCTTCATGTCGAGCGGGACCTCCCTGAACGGAATCACTCGCCGTCATTTCTCTTATTGACATTCCGTATGGGTCGGCGCCAGATAGCTGGCCTGTTTGCAACGCCGCTGGAGGGGAGAGTTCAGATGCGACGCCTCGCAACTGCGGTCTGCACCGTTCCGGTCTTGATTGGGTGGTTGGTTGCCTGTACGCACACGGCCCCATCTGGGGGGACCCCGCCCGAGCAGATCAAGGAAGAACAGCAAAAAGCGGCCGACCTGCTCGGTCGTGTCAAACAACGCTACATCGAGCTCAATCCCTCCGCGCAACGCATCACTCAGCGGACACGGACGATCCTCCGCACCGAGGATCAACCCGACACGGAGACAGTCGCCACCCTCGTCACGCTTCAGGCCGCGGGCCAGCAGCGGACCGAGATGACCGAGTCCGAGGTCCTCGTCCACCCCAAGGAAGCCGGCGGGCAGATTCAGCGCTACCCTGGCGGGAAGATGGTCGCGGTCCGCAACGGAGGCGTGATCCTCGTCAACTATGAGGGGCCCACAGGCCCTGATGGGAAGCCGGTCGCCTTCTCCTACAAGATCGATGAGTCCAAGCTCGATCCCTCACTGGCCTCCCTCTACGCAGGCGACCTCGCGACGCTCAAGCTCTTCGACATGCTCGCCCAGGAGCCTCTGCAGTTCCGCCAGGAGGCCAGCCAGGGCACACCGGTCTATGTCATCGAGACCACCCGGCCGATCGCGATGGCGGCGGATACCCAAGCCAGCCTCGAGCTGTGGATCAACCCCACGAGCCTCCTGGTCGAGCACATGGAGATGGACTTCGACCAGGAGATCACGGTGGGCAAGCCCCATGTGGTCCATGGAGTGTACGAGGGGAGCTTCACCTACGAGTTCGACGTGCCCTTGCCGCGTGATGCGTTTGGGCTCGCGCTTCATCCCAATGCCGAGGACCTCACTGACGAGGTCCAAGCGCAGCTGAAGGCCAATCCGGAGCAGGCCAGCCCGCGTTGACGCGTGTAACGGCCTCGGTGCAGCAGCGAGTCCACTGACGAGATCACGAGCCATGGAGAGGAAAACATGCAGCGCTCGATGAGCTTCCTGGGGGCGTCCATCGCGGCCGTCCTGGTGTTTGCTGTGGTGCAGTCGGGCTGCGGAACCCGCTCCCAGCCCATGAAGGCCAAGGCTTCACCGCGTCCTGTGGTCACCCCGCTCTATGAGCAGCGTCTCCATGAGATGCAGCACATCTTCGACGGCAAGCCCGCGCAGGATGTCGCGCAGGCTCCCATGCAGCCCGCGGAGGATGGGGTGCAGACGGCCTTCTTGTTTCCCAGCGGGCTGATCAGCGCCTGTGCGGCGAGCGGCTGCGCGGCGAGCGCCTGCGCGGCGAGTGGGTGCGCGGGGAGTGGCTGCGCGGCGAGCGCGTGTGGGGGCAGCGGCTGCGGCGGCAGTGTCTGCGGCGGCAGCGCGTGTGGCGGCAGCGCCTGTGTTGGCAGCGCCTGTGCCGGCAGCGGCTGTGCCGGCAGCGCGTGTGGGGGCAGCGGCTGCGTCGGCAGCTCCTGCGGCGGCAGCGGGTGCGTCGGCTCTGTGTGTGGTGGCTCCGCGTGTGCCGGCTCCGCCTGCAGCCTCAGCGCCTGCGTGGGCTCGGCCTGCACCCAGAGCGGCTGCGTCGGCTCCGCCTGCGGCCAGAGCGGCTGCATCGGCTCGGCCTGCAAGAGCTGCTCGAGCCAGGGGGAGGACAAGGGTAGTGGAACGATGCTCGCGGCCTACGGCACCTCGAACGTCGTCGCGGCCTCCTGCCCCTTCGGCCCGCAGGGAGACGTTGCCTCGGTGCGCGTCGCGGGCTTCAACCTGGCGCGCACGGAGCGAGGCATCGAGCTGTCCTGGATCACCACGGGGAGCACCGCGGAGTCCTTCAAGGTCTATCGGACGACCGCGAGCGGCGCCCAGGAGTTGCTGGCCGAGGGCAAGGCCGCCTCTGATCGCCTGATGCGCGTGGCACTCCCCACGCCGAAGAACCCGGCGGAGAGTGACGTGTACATGATCGCCATCACCGACCAGCTGGGCTGGGAGACGCGCGTCTCGAGCAACGGCAAGACGGAGCGTCAGCCGCTCCAGCTCGCGAGCTCGTTCGCGATGATGTCACCGCGATGAGCCCTGGCGTGGGGGCGCCTCCCAGAGCCCAGAGGCTCCTCGCGCGGAGCCTCTGCGCGGCTGTCATCGCAGGCTCGCTTGCGCTGGTCCTCGCCCGGTGTACTCCCACCCCCTCCGCGACGGACGTGATGCGGCGGGTGAATGCCGCGTATGGGGCCTTGCGGCCGGTCCCCCGGCAGGTCGACATGACCTTCCACACGATCGTCAGGGCCACCGGGCAACCCCTGACGATGACGGACGGTCAGGCCCGGATCCTCCAACAGGACCGCAAGGCCCGCTTCGAAACCCTTCCGGGCTCGATGAAGGTCGAGATGGAGGGGCCTGACGGGCTCAAGCGGACCGACGGCGGCGAGCTTGTCTGGGTCCATGATGGCCGGGTCCTCCGGACACGCTATGCGCTCCAGAACCCAACGCCTGGGGGACCGCCGATCCTCCACGAGACCTTCATCGATCACGACCGTGTCCCAGAGGAGCTCGGGTCGCGCTACACCGATCCGATGGCGGAGCCAGAACTCGCCGCCGAGATCGTCTCACACCCGTTCACCCTGACGCGTGAGAGCTGGCACGGCAAGAGCACGTATGTGCTCCGCTCCCAGGGGCCCATCGTCCTCAGCGACACGACCCGGATGGAGATGAACCTGTGGGTGGACCCGGAGGACCTGCTCGTGCGCCGCGTCGAGAGTGAGACGACGCATGTCGAGGCGGACACGGGCACCTCACGGTCCACCCGCCTGGAGGCGGAGTTCGTCTATCATCTCCAGGTGGCGATCGCCGATTCGGACTTTGAGTTGAACCTCAGCCCCGATGCGAAGGACATGACGGAGGTGCTGCTGCAGGAGGGCCGCTCGAAGGCGCGGGCCAGGCCCTGAGGCCTGCACAAACCCCGTCTTCGGAATGAACCGCATGGTGTCCGACAGCTCAGCACAGCTCGGTGAAGCCCCCCAGGCGACACCTGCGCAGCAGGCCCCGAACGAAACGAGCGGCGCACCCGCCTCTGGGAGTCAGGTCTCGCCCTCCCCAGGCGAGAGCCCCGGGCAGCGCTCCTCCTCGGAAGTGCTGGCGGTGCTCGCCCTCCCGGCGGCGGCGGCGGTTGTCGCCACTGGGCTGCTCGGCCCCTGGAGCCCTGCCTTTGGCCGCTTCTGCCTGGTGGCCCTCCTGGCCATGCAAGCGAGATTGGCCGGGCGCCTGATCCGATGGGATCGTCCCTGGAGCGCGCGGCTTCTGACGATGGCGTCGCTCCTGCCCGTGCCTCTGGCACTCGCCGCCGATGACGGAGGTCGGCAGACCGATCTCCTGGCCACCGTCGCGCTCTCCGTGGGATGCGCCCTGGCCACTCGCGGCCGCCCCGGAGCCAATGGCTTTCAGGCGGCAGCGAAGGCAGTCGTCACCTTCGCCGCCGTCTACCTGGCCAGCCGCCACAGCACCCTGGTGTGGCTGGGTCTCGATGGACTGGCCGCGATGATTTCCTGGGCGGCGAGCCTGCTGGCGGGCACGAACCTGCATCTCGGCCCCACCCCCTCGGGCCTCTGGACGCTGCTGCTCACCCTCGCGCTGGCCATCCCGCCGCGGCCCTGGTCGTTCCGCCAGCTCCGGGCGAGGGCTCGGCCCCTCCTGGTCTACCTGCTGGCCGGTGTGGGCTTGTCCATCGCCCTTGTCGCGGCCCAGCCCCGGCTCGAAGAACTCCTCAAGGCTGCGGCACAGGGGATCATGACTCCGCCCGCCTACCTCCTCGGCGAAGCGGATCAGCCTGGAAACGCCCCTCCCGGCGCCATGGCGACACTGGCGGGGACCTTCGCCCTGCTCGCCGTCCTCCTCCCCCTGGGCAAGCGGCTGGGAGTCTTCGGGCTCACCGAGACATGGCCGGCCGCTGCCCTGCCCCGCCAGGCTTGGGCGGGCGTCCTGTTGGTGGCGGCAGGTGCCGGGGTGCTCCTCACCCCGCCCCAGGCTCGCCCCGCAACGGGTGCGGTCGCCTTCCATGACGATGGCTTCTTCGACTTCTCACAGCCCGAGCGCGGCCGGTATGGCTTGATCCAGGCGGGCCTCTACGGCGGGCTGAAGGAGCTCCTGATCCGGTCCGGCCACACGGTGCGGACGGTGGACAGTGCGGCTGTGCGCGCGGGCCTCACGGATGTGGCCGTTCTCGTCTTCATCAACCCGAAACACCCGCTCGATCCCGAGACACGTGAGGCAGTCTGGAAGTTCGTCCGCGCAGGCGGTGGGCTGCTGGTGATGGGCGATCACACGGATCTCTTCGGGATCATGGCCCCGCTGAACGACTTGCTGAGTCCCGTCGGGATTCGCTTCGAGTTCGACTCCGCCTTTCCCCTGCGCAGGCATTGGCAGAACAGCCTGGAGATCCGTCCGCACCCCATCACGGCCGGGCTGAGCGGGTCCGTGGAGACGCAGATCGGCACGGGCGCATCGCTGCGGCTCTCCAGCGCCACGGCGCGCCCGCTCATCCTCGGCCGTTACGCTTTTGGGGACTATGGCAACCGCCTCAACGAGGGGCAGGGCGGCTTGCTGGGGGATTACCGCTACCAGCTCGGAGAACGGCTGGGGGATCTCGTGCTGGTCGCCGGCGCGGAGGCTGGCGAGGGGCGCGTCATCGCCTTGGGTGACACCTCGACCTTCCAGGTCCTGGGCCTGCCCTTTGCCCATGCGTTCATCCGCCAGCTCTTCGCCTACCTGGCCCATCCCACCCCCTCGCGGATCTGGAGGATGCTGGCCGGAGTGAGCCTGCTGGGGGCGGGGCTCGCGCTCTGGATCACGCGGGCAGGAAGGCGCTCCAGCGTGCTGCCTGTGGTGGCCGCGGTGATCGCGGGCGAGGCGTTGGCCCTGCTCCTGCCACGCAGCCCGCTGCCGCCGCTGGCATCGCCAGGTTCCGTTGCCGTCGTGGACGGACGACTCGCGCCTGGCTTCGCCTTCGAGTTCTTCGCGGACCATTCGTATGGCGGCCTGTTCACGGCGGCTCAGCGGGCAGGGTTCCTCCCCGTGGCCGATCGCGACCAGGGGCCCGCCATGCTCGATGGGGCCGGGATGGCGATGTTCCTGGCACCCGCCCGAGTCCCGGGAGCTGAGGATCTCGCAGCGCTCCAGCGGCTCCTGGCGCGGGGAGGCACGCTCTTCGTCGCCGCCGGAGGAAAGGAGCTCGATGCCGCCAACACCCTCTTGGCGCTGTGCGGGCTCCGCATCGAGCCCATCCCCTTGGGCCCCGTCCAAGCCACCTGGAAGGGTGAGCGGCTGGACTTCTTCGACGCCTGGGCGGTCATGGCCGAAGAGGGCACCACTCCCATCGTCCATGCCAGGAGCAAGGACTTCACGGTCGTCGCCGAGACCTCCGCTGGAGGCGGCCGCTGCATCGCGATAGGCGATCACCGCTTCCTCGACGATCAGCGGTTCGAGGGCGAGAAACAATTCCATCCCGGCAACGTCCGGTTCCTTGACGCCCTGTTGGCAGGGGGGCTGAAGCCGTGATTCGCGGGCGCACGCTGTTGCTCGGCATCCTGCTCTCCGCAGTCGGCTGGCAGCTCTGGTTCGGTGAGACGTTCTCCGGAATGTCAGCCGCGGGGCTGGCCGGGATCACCCTGGGGCTGGGCGCCGTCGCCGCGTCCCTTCCATCTTCCGTGGGGCTCGCGCGGCGCGCGGCGGCCATCCTCTTCGTGCTCGCCATCCAGTTCCTCACGGCCCACACGCTGGAGCTCCAGCTGGCCCTCTGGAAGGATCTCCCCGGGGGCGCGGAGCTGTTGTCGGCGATGGCCCATGCGTTCGGCCTGGACAGCGCCCCCCGCGGTGGCAACCTCGTCGTGCACGACGGCAACCTGCTCCTGGAGTACCGGCCCAGCCTGACGCGCATGTCCGCGTTCATTCTGGTGATGATGCTCGCCGGACTCGCCGGCACAGCCGTGGCCGTTCCGCTCGCCCGCGCCCGTGCGGTGCTCTTGCGCTGGGGCGCGCTCCTGTGTGGCTACGCGCTGCTGCGCACCCTGGGACTGCTGCTGGCTCGCGCGGACCTCCCCGTGCAGGGCGTCGAGGTGGGCCCCTGGTTCACGCTCCTGTCCTGGCTCCCGGCGCTGGTGCTGGCCCCCTCCTCCATCGAACTCAAGGCGCAGCCCCTGGGCACACCCTTCGCGACGGCCTCGGCGGCGATGGCGCTGGGGCTGTGCTGGACCCTCGCCATCTCCTGGGAGGATCCCGGGCGTCCCAAGCAGGGGCGCGTCATGGTCGACGACTCCCACGGTGACTGGGAGCGGACGGATCTGCCCTTCGATACGAAGGAGTTCGGCCGACGGGCGGCGTACTCCTACGGCAACCTCTACGATCTCCTCGGCTGGCACTACGACGTGCGGCGGTGGACGCGGGAACAAGGGCCCATCACCCCTGCGGCGCTCGATGGCGTTGACGTGCTCGTCCTGAAGACGCCCACGACCGCGTTCCAGCCTCAGGAGGTGGATGCGATCGAAGCCTTTGTCCACCGCGGTGGCGGGCTCTTCATGATCGGCGACCATACGGACCTGTTCGGGATGACGACCTACCTCAACGAGGTGTCGTCGAGGTTCGGCCTCAGGCTGCGCTCGGACGACACCTTTGATCTCGTCACCGGCTCGACCACGCGTTGGACCGCCCCACGCTGGGGCGCGCATCCGATCGCGCGGCTCGTGAAGGAGTTCGAGTTCGAGACCTCCGCCACGATCGTGGCATCCGCTGGGATCCAGGCTCCGATCATCGGCACGGCGCTCGGCTCCGAGGAGGCGGACTACAACAACCCCGGCTTCTTCGGAAACATCAAGCTGGACCCGAGTGACGGTCTGGGCTTCTTCCTCCAGTTCGCGACGCGCCATGTGGGGCCAGGGCGAGTCGCGCTGAGCAGCGACAGCACGCCCTTCTCCAACTTCTCCCTCTTCTTCCCGGGCCGGCGGGAGCTGGTGCTCGCCACCGTCCAATACCTGAACCGCGAGTCGACGCCCCTGCGACTCGTGTCGTGGCTGGCCACGCTCGGAGCGCTCCTGGCGCTCAGCGCGAGCTTCTGGCTGCGCGGTGGCATGGCGGCCGCAGGTGGCATCCTGGCCGGAGTGTCGCTCGGGACGGCGGTGACCACGCTGGCGGCCAGCAGCCTCACCCTGCCAACGCCCAAAGCGCAGATCCCCACGGTGGTCTTCGATCTGGACATCTCGAAGGCGCCGTTTCCCCCGGGCCTGATCACGGACGCGCAATATGACATGCACGGCTTCGATACGCTGGTCGTGGCCACCCAGCGGCTCGGCCTGATGCCCGTCTTCTCCCATGATCTCAGGCAGTCGCTCCAGACCGCCTCCGTCGTCGTGCTGGTGCACCCGAGCCGGCGCCTGTCGACCCAGGAACAGGAGGAGCTCGTGCGGTATGTCTCCAGGGGTGGGCGCCTGCTGGTGATGGATGGGCTGCTGGAGCCGGGCTCGGAGACCAACTCCGTGCTCGCGCCCTTTGGCCTGAGTGTGGTCCGGCAGCCTGTCCGCCCCACGGCGGAGCGCGTCACGCCCGACGCGGAAGGCAAGGTCTACCGGTTCACGAGACCCATCCACTCCGTGGCCGGCGGCTTCCCCGTGCTGATGGATGAGGAGGGCCGCGCCCTCTATGCCGAGGCCGACATCGGCCAGGGGCGCGTCGGCGTCCTCGCCGAATCTGCCACGGTGGGCAGGGGCGCTCTCGGCAATCGCTTCTACGACTCGCCCAACGCGGAGCAGCAGGAGTCGTACAACACGGTGTTCCTGATCTTCCGCCAGCTCTTGGAGAAGCGTCCATGATCAACCGCGCGTGGCTCGTGCTCTGGCTCCTGGGTGTGGTGCTCGTGACGTCCCGGGCCGAGGCGGAAGCCCCGCTGCCGGGAGGCATCACGCGCGTGACGCCTCCCCGCCCGCTGCCCGACTTCCGCATCATCGACAGCGAGGGCCGGGAGCTCGGTCCGAAGGAGCTCGCGGGGAGAATCGTGGTGCTGAACCTGTGGGCGACATGGTGCGGCCCGTGTGTGCACGAGATGCCTTCCCTGGAGCGGCTGCAGACCGCGCTTGGGAGCGAGAAGCTGGCGGTCATCGCGGTCTCTCTCGACCGTGAGGGCCGCCGTGCCGTCGAGCGCTTCCGGGCCTCGACGGGCCTCAAGGTCCTCAAGAGCTATTACGATCCGCGGGGGCGGACGGGGGAGGTGCTGGGTGCGTCAGGGCTGCCGCTGACCCTCATCCTCAACACCCAAGGTGAAGAGATCGCACGCGCCACGGGCTCACTCGACTGGTCATCGCCCGAAGTCCTTGCCTATCTGCGCGGACTCATCGACACGGGAAATGGCCGGCCGCAGCCCCGTGCTCCGCCTCGCTGAGGGAGGCTCAGCTCTTGTACTTCACGGTGCAGCCATACGGCTCGGTGGTGGCGGCCGGCACGGGCTTGCCGCCGAGCAGCGCGTCCACCGTCGTCTTCACGTGGTTGACGGCGTTCGCGTTCCTGCCGCGCGGATCATCGTCGATGGCGCCCGCGTAGCGCAGCACGCCCTTCTCGTCGATGACATACATGTGCGGCGTCGTCTTCGCGCCATAGGCCTTGCCCACCTTGCCGTCCGCATCCTGCAGCACGGGGTAGGTGAAGCCCTTCTCCTTCTTCCAGGCCGCGGACCTGGCCGGCGTGTTGCTGGAGGTGGATTCCACGGCCAGCCACACCACCTTGTTCGCGGCGAAGCCGTCGAGGGTGTGCTGCATGGTGGCGGCCCTGTAGTGGCGCTGGACGAAGGGGCAGCCCGGGTTGGTCCACTCGAGCACGACGATCTTCCCCTGGTGCTGCGCCAGCGAGTGCTCCTGACCCGTCTCGTCCTTCAGGGTGAAGGCGGGGGCGGGCTTGCCCACCTCGGCGCTATCGGCGGCCAGGGCGGGAGCGGCCACGCCGAGCGCGGCGGTGAGCGCGAGAGCAGTAAGGACACGCTTCATGGCTTCATCTCCATCGAATCAGAATGAGAGGAGGGAGAGCCCCCTTCCCGAATGAACCTGCGGCGACTGGGATGCGCGAGCCGCCATCACGTCGCGTCGGCGCCGCGACCGGATGCCCGCTCCACGGCCTGGACGACGAGGTCCGCGGTGAGCAGCTCGGGCAGCACCTCCGGGCGGTCCGGCGCCGAGGGGCTGATGACGAGGTACATGGGAACGCCGGCCCGACCATGCGCGGCCAGCTTGGCGGAGATACTCGCGTCGCGGCGAGTCCAATCCGCGACGAAGAAGGCGACCTGGTGGCGCGTGAAGGCGGCGCGCACCTCCTCGCGCGCCAGCACGGTGCGCTCGTTGAACTTGCAGGTGAGGCACCAGTCCGCGGTGAAGTCGATGAAGACGGGCTGCCCGGCCTTCAGCGCCGCGGCCACCGCGGCCTCGTCCCAGGGCTGGGCCGCCAGCGCCGAGGAGGTGCGTGCCTCGGGAGCCGCCCCATCGAAGCGCAGGGTGAAGCCCGCCGTCGCCACCAGCACCGCCAGCGCGCCCAGAACGCCCACCCACCGCCGCGCGCCATCGGCCGCCTGCGCCAGCCCATACAGCCACGCGCCCAGGGCCACGGCGACGAGGAACGCGAGCAGCCGCGCCATGCCGTCCACCCCCGCCAGCCCGCCCATCACCCACACCAGCCACACCGCGGTGCCCAGCAGCGCGAAGCCCAGCAGCTGCTTGGCGCGCTCCATCCACACGCCCGGCTTCGGCAGCCGCTTCGCCAGCCCCGGCACCATCACCAGCGCGCAGAAGGGCAGCGCCAGCCCCAGGCCCAGCGCGGTGAAGATGGCCACCACGGTGCCCGGGCCGGCGGCGAAGGCGAAGCCCACCGCCGTGCCCATCAGCGGCGCCGAGCAGGGCGTGGCCAGCACCACCGCGAGCACGCCCTCGCCCACGCTGCGCGCCAGGCCGCGCGAGGCATCCACCTTGCCCGCCAGCGCCGTGCCATCCGTGCCCACGTGGAAGACGCCGAAGAGGTTGAGCGCGAAGGCCACCAGCACCGCGCAGACGGCGGCGACGAAGAGCGGCTCCTGGAACTGGAAGCCCCAGCCCACGCTGTGGCCGCCCGCGCGCACCGCGAGCACCACGCCGGCCAGCGACAGCATCGTCCCGACGATTCCGCCCGTGTACGCCAGCGCGTGCGCGCCCACCTGCCCGCGCTCCTCCTGCGCCATGCGCGTGAAGCCATAGGCCTTGAGCGCCAGCACGGGGAAGACGCACGGCATGAGGTTGAGGATGGCGCCACCCAGGAAGGCGAACAGCAGCGCCAGGCCCAGGGAGATCGGCGGCGCGGCCGCGGGCACCACCGCCTGCGCGGGGAGCACGGGCGCGGCGAGCTGCGCGGCGGCGGGCGCTCCCTTCGCGGCGACGGGCGCGGCCACGGGGACGAGCTCCACGGGCGCCAGCGGCACATCCACCTCCAGCGCCCGGTACCCCGTCTGGGCCGTGCCCAGCCGCAGCACGCCCTTGAGGCGCGGGGGCTCGGCGGGAGCGTCCGGCGCGGCGGCCCCCTCGAGCCTGAAGCGCCCCGGCGCCTCCAGGGTGAGGCCCATGCGGGCGATGCCGCGGATGCGCTCGGGCACGAAGAAGTCCGGCTCCACGCCCGGCGGGAGCTGCCCGTCGCGGGCCGAGACGGTGAGGGTGCCGGTGAAGGGCTGGCCGGTCTTCAGGCTCGGCGCGTCCAGCGCGAGCGCCACCGCGACGCCCGAGGACTCGGGGGCGCGGGGCACCTGGGCCTGAGCGGCATCGAAGGCCACCGAGGCCTCCGCGTCCTTCACCGTCTCCGCGCCCACGGGCAACGAGCGCGTGAGGAGCAGCTCCGCGGGGATGCAGCGCTGCTCGCACACCAGCGCGTCCACCGCGGCCGACAGCGTGAGGCTCCCGGAGGCCTGCTCGGAGGCGCGCGCCTCGGCGAAGAGGAGCACCTCCTTCTTGTAGCCATGGGTGACGATGAAGCCGTCCGGCGTGCGGAAGGTGGACGGGAAGGGCCAGCGCAGCTCGCCCACGGTGGTGCCGGGCGTATCCCACGACACCTCGGTGGCCAGGCCCGAGTCCCCCGGGTTCTTCCAGTAGATGTACCAGCTCGGATCCAACCGGAAGCGCACGCCGACGCGGAAGGCGTCCCCCGGCTTCACCTGGGACACATCCACCAGCAGCGCCCCCTCGATGCGCGGGTTGCCCTCATCGGGCGCGCCGGTGCCCACCGCCGAGGCGGGCGGCTCCGCCCAGGCCACCGCGGACACTGCCAGCCCCCACAGGAGCACTCCCCAGTTCGCTAACCGCTGAAGCCTCATGCGCCTCCCGTTAACCCGTCGGCCGGACGCCCGCCACCCCCATGTCCGGTCCCTCGCAACCCTCCGGGCGGGCGTCCATTCCCCGGGATGGCAGGTGACAGCCGGGCCTGAAAGGTTTCACCCCAAGGCAGCGCGGCCACCCGAGAGGACGAGCCGGAGCTGGCCTGTCACCTTCCCCGACTGCCGAAGAGCTCCTCGAGGGCCTTGAGCTGGGTGCTGCTCGAGCGGCCCTCCAGCTCCGTGCGACAGACGGTCTTCAGCCGGGCGAGCACCCGGTACGCGGTGGCGCGCGCCACGCCCTGCTCCTGGGCCCAGTCCTCCATGCTCCCCTCCTCCATGAGGAGGTGGCGCAGCAGGTTGCGCTCCTGGGGCCTGAGCACCTCCAGGAGCTGCTGGGCCAGGCGCCGTGCATCCAGGCGCCGCCGGAGCGCCTCGGGCGGATCATGCAGGCCGCTGTCCTCGCCCCGCGGCTCGGAGGGCTCCAGGGCATAGCGGCGCATCAGCTCGCGCACGGCCTCGGCGGGCTGGGGCCAGCGGCCGAGCTCCCCCGCGTGCGCGCGCACGGCCTCCTCGACGCAGGCGCGGCTGAAGCGCTCGCCTTGCGTGAGCAGCGCGGGCCAGGGCGCGGACTCGGGTGGACCGCGCGAGGCCTGGGCGAGCACCTCCCGCACATGCGCCCCGAGCGCGTGGGCGATCTCATGGCCGTCCCGCCCGTCCGCCACCACCTGGCGGAAGCGGTGGCGCAGGGCGCGCAGCAGCGCCGCGTCGTCCATCTCGAGCAGCTCGCGCCGGCGCGTGGTGTGGAGGATGTGGCGCTCGAAGAAGAGGCCCAGCAGGCCGTCTACCAGCTCACCGGGGGCGGTGCCGGCCAGCAGCACGCGCAGCGCGACGAAGGCGGGCTCGGAGAAGGACCCGCTGGCGTCGAACTCGCGCAGGGCGTCGCGCACCGTGACCAGCGGAGTGGAGGCCATGGCCTCAGTGCTCCACCTTCTTCTTGGGGTTCAAGGGGATGCGGATGACCTGGCTGACGGAGGTGCGGGCGCCCTCGGCCTTCGCGCGGCGCACCATGAGGGCGGGCAGCTCCGCCACGCGGCGCTCCACGGCCAGCCGCAGATCCGCCAGCCGCTCCAGGTGGCGGCGCGCGGGCACCTCCTCGACGGACAGCCGCACCAGCTCATGCAGCGCGGCCTCGGCCTCGTTCAGCGCGCGCCCGGCCGCGTCCACATCTCGCCGGGAGAGCGCCTTCCACGCGGTGCCCTCGGCGCCCACCAGATCCAGCTCCACGCTCACGGCGCGGACGATGCGCCCCTCGGGGCTGTCGGGCAGCACGCGCGTGAGGGGCACGGAGGGCAGCCGCTTGTCCCCGCGCTCGAGGAAGGAGGCGGTGACGGAGAGGTTCCACTCGGCCGAGGACAGGCGCCCGGTGAAGAGGGCGCGGCGCAGGCAGGCCTGGGAGACGGCGCCCAGCAGCACGCTCATGGCATCCCCCTCCACGCGCGTGGGGTAGCGGTGGCGGCAGCGCAGCTCGGAGAAGCCGGTGGGCAGCACGTGGATGCGGGACTCGGAGGCCACCTCGCCGAACAGCTCGGTGACGATGCCAGCCACGACGGTGGGCAGCACCTCCGCGTCGTCCGCGTGGGAGAAGCCGGTGCCGGACGGGCCGGTGAGGGCCTCGAGGATCTCCGGCATGTAGTGGCGGCCCAGGCCGAGCGCATGCAGCGTCAGCCCGGACTCGGCGACCTTGGAGCCCAGGCTGCGGAAGTCGGCGAGGGAGGAGAGCCCCACGGAGGGCTCTCCATCGGTGAGCAGCAGCAGCTTGGGCCGGGCGCCAGGCACGAGCACGCGGCGCAGGGAGGCGGCGCCCAGGTCCACGGCCTCGTGGAGGGCGGTGCCCGAGCCGGTCTCCAGGGCGGAGAGGCGCTCGGCGAGCTCCGCCTTGGCGTCGGGCTCCATGGCGCGCACGGGGAGGATCTGCTCGGGCATGCCGTCGAAGGCGAGCAGGCCGATGTAGTCGCGCGGGGTGGCCTGAGCGACGAGGGCCTGGGCGGCCTCGACGGCGGCGACGAGCGGGGCGCCGCGCATGGAGGCGCTGCGATCAATGAGGAGGTTGACGGCGACGGGAGCGCGGGGGGCGTCCGCATCGGCTTCCAGGGTGACGAGCAGGGACACTTCCCTCCCGTGCTCGATGTCGCGCTCCACCGCCCAGGCCATCAGCTTCATCGCACTCCCCTCGCCATGTGAGGGCTATTCTGCCGCTTTCCTCTACAAAGAGGACGGCAGGAGCGCCCGCCCCGTCTCAACGGACCTGACGCCTCAAGGATTCCAGGGGGTTGCGATGCATCCCGTCTGAATGGAGTCCACCCACGACGCGGAAATCAGGCGCGCGGATGCGGACGGCCACGGGCTTGAATCTGGGTAGGAGTGAGAGGCCGGGGAGCCGCGCGAGGCGCTACGAGCCGGGCACGTCCGTGGGCTGCTCGACTTCGGTGGCCCCCGCGCTCCCGCGAGCCGCGGGGGCACTCGACACTACGTGGGCATGTCGTCGGGAGGTGTAAACCCGTTGAACTCCCTGCTGCCCAGGCATGTCGGGCAACGCACGACCGCACGGCTGCTCGGGTCCGCCGCGGGCGACCTCCGCCTGGGAGCCGTGCCGGGTGGGGGGGAGCTGACGGTCACCCTGAGAGCGCCCCCCCCGCCGCTGCTGAGCGCTTGATTCACGAATCACCCCTGTTAGGTTTGGAGTCTCTCTTGCCGCATCGCGGCAAGGAGGCCACCCGCCGCCCAGGCTTTCGAGCGCACCGAGACCCCATGAGCCCCATCATCACCGGCCTGCTCCTCGCTGTGGCCCTCTCCGTCTTCGCCATGATCATGGCGGGTCGCGTAGGCGTCCTGCTCGCGATGAAGCGGGAGGGCCGGCTGGACAACATCCCCTTCCGCATCAAGCAACTGCTGCGCTTCGGCCTCGGGCAGAAGCGCATGGTGGATCCGGAGGAGTTCACGCCGGGGCTGATGCACGTCTTCATCTTCGCGGCCTTCCTGGTGCTGCAGCTGCGCAGCCTCATGCTGTTCGCGATGGGCTTCAGCGAGACGACGCTGGAGGTGCTCACGGACCTGGGGCATCCGTTCTGGGTCGAGAACGCGGGGCTGCTCACCGGCTACCGCGCGTACCTGCTGGTCAAGGACGTGGTGGCGACGCTGGCGGTGCTGGGCGTGCTGTACTTCGCCTTCCTGCGCTCCAAGGTGAAGCCGGACCGGATGACGCCCTCCTGGGAGGCCTACCTCATCCTGGGCTTCATCGGCGGGCTGATGGTGACGGAGTTCTTCTTCGGCGGCAGCCACATGGTGGCGCAGAACGGCGGCTTCGTCTGGTGGGAGCCGACCACGAGCACGGTGAGCCTGGGGATGAAGGCGCTGGGCCCCACCGGGGCGCACATGCTGGGCCTGGCCGGGTTCTGGATGCACCTGCTCATCATCCTCGCGTTCCTGAACTTCCTGCCCCTGGGCAAGCACTTCCACATCATCACGGGCCTGCCCAACGTCTTCTTCCAGCGCACCAACCCCAGCGGCAAGCTGGGCACTCCCAACCTGGAGAAGGAGGAGTTCGGCGCCGCCACGGTGAAGGACCTGACGTGGAAGCAGGGGATGGATCTCTACTCCTGCACCGAGTGCGGCCGCTGCCAGACGCACTGCCCCACGTACATCACGGGCAAGCCGCTGACGCACAAGGGCGTGAACCAGGACCTCAAGCACTGGATCTGGGGGCACGAGCGGTGGGTGGAGGAGGGCTACGCGCCGGACGGCACGAAGGCGCCGCTGCCGGAGGTGATTGGCAGCGCGCTGAAGGCGGAGACGGTGTGGGCGTGCACCAGCTGCGGCTGGTGCGAGACGGCGTGCCCGGTGTTCATCGAGAACATCCCGCGGCTGATCGACATGCGCCGCTACCAGGTGCAGGTGAAGGCGGAGTTCCCGCCGGAGATCCAGCGCGTCTTCGAGGGCATCGAGCGGCAGGGCAACCCGTGGGGCCTGGGGCAGGACCGGCGTGACGAGTGGGCGGAGGACCTGAAGCTGCCCACGTGGGGAGACGGGGGCGGCCCGTACGAGTACCTGTTCTTCGTGGGGTGCGCGGGCAGCTACGACGACAAGCAGAAGAAGGTGAGCCGGGCGCTGGTGAAGATCCTCCGCGAGGCGGGGGTGAGCTTCGCGACGCTGTCGAAGCAGGAGATGTGCAACGGCGAGACGGCGCGCCGCATGGGCAACGAGTACCTGTACCAGACGATGGCGAAGATGAACGTGGAGGCGTGGAACGGGCTGGGCGTGAAGGCGGTCATCACGCAGTGCCCGCACTGCTTCAACACGATCAAGAACGAGTACCCGGAGTTCGGCGGCGAGTACCGCGTCATCAGCCACACGGAGCTGATCAACGAGCTGCTGAAGGACAAGCGCATCAAGCTGTCGCAGGTGATGAACGCGAAGCTGACGTACCATGATCCGTGCTACCTGGGCCGGCACAACGGGGTGTACGACGCGCCGCGCGAGGTGCTCAAGGCCATCCCGGGCCTGGAGGTCATCGAGATGCAGCGCAGCAAGCGCGAGGGCTTCTGCTGCGGCGCGGGTGGCGGGCGGATGTGGATGGAGGAGCACATCGGCACGCGCATCAACCACAACCGCATCAACGAGGCGGCGCTGACGCTCAAGCACGCGGAGGAGCCGGGCACGCCGTACCCGGACGCCACGGACAAGAAGAAGCCGGGGCAGGTGGGCGACTACAAGGAGAAGGGGGGCACGGGGGTGGTGGCGGTGGCGTGCCCCTTCTGCTCGACGATGCTGCGCGACGCGGTGAACGACACGGGCCGCGAGGAGAGCCTCCAGGTGAAGGACATCACCGAGCTGGTCGCGGACGCGCTGGAGACGAAGGCCGGCGCCAAGCCCGAGTAGGCCCAGGCTCCCCGCGGGCCTACTGCTGCTCCTGGGCGGTGACGCTCGCCTCGATGGCGTTGGCCGCCTCGTGATTCACGCGCTGGAGCAGCTTCCACTCCAGCTGGCCGTCCCGGCTGAAGCTGCGGTTGAGCTGGCTGGGGCCGCGGGTGAGCGGCGTGTGGTCCGCCGAGGTTCCCAGCATGTGGTTCAGCGCGATGGGATCCTCGGCGAACGTCGCGATGTCTCCCGCGGCGCCCACCGTCAGGCTGTTGGCGAGGCCGTTGTCGCGGGCGCTCATGGCGCCCTTGTTCCCGGTGAAGATCGTCTGCCGGAAGATGCGCACCCTGCTGGTGTTGCGGTCGATGCGCAGGCCCTCGGCATAGATTCGGGAGGCGGAGCTGACCACGCGGGACTCCTGCGTGTCCTGGCGCCACTCGGTGACGAGGATGAACTCCTGCTCCCCCTTCCGAGGCGGGTAGCCCTCCGTCGCCACGAGCGCTACCACCTGAGGCCACACCTGCTCGATGGGCTGCGCATACACGTGCCGGTGTGCCTTCTCATACAGCGCCTCCTGATGACGCGCCGTGGCACAGCCCGCCAGCAGCATCAGGACGCCCAGGGACAGGCACTGGCGAACAACTCGAGCATGCATGGCGACTTCCTCCTGGAATTCCAGTGAGGGGGCCTGCGCACACGCTCCCGTGGCACCGGAGCCGCACACCCCCAGCAAGAGGAGAACGCAGGGCGGGGGCGCGCATATCGCGCGTGCCCCGGTGCGCCCTACTTGCGCCCCTTCTCCGAGCGCAGCAGCCGGCCCAGGCGCTTCATGGGCCCGTCGTCACCGAGCTTGCTGGAGACGTAGGCCCCCGCCGAGGCGAGCTTGCGGCGCGTCTCGCTCGGGGCGGGCTGCTCCTCGGGCGGGCCCGGCGGAATCTCCATGAGGTTGCCGGAGCCCTTCAGCAGCTGCCGCGCCAGATCCGCCTCGTCCTCGCGGGCGTGGGGCATCAGCAACTGGCACACCTCCGGGTGGCCATGGGCGGCGGCGATCACCAGCGCCGTCTCCCCCACATCGTCCGTCAGGATCGGCTCGGCGCCCGCGGCCAGCAGCGCGCGGACGAGCCTCAGGTTCCCCCCCTCCGCGGCCGCCATGAGCGCCGTGCGCCCGCCCTCACCGATGGGGTTGGGGTCCTCCCCCGCGTCGAGCAATGCCTCCACGCGCGCTGCATCACCGGCCTTCACGGCATCGAAGAGAGACATCGGCTACCTCCAGGCCCGGAGCATCGCGCCTTCCGCCACCGCGCGCCAGCGGCCGCGCTCGCCTGCTCACTGGCCTCCATAGGAGGGCTCGGCGGCGCTGGGGATGAGCAGCGTGCCCGGCCCCACCGCGGCGTCGAGGTTGACGCGGTAGATGTTCGGGGTGCTCCCCGCATTGGAGAGGAAGCCCACCTGGTTGGTGTTCATCCAGCTCGGGAAGGTGTCCTTCGCGCCCGCCTCCCCCGGGTGCTCGGTCACGCGCTGGAGCTGGCCGAAGGGGTTCAGCGGCCCCACGAAGATGCGCGAGCCGCCCGAGGACAGCTGCCCGTCCAGCGCCACCTTCTGGCCATCCGGTGACACCGCGGCCCGGTTCAGCGCCCACAGCACCTCGTTGCCCAGGTTGGGGGCCACCGGGTTGCTGCCGCCGCTGAGGCTCACCCGCTCCAGCCGGGTGAGCTGGGTGCTGCTGCTGCCCGCGGGCGCGAGCACGCTCTGCCCGTCCGGGTAGAAGGAGGGCGCGCCGAAGGAGGTGGCGGGATCATTGGTGAGCGCCTGGAAGCCGCTGCCGTCCGCGTTCACCCTCCCCAACCCGAAGTTGCTCGAGTTGTTGATGAACGCGAAGACGATGACGTTGCCCGCCGGGTTGAAGGTGGGGTAGCGGAAGTCGGTGCAGTTGGGGCACGTCGCCCCGCCGGAGGCGAACACCGTGGAGGGCTGGGCGCTGCCATCCGTGGGCACCGTGCGCAGCTCGAAGGTGGAGCCTGTCTGCTGCACGAAGACGACGCTGCGTCCGTTGCGCGACACCGCCGGGTAGGAGGCCCCGCCCGCCGTGGTGAGCCGCTTCGGGCTGTTGGCATCGCCCAGGTCGTCCACCACGTAGACGTTCTGGTCGTTCTCGCGCACGAAGGCGAAGCCCTTGGTGAACAGCACGCCACCGCCACCGCCACCGCCGCCGCCATCATCGATCTCGATGGGCTCACACGCCGCGAGGCCCGCGGCCAGCACCCATGCACCGACAATCCGACTCATGCGCTTCATAGTCTCCCTGCTCCGCTCTTCAACGTGGCGCCCGTACTCTGGGGGTATGCCCCATCGACGTCAAACCGCGCGCCTCATTCAATGCCCCTGCGGAGCGAGGCCTACCGGGTGAGCTTCGCCAGCTCGTTGCGGCACACGTTACAGAGCCCCAGCTGCTTGCGGTCGCAGTCCAGGGGCGTCTGGGCCAGGAACATCACGCAGCGCGGATCCTCGCAGTAGGACAGCCCCTGCAGGTGTCCCGCCTGGTGTACCGCCTCCACCTGCACGCGGCGCCGGAGCTGGTCCGCGTCCGCCCCCGGGCGCAGCCGCAGCAGGCTCACCACCGCGCTCCGGGACTCGCGATCCGCTTCGCCCAGGACGAAGGCCGAGTCCGGCACGAACAGGTCCACGTCCGTCACGCCCAACACCAGCGACTGCCCGGGCTCCAGGAGCGTCACCAGCCGGCGCATGATGGCGTTGCAGTGGTACTGCGCGCGATCCTTGTTGAAGGCGTAGTCCGGACGCTGCAGGGCCACCTTGCTCACCACGACCGAGAGGCCCATGTGCGTGGTGAGCGGCTCCTCCAGCTCCTTCAGCAACGTGGGGGAGACGTTCCCCACGGAGGCCAGGAGGAGGACCTTCTGCGGCATCGGCACCACCGTCCTTTGCGCGCGTCACAAGCGGTAGCGACACACCGCCCGAGAGCGAGGTGGCTGGGGCGCAAGGATTCGAACCTTGATAATCAGATTCAAAGTCTGACGTCCTGCCATTAGACGACGCCCCAGCAAGTTCTCGTTTTCCGGACGGGATTGTAGGCCATCCCCGTCAGGGCGGGAACTTCTCTCGCATGGATCACGACGGACGGGAGTGTGGGGGCTGACCCCGCTCTCTCACAAGGCGTTCATTGGAGCACACCCCCGCCCGCCCGCCCCTCTCTCAGCCCTTGAGAACGGCGATGGGCGTGAGGCGCAGCAGCGGCGCCACGAGCGCCTCCTCGTCCTCGAGCACCTCGGTGATGTCCCGGTAGGCGGCCGGCGCCTCCTCGACCAGTGACGCCGTGCGTCCCGTGTCGAACACCACGCGCCGCAAGGCGTGCTCCAGCGCCGCCGGACGGATGCGCGCCCGAGCCTCCTTGCGCGTCATCACCCGGCCGGCGCCATGCGAGCAGGAGCCGAAGGCCCGGGGCTCCCCCTTGCCTGCGACGAGGTACGAGGCCGTCCCCATGCTGCCGGGGATGAGGCCTCGCTGGCCCGAGGCAAGCCCCACCGCTCCCTTGCGGTGGATGAGCAGCGTGCGGCCGAAGTGGGGCTCGGCGGAGACGTGGTTGTGGTGCACGTCCACCCTCGAGCCCGGCTCCGGCCCCTGCCCGAGCGCCTCGGTGAGCACCTCCACCGCACGCTGGAGCAGCGCGTCACGGTTGGCTCGGGCGAACCGGCACGCCAGCTCGGTGTCCGCCAGGCAGGCGGCGCCCTCGGGGGTGTCCGTGCGCAGGCCGGGCAGCGTGCCCTCTCCGTGGGCCTGGGCCACGCGCAGGTGGTGCGCGGCGATGGCGGCTCCCACTCCCCGGGAGCCTGTGTGGAGGAGCAGCCAGAGCTCCCCCCCGGCGTCACGGTCCAGCTCCAGGAAGTGGTTGCCGCCCCCAAGCGTCCCGAGGTGCCTCGGCGCCAGCCGCTCCCACTCGCGCTGGAGGCGGTGGGTGGAGAGGCGTTCGGCTTCGAGCTCGGGTGGCAGTGGCACTCCGCGTCCCCGGTGCACCGCGTCTCCCACCGGAATGGCGCGGGCGAACGCGGCGAGGATGCGCGTCAGCTCCGCCGTGTCGAGCGAGGCGGCAGGGAAGCCGAAGCGCACCGCGCTCACTCCGCAGCCGAGATCCCCCCCGAGCGCTCCGGGGACGATGAAGCGCTCGGTGGCGAAGACGGTGCCCACCGCGACTCCCTCGGACATGTGGACATCCGGCATGACGGCGATGTGCTCGACGACGTAGGGCTGGCTCGCGATGTGCTGGAGCTGCTTCACCGCGCCCGCCGGCACCGCGCGGGCCCAGGCCAGGATGGGCACAGCCCCAGGGGGGCTCGTGAGGATGCGGGGCATCATGACTCACCCCCTTCCTCGTACTCCTCGTCCCAGGGATGCTCCCCGGGTTCAGGGCCCGCGAGCCCGCGTGGCGCCACGCCCACGTAGACGAAGCGCAGGTGCGGCACGCGCTTGAGGTCCAGCCCGAGCGCGAGCTGTGAGCGGATGAAGCCGCTGGCGCGCGAGAGGGCCTCCTCGACCGGGGCGGGCCCGGTGTCCGCGAGCTCGGGAGGGAGGGTGAAGCCGATACGGGCGTTGCGCCCGTCCGGCGACAGCTCGAGCGACGTCACCGAGACGCCCTCGAGCAATGGATCCGACAGTTCTCCGCGGAAGAGGCGGGACACCTCCTGGAACAGGGTGGACTGCACGCGCAGGTGACGCGCGGGGATGGACTCGACTTCGGAAGACAGCAGGGAAGAACCCGCGCCCCTTCGGGAGGCGCGGCTACGGCGATGCTTGGAAGAAGTCATGAGGACGAACGGTTCCCGTGCGGCCGCGCGAGTCCCCACGGCTCCGCGTTGGAGCACGTGAGGCACACGTCGGCCGAGTCAGCTCGACAGAGCTCCGAGCTGGCGCCCGCGCACCGGAGGCGGCAGGCCCGTTCGTCTCGACATCAGCGAGGGAGCGGAGCGCGCCCGATCAGGCGAGCGACAGCGTGGAGCGACCCGAGACACCGTTCAGCACAGTCCCCATGGCACACCTCCCGCCGCGCGAAGTGGGGCGCGCGATCCAATGAGCGCAAGGTGCCACCGCACCTCGCGCGAGTCAACGCCGGACGGCACCTCCGCCTTGCGGCTGACAGAAGCCGTGCCTCCAGTACGAGGCTTCTGTCTCCCTCACTTCAAATGCTCCACCGCACCCTGGCGCAATCCCGCCGACGGCGTAGTCAGGAGGAGAGACACGGGGGAACTCATGCCGGAAGCTTTCGATGTCGTGGTCATTGGAGGGGGGCCCGCGGGCGAGAACGTGGCGGCGCGCGCAGCCGCGGCGAAGGACCCCAGGCTCTCGGTGGCGCTCGTGGAGCGCGAGCTGCTCGGTGGAGAGTGCTCCTACTGGGCCTGCATCCCCAGCAAGGCGCTCCTGCGACCCACCGAGGCCCAGTGGCTCGCGCGCCACACCCCCGGACTTCGCGAGGCGGTGATGGGCCCTCTCGACGCGCGCGAGGTGTTGAAGCGCCGCGATGACATGGTCCAAGGCTATAAGGATGACTCGCAGGTTGCGTGGGCCGAGGGCGCGAACATCCACGTCGTACGCGGTCACGGGCGCCTGAGCGGCCCCCGCACCGTGCGCGTGGAGGGCAATGGCAGGACTCGCGAGCTGACGGCGCGCAAGGCGGTGGTACTCGCCACCGGCAGCCATCCCCGCCTGCCGGACATCCCCGGACTGAAGGAGGCGCGGCCCTGGGACAACCGCGGCGGCACGGCGGCGAAGGAGGTGCCACAAAGGCTGGTGGTGCTCGGCGGTGGCGTGGTGGCCGTGGAGCTGGCTCAAGCGTGGCGCTCACTCGGCTCGGAGGTGACGCTCGTGCAGCGCGGCCCGAGACTGCTCTCGCGATACGAGCCCTTCGTCTCTGAGGAGATCAAGAAAGCGCTGAGCGACAGTGGCGTCACCGTGCACCTGGGCACACAGGCTACCCGCGTCCAGCGGCCCGGAGGACAGGGCGAGGTGACGGTGACGCTCTCCACGGGGGAGACGCTCCGCGCGGACGAGCTGCTCGTGGCCATGGGCCGCATGGCGCGCACCGAGGAGCTGGGCCTGGAGACCGTCGGGCTGACACCCGGCAAGCCGGTAGAGGTGGACGACCAGCTCCGCGCGAAGGGCGTGGACGGCGGATGGCTCTACGCCTGCGGAGACGTGAACGGTCGCAACCTGCTCACGCACATGGGCAAGTACCAGGCGCGGCTCGCGGGAGACCACATCGCGGGCAAGGACGTGCGGGCCTGGGCGGACTCCAAAGCCACGCCGCAGGTCATCTTCACCCACCCGCAGGTGGCGTCCGTGGGCCTCACCGAGGCCCAGGCCCGCGCCCAGGGGCTGCGCCTGCGCGTGGTGCAGTACGCGCTGGGGGATGTGGCAGGCACGGCCCTGCTCGGGCAGCAGTTGGGCGGAACGGCGAAGCTGGTGGTGGACGAGTCACGCCGGGTCATCGTGGGCGCGACGTTCACGGGCCCGGAGGTGGGCGAGCTGCTGCACGCCGCCACCATCGCCGTGGCGGGCGAGGTGCCCCTGGATACGCTCTGGCACGCCGTGCCGTCCTTCCCCACGGTGAGCGAAGTGTGGCTGCGCCTCCTGGAGGCCTATGGCCTCTGAAGGGCGGGCTTGAACTCTCCCCCGGCCTCCTGGAGCATGCTCCGTCCATGGCCGCCCCGACGCCCAGCGAAGCTCCGGAGGGACCGCTGACGAGCGCTCGAGACGGCGTGGCCTCCGCCGAGCCCGCCACCTCATATGAGACCCGGCCCCTCTCCTCGGCTCCGGAGCGGGCCTTCCTGGCGCTCCTGGTGGTGCTCGCGGTGCTCGCGGTGGTGCTGGGGCAACACCCGCGGCGCGGCCTCGACTTCCGCGTCTACCTGCTCGCCGCCGAGCGCTTCCTGGCAGGCGCGGAGCTCTATCCCGCCAGCGACGGCTTCATGCCGTTCAAGTACGCGCCCCTCACCGCGCCGCTGTTCCTCCCCTTCACGCTGCTGCCCGCACGAGCCGCGGCGGCCCTGTGGAACCTGGGCTCTGTCGCCGCGCTGGGTGTCCTGGCTCGCTACGCCTCACGCGCCACGCCTGGCCCCGGCGAGCGCGCCCCCTGGCCCTGGGCCCCCGTGCTCGCCACGCTGGCGCTGCTGCCCGCGCTCCACCTCGAGCTCTTCTACGCACAGGTGGATGGGGTGATGCTGCTCCTGCTCGCCCTCGCGGCCGTGGGCGCCGAGCGCGGCCGAACCTGGGGACCCGCCACTGCCTTCGCCGTCGCCGTCCTCCTCAAGCCCCCCGCGGCGCTGCTCGCCCTCTTCCTGCTGACGCGCCGACACTGGCGAGTGCTCGCCGCCAGCGTCGGGGTGGGGCTCCTGCTCGCGGTGCCTTCCCTGGCTCGCTACGGGCTCGACGGGCTGCTCACCCAGGGACGGGCCTGGCTGGACACCCTCGCTCGCACCACGCCGCCATGGGCGCTCGGGCACAACCCCCAGGGGCTGCCCACGCTGCTGCTCTCCCTCGCGCTGCCCGAGGATACTGTGCCCTCCGGCTCCGCGCTCACCCTGGCCCAGGGGCTCGCGGTGCTCCTCTTCGTGGCCGTGGTGGCCTGGAGCAGAGCCGGCCCAGTCGAGCTGCTCGCCCTCTGCTGCCTCGGAGTGACGCTGCTCTCCCCGCTGGCGTGGCGGGCGAACTTCGTCATGGCGTGGCCGCTGCTCCTCGCCACGGCGGAGGCAAGGACACGCGGAGGCCTCGCGCTGCTGGTGCTGGCGGGCCTCACCGGAGTGCTCACCTCGGACACCCTGCTCGGCACGGACGCCGCACGCCACGCCCTGCTCTGGCGCCCCTATGCGCTCGTCTTCACCGCGCTGCTGCTGTGGACGGCGTGGCGGGCGCGCAGGGCCGCGGCCCCCGAACTGGCCACCCAGGCGGAGGCGCTCCCACTGCCTCGCGGCTTCACTGCGCCGACCCCTGGGCCGCGGCGGTGACGCTCGCCACGTAGTCGCCTCGCGCCTCGCGCAGCCGCTCCAGCTCCGCCGCCACGTCCTCGTCCGCCCGGCCCTGCGCCTCCGTGTCCAGCTCCCCGAAATCCAGCACGCCCATGTCCGCGAAGGCCCCGCGCAGGCGCGGCCCCCACAGCCCCACATCCTTCAGCGTGGGAACGATGCGGGAGAACAACATCTTCTGATACTCCCGCATCAGCTCAGACGTCCGCATGTGCTCCACGCACGCCGCCACGTCCAGCCCCAGCCTCTCGAACACCTCCTGCCCCAGGAAGCGATCCCGCATCAGGTAGCAGGCCTCCACGGCGAACTCCTCCCGCGCATCACGCTCCCGCTCCGTCAGGCGCGGGTACAGATCCTTGAGCGCCAGCCGCCCGAAGGCCACGTGCCGCGCCTCGTCCTGCATCACGTACGCCGTCAGCGAGCGCCCCAGCGGCTCGGTGGCGAAGTCCCGGATCAACCCGAAGGCCGCCAGCGCCAGCCCCTCGATGAGCACCTGCATGGCCAGGTACGTCAAATCCCACCGCGCGTCCCCGAGCGCCTGCTCCAGCAGCGTCTTCAGGCTCGGGTTGATCGGGTACGTCATCCCCAGCTTCTCGCGGAGGTAGCGCGAGAACACCTCCACGTGGCGCGCCTCGTCGAACACCTGCGTGGAGGCGTAGAACTTCGCGTCCAGATCCGGCACCGTCTGGATGATGCGGGCCGCGCACAGCAGCGCGCCCTGCTCTCCGTGCAGGAACTGCGAGAAGCGCCAGCTGTCCAGGTGGCGCCGCACCTCCCCGCGCGCCCGCTCGTCCATCCGCTCCCAGAGCTCCGTGCCGTGGAGCACCACGTAGAAGTCCGGAAAGCCGAGCGGGTTGTCCGGATCCACCTGCCGCGACCAGTCCAACCGCGCGTTCGCGTCCCACTGCCTCGCCTTGCCCTTCTCATAGAGCGCGAGCAGCCGGTTCCTCCCACTGTCGTAGTCCCACTGGAAGACAGAGGCGGTACCCGGCGAGGCGATGGACCACTCCGAGGCCTCCAACGATTCGGTGGACACGCGCGTCTTCATGCTCTGGCTCCTGTTTCCCCAAGGCAACCCCCACCCGGAGCCATGACGGTGTGTATGCACCTTTGCGGTGGCAACGTGGCGGGGGGTGAGGAGTGTCCGGGATCAGCGTCCTGCCCTGTCCGCTCCCCAACGCGAGCCCCCCACCGCCACGAGCACTCAGGCCGTGTGCAGCGTGCCGTTGGAGGACTCGGCCTCCACGGCGGCGATCAGCTCGGGCGAGGCCCCTTCCGCGAACAGCGGCGCGCTCGTCCGGGCCTTCGGCGGACGGCCCCGGCGACGCGGCGCGCTCTCCTCCCCCTGCGCGGCGGGCGCCTCCAGCGCCGTGGCGCCCTCCACGCGCGGGGCCTTGCGCACCGGACGCGGCAGGCCGATGGCCTCCAGCTTCGCGCTCAGCTCCGCGTTCTCCTCGGCGAAGATGCGCGCGTAGGCCAGGGCCCGCTGGCCCTTCTGCAGCAGCGCCTCCTGGCTCTCGTACAGCGCCTGGCGCGCGGCCTCGAGCGCTGCCTGCGCATGCGCCAGCTCCACCGCTTTCTCCTTCACCCGCGCCGCCGCCTCCTCCAGCACCTTGCGGTCGAGGTCCGGGAACTTCACCGTGGCGAGCTCCTCGCCGAACAGCTTCAGCAGATCCTGCAGCGCGGGGGAGATGGGATCACTTCCAGACGGATCGAACATGGCTGACCTCCGAGGTAGGGGCCGCCATCTGCACAGATGTTCAGTCCCATTTCAAGAGGCTCGTCTCCGAGGCCGACAAATCGGCTCCGGCGCGCTCCTCTCCTCCGCCCGTCAGCGGCGCGCTCACGCTGCCCAGCGGATGTCCAACGTGAAGTCCTGGTAGGGCACGAACGCCTCCGGTCCCACCTCGATGGTGCACGGGCGCTGGGTGATGCGATCTGGCTCAGTCTACGCGCACCACCGCCACCTCCGGCACTCCCTTGGACGGATCCACGTCCACCGTGAGGTAGTGCCGGCCCACCCCATCGAACCTCTCGGGGATGGCGCCACCGCCGCCGGAGATGAAGGCGGGGATGCCCGCGTTGGAGAACGCGTAGTACGAGTGGACGTGGCCGTAGATCGTCAGATCCACCCCGCCCCGCGCCAGCTTGCCCACCAGCGCCGCCGCCTCGTTGCGGCTGGAGAACGAGCCGTTGCGCAGCCCCACCGGATCCAGCGGAGCGATGTGCATGCCCACCACGTGCACCCCGTCGCGCCCCTGCTCCAGCCACCCGTCGAGCATCTCCTCCGCCACCGGATCCACCGTGCCGTTGCCCGTGTCCAGCTGCGTGAAGTGGATCCCCTGGAAGGTGAAGTGCTGGCTGCCGCGCCCGAAGTACTCGTGGTACGCCACCTCCCCGCTGAACGTCTCGTGGTTGCCCAGCGTGGCGAACAGCGGGATGCGCGAGTCCTCCAGCCGGTGCTGGAACTCCTCCAGCTGCTCGCGGCTGCCCTGCTCGGTCAGGTCCCCCGAGAAGAAGATGAAGGCCAGGGAGGTGTCCTCGTTCATCCGCGCGTAGATGTCTCCCACGCGCGGCAGCGCCTCCTGCACGTCCGCCAGCGCCGCGAAGCGGAACGGCCGCGGCGTCTCCCAGTCCGGCGGCGCCACCGTGAGGCGCGCCTCTGCGCCACGCACCAGGCGCACGCGCCACGTCTTCACCGTCGGTAGCACCGAAGGCCCATCCTCCACCTCCAGCGGCTCGCCGCCCGCCTCCGCCGTCAGCACCGCGTCCGGCATGGCGTTGCGCACCACGAGCGTCCACCACTCGGGCGCCTCGGCCGCCGCGGTGGCCCGCACGCGGAAGGCCGGCGCGTTGCCCCACAGCGTCAGCCCACCGGGCTCCAGGCTCCGCACCGCCGCCAGCCCCTCCTCCACCACCACCGAGAGCCCACCGCCCGCGGCCTGGCCCACCTGCAGATCCGTCAACGCGCGCCCCTCCGCGGGCCGCACGCACCCGGCCAACGGCACCAGCGCCAGCAGCATCCACACGCCCCTCACGGCTCACCTCCGATCGCGTACACCGCCGACAGCCGCGCCACGTAGGCCGCCCCCGCCTGCACCTCCGCGGACACGCCCCAGCGCTCGCTGAGCAGCACGCGGCCCCGCAGGCCGAAGTACCCGGGCACGCCCGCCCCGGCCTTCACCCCGCCGGGGTAGTCATCCTTGCGGTGGTCGTAATAGAGGAGCGCCTCGCCGCGCAGCGGGCCCGCGCGCCCCAGGTACACGCCGTAGCCGAAGGTGAAGAGCAGCTGCTGGTGCAGCGCGTCCTCGGAGGCGGGGCCGAAGAAGCTGTAGCCCTGGAAGGCCAGGCCCACGCTCACCTCGGCGAAGGAGCCCTCCAGCCTCGGGCTCAGCCGCGCCATGGCGTACCGGCCCCGGAGGCCCACCTCGCCACCGGTCAGCAGGAAGCCCTCCGTGGGGTAGCGGTGGTAGAGCACCCCGCCCTCCAGGTCCAACGCCGTGCCGTCCGCCGAGCCCCGAGCCTGCTCGGGCTCTCCGATCAGCCGGTACGCGCCCCCCAGCCGCACCCGGGTGTTGCCCTCGTTCGGGGACAGCCGCACGGCCGCCTCCAGCTTCGCCGAGGACAGGCGCGCCGTGGCCCCCAGCGCCAGGAAGTGGCGGTAGTCGAAGTTCGGATCATGCACGTGCTGGTAGCCCCACTCCAGCTCCAGCGGCGGCAGTCGCGGCGCGGCCACCCCGGGGGTGAAGGCCGGGGACACCGCCGAGTAGATGTTGGCCATGGCGGACACCGAGAAGAGGCTCACGCCCGCCAGCGCCACCCCGTACAGCGGGCCGATGACGCGCCGGGAGGCCCCCGTCAGCGCGATGGGCACGCCCGCCCCCAGCAGCAGCCCCAGCCCCGTGCCCTCCAGCGCGAAGAGCCGCCCCGCCGTCCGCGTATCCCCCGCCGTGAGCGGCCCCAGCCCGTGGAACAGCAGCCCGGGCACCACCGAGGCCACCACCGGCAGCACCTCGAAGGAGGGGCGCGGCCGCAAGCCCTCCCGCGGAACCAGGGGGGGCAGCCCCCCCACGAGCCCCTCGGAGGCCACGGGGACCCGCGCCACCTCCGGGGCAGCCTGGGGCGCATCGGAGGTGCCCGGCGCCCCACCCGACGCGGGAGAGGTGGAGTCATTCTCGGCGCTCGCTCCGCCCGGCCACAGGGCCAGAATGAGCGCCAACCCCACCAGGCGCGGCAGGGAGCTCAGCGGGTGTCTCATGTGGCTCGCCTCGAGTCCTCTCGGGAGGCACCGGCCGTGTCCTCCCGCTCCCGGAATCCGTCCGGTCCCGCGCGCCTAGATAACCGGCCAAGGGCCGTGCGCCGCACGAACTCCATGAACAAGTGTGAGGCCTATTGAGGAAGCAAACCCGGGTCATGGTCAACCCCCCGGCCCCTCCACCCGGCCCGCAACGCCCGGCTTCTCCCGATCACCTTCTGGCCGTTACGGAGCCGAGGCGCAGGCAGCTCCCGAGAGCGCAGGTGGGATATCAGCCCCTATCCTGACGCATTCCATGTCACCGCTTCGGTTCCCTACTTTCTGAGCAGGCAAGGCAGCTCCACCCGGGATCGGATTGATCTGGCAACTTCCGGATTTCTGACAGGAACCGGGGTATGCTCGGCGGCACCAACCCCCTCTCTGCACCCTTGGCGGAATCCGGCCCACAGCAATTTGGCAAGTACGTCCTGCTCTCCAGGCTCGCGGCAGGCGGCATGGCTGTCACGTTCCGCGCGCGAATGACGGGCGCGGCGGGCGTGACGAAGCCTTGCGTCATCAAGCAGATCCTCCCCCACTTCGCCGACGATCACGACTTCGTCCAGATGTTCATCAGCGAGGCGCGGGTGGCCATGAGCCTCACGCACGGCAACATCGCCCAGCTCTTCGACTTCGGCGAGGTGGACGGCCAGTACTTCATCGCCCTGGAGTTCGTTCACGGCCAGCCGCTGTCCAAGGTGCTGCGCCGCGCGATCAAGACGGGGGTCGCCTTCTTCCCCATCCCCCTGGCGCTGCACGTCATCAGCAAGCTGTGCGATGGGCTGGACTACGCGCACCGCCAGGTGGGCGAGGACGGGCTGCCGCTGGGCCTGGTCCACCGCGACGTGTCGCCGGACAACGTCCTCATCTCCTATGAGGGTGAGGTCAAGGTCATCGACTTCGGCATCGCCAAGGCCACCAGCCTGGTGGAGCAGAAGACGTCGCCGGGCGTGGTGAAGGGCAAGTACCCGTACTTCTCCCCCGAGCAGGCCCAGGGGCGGCAGGACCTGGACGCGCGCACGGACGTGTACGCCGCGGGCGTGATGCTCTACGAGGCGGTGTGCGGCCGTCGCCCGTATGAGGGCGAGTTCGTCGCCGTCCTGCCGCGCATCATGGTGGGCGACTACACGCCCCCCTCCCAGGTGAACCCCGCCATCAGCCCGGAGCTGGAAGACATCATCGCCAAGGCCCTGGCCATCCGGCGCGAGGACCGCTTCCAGACGGCCAAGGCGCTCAGCGAGGCGCTGGTGGGGCTGCTCTACCGGGAGAACCCGGGCTTCACCCCCTCGCTCCTGTCTCAGCTGGTGGCGCACCTGTTCACCGAGGAGCTGAGCGCCGAGGGCCGCAGGGTGGAGCTGCCGCCCACCTTCGCGGAGCAGCTCGCCGCGTGGCAGGCCCCCGACCCCAACCTCACCCTGGGCCGTCCTCGCCTCTCCTCGCCGGGGACCCCGCGCACCCCGGGCGGTGGCAGCCGGACGCCCTCGGGCTCGGGGCGCGGCAATGAAGGCCAGCGCCCTCCCAGCGGCGGAGGGGCCAGGCCCCCCAGCGACGGAGGCCCACGCACGCCCAACTCGACCGGAGCCCGGGTGGCGACCACGGGCCTCCGGCGGGTGACCAGCCAGGGCAACGGCAGGCGCGTCACCCACCCCGGGGGAGTGCCCACCTCGGGCGTGCGCAGGGCGCTGGGCGGTGAGCGCTCCGGCCCCCCGCTGCCGGACGCGCCGCCCCGCCGCGCCTCTCGTGAGGACTCGACGCCCGCCGAGGGCCTCCCCTCGCTCATCTCGCCCGTGGACGCTCAGCTCGAGGACAGCACCTTGAGCAGTCGGTCCGCGGCCGCTGCTCACCACACGCCCATCGAGACCCCCGCCCTCACCCAACCCGCCCGGGGCGCGGATCCGCTGGCCGCCGTCCGCGCCGACAAGGCGCGCAAGGAGGAGGAGCTCGCGGCCCGGCGGCAGAAGCTGGTGCGCAACATCAGCCTGGGCATCTTCGCGGTGGTGGCCATCATGGTCCTCTACGTGGTGCTGCGCCCCCCCCCGCCCGAGGCGCCCCCGCCCGCCACGACGATCTGGGTCACCTCCACGCCCTCCGGCGCCACGGTGAAGCTCAACAACCGGGACGTCCGGGGCAAGACGCCGCTGTTCGTCGACGGCTTCATCGTCGACGAGGCCAACACCCTGGTCCTCACCCTGCCGGGCCACCTGGCCTGGACGAAGCGCTTCACCCCGAGCGGCCGCAATGATCCGGCCATGCACGCGGAGCTCAAGCCCAGCGACACGCCGGACGAGCCTGCCCTGCCCGTCGCCCCCCTCGCCACGCGCGCCGATGCGGGCACGGGCGCCGCGGAGGGAGATGGGGCGGAGTCCGCCATCAAGCCCGAGGAGGAGCTCGACTACAACGAGGTGGTCTACCCGACGCGGCTGCTGGTGCTGCGCACGATCTACAACGCCCTGCCCATCCCCGAGTACACCACGGCCAGCATCGAGCTGAACCCGGGCACCTCCTACGCCGTGAACACGGAGGGTGGCGCGGCGTACGCGGCGGGCGGTCCCACCTCCAACACGCTCGTCTACTTCCTGGAGGGAGAGCTGCCCGCGGACGACTCCTTCGGCCTGCTCACCGGCGCCACCCGCGTCATCCGGGGCGCCCGGCGGATGCACGTCTTCGCCCTGGACGAGACGCCGCTGAGCGACAACCGCGGCACCGTCCGCGTCCAGCTCAGCGAGTCCAAGTGGAAGCCGCCGCGCTACCTCACCTTCGACGCGCAGAAGCACGCCGTCTGGCTCAAGCGCGAGCACCAGGTCTGGCTGCACGGCCTCAACCCGAAGTCCACCTACCTCTTCACCGTGCGCGACGACTTCGCCGAGCTGCGCAAGGACGGCAGGGGCCGCATCCGCCGCGCGCTGTGCTTCGAGCCCGGCACCAACCCCACCACCCGCCCCACCTACCGCATCTTCGAGACGGGCAAGCGCTACCAGCTCAACGGCATGGAGATGCTGCGCTGCACCTTCCCGGACATGAGGGTGAGCGACAACGAGGGCGCGCTCGAGGTGGATCTGGTGGACGTGACGAACATGACGCGCAAGGAGCGCGAGGAATACATCCGCAACACCCGCTTCGATCGCTAGCGCCGCGCCGGCGAGCGACCCGCCGAGCCCCGGTCCCTCCTCCCGAGGCCCTGGCATGCGCCCCCCTCAGCTCCATGTGTTCACCCGGCGCGCTCCCGGCGCGAGGGCAGATGCCTACCCTCAAGGATGTGCTGCTGGGTGCCACAGTGGCGCTGGGGCCGCCAACATCGTCAGCGGGGCCTACCTCGCCCGCCAGGCGCCGGAAGGCCGCGTCCCTGTCGAGAGAGGTGCCACCCCCACCGAGGAGACGCCAGAGAAGGCCGCGAGGACGATGAAAGCCAGCGACATCATGGGTATGATCAACCTGGTGTGCATGGCGGGCGTGATTGGCGTTACCGCCCTGCTGAACATGAAGGCCGGCACGTCCTCCAAGTGGGCGGCGGTCACCCGGTTCCTTCCGTAAAGGCCCCGAGGGCATCCCCCTCGGTCAGCTCGACAAGGACGGGAAAGGCACGTGGGCGCGGAGCCGAGACAGGCACCGGGCCCACGGGTCTTTTTGGGGCACAAAAAGAAGGCCGCACCCGGATGAGGAGACCCGAGTGCGGCCTGCGACCCGGCACGGAGGGGTGAGGAGAACCGGGTCGCCCAACACCGCCTACGCTAATGGGCGGGTCTGACACCGGCCTTTCCGGATGGGCGTACGGCAGGTGGGCCCGGGTGGGCGTTCGGGCTAAGACAGGCGCGAGTGATCGCCCGTGACGAATACGTGAGCCGCATGGCACGCCTGCGCCAGCGCGTGGCCGAGGCCGGGTTGGAGACGTTCCTCGTCTCGAGCGAGGACAGCATCTATTACCTCACCGGCGTCTCCTACAAGCCGCTGGAGCGACCCTTCTTCATCCTCATCCGGCCCACGGCGCCCATCGTGCTGCTGGTGCCCGCGCTCGAGCAGCAACACCTGAGCGCCGCGCCGAACGTGGAGGAGGTCCACCACTACTGGGACTACCCCGCGCCCGCCGGGCAGGGCTGGGCGGACCGGCTGCTGGAGCTGCTCGCGGGCAGCCCCCGGGTGGGCATCGAACCCTCGCTCTCTCAGGAGATTTCTGGCCGGCTCTCTGGGCTCTCTCCGCGGGCCCTCCCTTTGGTCGAAGCGCTGCGCGTGGTGAAATCACCGGCCGAGATCCAGATGATCCGGGACACCGCGCGCTACACGGCCCTCGCGGTGCGCAAGCTCCTGGAGGCCTCCTACCACGGCGTCTCCGAGCTGGAGCTCATCGCCCAGGGCCGCGCGGTGCAGCTGCGGATCATGCGGGAGGTCGGGTACGATCTGCTGACGAGCAGCGCGCTGGTGGGGAGCTGGCCGGCGCCCTTGAGCGCGCAGCCCCACGGCGTCCCCACGCTGGCGGATCGGCTGGAGGACGGCCCGCACATCGCCCTGGGCTTCCTGCGCGTCAACGGGTACGCCGCCGAGTGCGAGCGCACCTACTTCCTGGCCCCTCCGCGCGCGGAAGAGAAGGCGGCGTTCGCGGCGATGATGGAGGCCCGGCGGCGGGCCTTCGCGCTGGTGCGCCCCGGGGTGAGCTGCGCCGAGCTCGACGGCGCCACCCGCGCCTTCCTCCAGCAGGAGGGCCATGGCAGCCGGCTGCTGCACCGCACGGGGCATGGCTTCGGGCTGGGCAACCACGAGGCCCCCTGGGTCGCCGAGGGGAGCACGGAAGTGCTCCAGGAGAACATGCTGATCAGCATCGAGCCCGGCATCTACCTGGAGGGCATCGGCGGCATCCGCCACTCGGACACGGTGCTGGTGACGCGCGAGGGCTACGAGTGCCTCACCCGGTACCCCACGGACCTAGCCTCCTTGACGCTCACGGCCCGCAAGCCCCTGAACCGGCTCCGAGGAGCGCTGATGCGCCGCGCGGCCGGCGTGAAGTAGGTCGCCCGGCCGCCACTCACTCCGCGCGAGGAGCGCTGCGCGCGGCCCTGCCCCGCGCCCCGAGCGCGCGCCGACCCCGCCCCACCGCCTGAGGCGCGACGGGCGGGAAGGAGTACGGGGGCGCCAGTGCGGCCATCCCCGCTCCCCCGCTGGCGGCGGGCGCTTCCGCGGCCTCACGGGCCTGCTCACGGTAGCGCCCAGGCGGCACGCCGCGCACGCGGTGGAAGGTGCGGTTGAAGGCGAACTCGGAGGCATAGCCCACGTGCGCCGCGATGGTGGCCAGGGACTGCTCGCCGTCTCGCAGCAGGCGCGCGGCGACATCCATCCGCAGGCGCGTGAGGTACACCAGGGGCGGCTCCCCCACCAGCTCCCGGAAGCGCCGCGCGAAGGTGGCGCGAGAGCAGGCCACCTCTACGGCGAGCGACTCCACCGTCCAGTCGCGCCGCGGCTCCCCATGCATCAGCGCCAGCGCCCTTCCCACCTGGGCATCCCTCACGGCGCCCAGCCACCCAGCGCTCCCCTCGGGCTGCTGCTCCAGCCAGGCGCGGATGATGTGGATGAAGAGCACATCCACCAGGCGCGCGGTAACGGTGGCGGTGCCGGGGCCGGGCTGGACGTACTCGGCCACGAGCAGGCGGAGCACCGCCTCGAGCGGCCCGGGCATGAGCCCCGCCTCCGAGCGGAGGTGGATGAGGGGGGGCAGCAGCGACAGCAGCGGGTGGACGCTGTCGTGCTCGAAGCAGTAGGAGCCGCACAGCAGCAGGGTGGAGGGACCCTTGCCCTCCAGGCTCAAGCTCATGCCGTTGGGGCCATGGGTAACCTGGCAGCGCCCCAGCAGCTTCGGGAAGGGCAGGGCCTGGACGTTCGGCGCGCTGGTGAGGCTGTGCCCCGCGCCGTGCGGCAGCAGGACGACGT
The DNA here is from genome assembly GCA_016926755.1 of Myxococcaceae bacterium. GTDB lineage: Bacteria > Myxococcota > Myxococcia > Myxococcales > Myxococcaceae > Hyalangium. Next base: position 45,813 of record JAFGNZ010000025.1, on the reverse strand, counting down.
CCCCTTGCGCCAGGTGCAGCGGCTCGCTCCGGCCCTTCATGCGCAGCCAGCACGAGCCGCGCGCGACGATGTGGAGCCCTGCACGAGAGGCCGGCTCGAAGAGCATGCCCCACGGCGCCGGCAGCTCGGAGCGGCAGAACACCGTGCCCCCAATGCGAGTGGCGGAGAGCACGTCAGCGAGCACATCCATGCCAATGGGTTGCGAGTGCCGCATCGTGAGGTCCAGGCTACCACGCGCTCCCCACCCGAGACGAACCGGCCCCGGCTCACCGGGAGGAACCTCCCAGGGACCGGGGCCGCCGTTGCCCCTTCCCAGGCCCGAGCGGAAGGGTTTCATGTGGGGCTCTTACGCCACGGGGGATTCAGGCGGCGTGCACTACATGCCGGCAGCCTGCTGCAGATCCGCGAGGGGGCCCGTGGCGCCATGCCCACCCGCGACGGTGGTGACGTCCAGGTTGTGCGTCTGGGTGATGGCCTTGTAGAGCTCCTTGGGGCCGTCGCCGATGCCGCCCTGGCCCGGGTTGAAGAGATCCGAGGAGAAGACGACCTTCGCGTTGCCGCCCACGTAGAACATCAGCATGTCCCGGGCGTGAGTGGTGTTGAAGCTGTACGCGGTGACGGGGTTCGTCGGATCATCGAGCAGGAGCGCGCCACCCGCGGGCACGGTCATGAAGGTCGCCGCCCTGGGGCTCTCGGCGAGCCGGTCCTTCCGGATGGTGGACGGGTTGGTGAAGATCTGCCGGAAGTAGGAGGTGATGCTCTCGTGCAGCACCACGTTGGCGCCCTCTGCCACGAAGGTGCGCAGGCCCGCCGCGTGGTCATCGTGGTGGTGGGTGGCGAGCACGTGGGTGATGGGCTTGCCGTCGAACTCCGCGAAGCTCTTCGCCCAGTCGATGATGGCCGCGCTGCGCTCCGGGTAGAGCGGTGCCTCGACGATGACGATGCCGTTTTCCTGCTCGATGGCCAGCGAGTTGTGGCTGCTGCCGCCCAGGAAGTAGACGCCCGGGGACAGCTGCGTCGGCACCACGGCGGTCAGCAGGCTGTCCAGCGGGAGGCCGAAGGAGGCGAAGGTCATGTGGAACTGGTGGTTGGCCGCGCCGCGCGCCGCGTCCTCCGCGTTCTCGACGGGCGAGGCCCCCGTGGGGAAGGTGAAGAGCGACTCCGCGAAGGCTGGGTTGGCCGTCACCGACTTGCGCGTCTCGATGTGCAGCACGTGGCCGTTGGCGGCGAGGTAGACGTTCTTGGGGAAGAGCGGCCCGCCGTTCACGGACTCCCAGCCCACGTAGAAGACCTCGATGGGGATGTCGCGGTGCAGGTGATCGCTCTCCACGGTGACGAGCTTGGAGAGCTTCCCCGTCTGCGCGTTCACGTAGAGGGTGAGGGGGTGCACGGCGTCGTTCACCACCAGCAGGTTGTGGACGCTGCCGTCGAGGAGCGCCGCGCCGCCATCGCGGGCGATGCCCGGGTCGGCCGCGATGTCCTTGAGGATGAGGTGCGGGTTGAGCAGCCTCGTCTGCCGGCGGATGGCGGCGGTGCGGTCCGGGAGCAGGTCCCCGGTGGGCATGCCGAAGAGGTGCTCGATGCCGGCCACGTGGCCCCGGTTGCCGTTGATGATCTCGGTGTAGTCCTGCGGGGTGTTGAAGCCGAAGATCCTGAGGGTGCGCTTGTGGTTGATGGAGAGCCGGTTGTTGCTCACGTCATAGCGGACGCGGGTCCCATCGTAGGTGCTGCCCTGCAGCAGCTCCGCGTCCGGCGTGAAGCTCTCGCCGGGGGCCCAGCGCTGGCCGGAGATCTCCAGCTCGAAGCCCTGCAGGTTCTGGATGGCCGTCTTGCCGCCGATGCCGGCGAAGGCCTTGTCCACGGCGTTGAGCGAGGGATCGACGGTGGCGGAGGCGCCCGGATCGCCCTTGGGGCCCTGCTCTCCCTGCGCTCCGGCGAGGCCCTGATCTCCTTCGCAGCCGGCGGCGACGAGGGCGAGGCTCAGAATGGCCGCGCGCAGCGGCTTCCAGGGGTTGTTGATCAGCTTTCTCATGGGACGGCTCCCGGGGGGTGGGTGGAACGAAACGGGTGACGACTTCGGGGCCAGTAAGTAGCGATGCAGCAGCCCACGGAGCCATGTCCGGGAGAATCAATGTTTTGTCCGTTCGTCTCACGCTACCGCGACGGCGCGCGTCACCTCCGGTCGTCGCGCTCGCGCATCAGCACGCCGACGGCGCGCTGCGCGGGATCCTCGCTGCGCTCCAGGAGCTCCATGACGGCGCGGCGATCCTCGGGAGCGCGGTTCTGGTTCAGCTTGAACTTGCCCTCGACGCGCGAGAGGCGGAGCTCGAAGGCGGTAATGCCGGGGAGCAGCCGCTGGGCGTGGTCACCGACCCGGTCGAGGGTCCAGGGCTTCTCGAAGCCGGCCTCGTACGTGGAGACCGAGTCCCGGAGGATGCGCAGGCACTCCTCGGGCTCCTCGATGACGCGAGGCCGTCCGTAGGCGTGGACGACGGCGTAGTTCCACGTGGGGACGTTGGGCTCGGTGACGTACCAGGACGGGGACACATAGGTGTGCGGCCCCTCGAAGATGACGAGGACGTCCCGGTCCTGGGAGAAGGCGCGCCACTGCGGATTGGCGCGCGCCATGTGCGCGAGCAGCCGCCCGCTGGAGCCCCCGCTGGAGCCCTCGGTGCCGGGCTCGACGAGGAACGGCAGGTGGGAGGCGAACGGGACGCCGTCCTCTACGGTGACGAGCGTGGCGAAGTTGTAGCGCCTCATGAAGGCAAGGAGGCGCTCGGGGTCCTGCTCCTGAAAAGAACGCGGGAGGTACATGGGACACGGACGTGCCCCAAGCCTCCCGCGTCGTCAACCCCGGCAGCGACTCTGCCCGGTTCCGGTCCCATGGCTCACTGTTCGAAGATGTCGGGACTTTTGAGGCTCAGAACCCCCGACATTTCCGAAGAGTGACCCATCGCTCCCGCACCGGCGGGTGTCAGCTGCATTCCAGCGACTTGCTTCCATCCGTGCAGTGCCGCCCGGAGATCGCCATACTTCGGGGAATGGGGTTCACTGAATACCTTGAACAGGTACGGACCGAGGCCGAGGGCGATGCCTTCTTCCGCCTCCTCAAGTCGCACCTGTCCGCCGGACACCGCGTGCAGAAGGTGTCCTTCGTTCCCTCGGAAGGCAACCAGCCCCCGCGCTACCGGTTCCTGCTGGCCAGGCTGGGAACGCTGACGACGGTGGACGTGCCGGCAGGCCAGGAAGCCGTCGAGCACTTCCTCGCACAGACGAAGCAACAGCTCGCCTCCCGAGAGGACGAAGTGCAGCGCTGCCGCCTGCGCCTGCGCCAGGCCGTCGATGAAATCGCGCGAGTGCTCGGAAAAGAGGCCGCAAAGGAGGCAGCGCTAAGCATGTCCCGTGAAGTGGGAGGCCCCGAGTCGACCCGATTCGCCATGGCAGCGGCTCGCAGCAGTCCAAGCGGCGCGACACGGCTGGCGGCGGAGCTCCTGAGGCGCGAGTTCGATGCGAACGTGCGGGACCTCTACACGGAGCGTAGCTACCCGCTCGTGGAGGCAGGCCGCATCACGGACGAGGCACTCGCGCGGCTCATCGAAGCTGGGTGAGGAAGTCGGCGAAGCTCGGGCTCGCCTTCGCCAAGGCGGCCACATCGAGCGCCTCTGCGATGGGGAGCGCGGCGCTTCTCATGGTGTCCCGGTCCGGGTGCTCCATCCCGTAGAGCAGGCGCTTGAGCTTTGCTCGTCCAGACGGATCGTGACCCAGGGCCTCGCCCTCACCCTTGAAGTCATGTCCACGCGCGAGAAGCAGCCACGTCTCCAGAGCCTGCACAGGCACTGCGAAGAGGTAGCGCAAGGCGGGCAGCCCATGGCGAGGCCAGGAGAGCGGTTCACTTACTTGAGCAGCCGCGCGCAGCTCGGGGATGCGGTACTGCGTTTCACTCGGGACGACTTCAGTAGCCAGGATCCGTGAGAGCAGCACACGGAACACGTCCTCGTCGGTGTCGTCCTCGACGCAGAACGCAAGCTTCATCGGCCTGGCAAGCCCCCGAGAACACCCGAGTACCAGAGCTCACCCAAGGGAGAACCCTTGAGTTCCTTGGCCCAGTCGGGGCGGTCTGACAGCCGGGTGATGTGAGTTCCCTTCTCGTCCCGGTCGAAGATGAGCACACTCTCGGGCGAGTCACGGAACTCATCGAGCAGCGTCGGTGAGTGCGTCGTCAGGACCACCTGGATGCCAGCATTCGTCAGCCGGAGCAGGTGATCCACGAGATCGCGCAAGCGCCGTGGATGAATGCCACGCTCAGGCGCTTCGATGGCAAGAACGCCTTGTGCGTCCGCCCTCAGTTGCGCGGCGACCGCCAGGCCAATGAAGAGGAGGAGACCATCCGACATGTCCTCAGCTCCATAGACACGCCCATCCTTCTCCTCAACGCCCAGCACCTTGGTCCCCGGCTCTGGACCTGGCCGTGTGACGATGCGCTTCACTTCATGAGCAGCACGTCGAACAGTCTCGTCGATGGCATCACGACGTGCAGGGGCCTCTCCCGCCATGTTGTCGAGTACCGCAGCCACGTCCCGCCCGTCAGGTCCCAATACTGCCCCTCGTTGGATGATGGATGGTGCGCGGAGTGCCGCTACGGAAAGATCGTGGACAGATGTTGCGGCCATCAGCTTCGCGTGCTTGCCCAACAATCGCCCGAGAAACTGCCGATCCGCGATGGATGATAGCTCTGGGGGACCTTCTCCCCGGCTGATCATCTCCTCGCCACGAGAGTAGGCAAGATGGCTCTTGAAAGCGTATCCTTCCAAGTTCGACGACACCGAGACGCGTAATCCCTCCGTCGCGCCGCGACTCAGAATCGACTCTGCTCCTCCGAGCGCAGCAATCGCAGCCCCAGAGCCCTGCCTTTCGAACTCCCTCAGCAGCTTGAGCACGGCGAGCACGTTGGACTTGCCGCTGTTGTTCGCGCCCACCATCACCGTGATGCCGGGCGCGAGCGGGATCTTCACGTCCCGGAGGGTCTTGAGTTCTTGACCTCGATCTCGGTAATCAAGCTTCGTCCCTCCCCTCGCCCCTCTCCCGGCGGGAGAGGGGCTCCTGATTCCCGGCTCAGATGTCCAGGTTCTGCACGTCCAGCGCGTTGCGCTCGATGAACTCGCGCCGCGGCTCCACCGCCTCGCCCATCAGCAGCGAGAAGATCTCGTCGCTCTCCACCGCGTCCTTGAGCTGCACCTGCAGCAGCGTCCGCGTGGCCGGGTTCATCGTCGTCTCCCAGAGCTGCTCCGGGTTCATCTCCCCCAGCCCCTTGTAGCGCTGCAGCCCCAGCCCCTTCTGCGCGTCCTTGCGCACCGCCGCCAGCACCTCCTGCACCGAGTACGCCGTCAGCTCCCCGCCCTCCAGCTTCACCGTGTACGGCGGCCGGCCCATCGCCGTGAACGCCTCCCGCAGCCCCACCAGCTCCAGGTACTCCGGCGAGGACAGGAACGCGTGATCCAACACCGTCTCCCGCATGCTCCCGTTGATCTCGGTGTGGAAGACCAGCTTCTTGGTGTGGTGCTCCGGATCATCCCGGCGCTCGTGCTTCACCCGGCCCAGCACGTCCGGCAGCCGCGCGCGGAAGTAGCTGTACATCCGCTCCACCTCCGCCTGCAGCCCCGCCTCGTCCACCAGCGTGTCCGCCGTCACCCGCGCCGCCTGCACCAGCGCGTCCACCACCCGCGCATCCCGGCGCTTGGCCTGCTTCTCCAGCTTCTCCTCGTAGGTGATGACCTTCTCCAGCAGGGCCTTCAGCTCGCCGCCGCCCAGCTCCCCGTTCGGCGTCACCACCCGCGAGTGCTCCGAGGCGCTCTTGAGCAGGTACTCGTTCAGCGCGCGCTCGTCCTTGACGTACATGTCCTTCTTGTTGCGCGTCACCTTGTAGAGCGGCGGCTGGGCAATATAGAGGTAGCCGCGCTCGAGCAGCTCGCGCATCTGCCGGAAGAAGAACGTGAGCAGCAGCGTGCGGATGTGGCTGCCGTCCACGTCGGCGTCCGTCATCAGGATGATGCGGTGGTAGCGCGCCTTGTCCGGATCATAGTCCTCCGCGCCAATCCCCGTGCCCAGCGCCGTGATGAGCGTGATGATCTCCGCGCTCGTCAGCATCTTCTCGAAGCGCGCCTTCTCCACGTTCAAGATCTTGCCGCGCAGCGGGAGGATGGCCTGGTTGCGGCGATCCCGCCCCTGCTTGGCCGAGCCACCTGCGGAGTCACCCTCGACGATGTAGAGCTCGCTCTCGCTGGGGTCCCGGCTCTGGCAGTCCGCCAGCTTGCCCGGCAGGCTGCCGCCGTCCAGGATGCCCTTGCGCCGCACCGTCTCGCGCGCCTTGCGCGCGGCGATGCGCGCCCGGCACGCGTCGCCGATCTTCGCCACCACCTTCTTGCCGTTGGAGGGGTTCTCCTCCAGGTAGGTGGCCAGCTGGTCGTTCACCATCTGCTCGACCAGGCCCTTGATCTCGCTGTTGCCCAGCTTCGTCTTCGTCTGCCCCTCGAACTGGGGGTTGGGCAGCTTCACGGAGATGACCGCCGCCAGGCCCTCGCGCGCGTCCTCGCCGGTGGGCGTCTCCTTGAGGTCCTTCCACAGCCCCGTCTTCTCCGCGTAGCTGTTGATGGTGCGCGTGAGCGCCGCCTTGAGGCCGGACAGGTGGCTGCCACCCTCGTGCGTGTTGATGTTGTTGGCGAAGGTGTAGATGCGCTCGTCGTAGCCGTCGTTCCACTGCAGGGCCAGCTCCAGCGACACCCCCTCCTTCTCCGCGCGGAAGAAGATGGGCTTGTCGTGCAGCGCCTGCTTGGACTTGTTCAGGTACTCCACGAACGAGACGATGCCGCCGTCGAACTTGAACTCGTGCTCCTTGTTCGTCCGCTCGTCCCGGATGGTGATGCGCAGGCCGGCGTTGAGGAACGCCAGCTCGCGCAGGCGCTGGCTCAGCGTCTCGAAGTCGAAGTCCTTCACCTCCATCACCTGAGGATCCGGCTTGAACCACACCAGGGTGCCGCGCTTGTCGGTGGTGCCGACCTCCGTCACCTTGCCCTGAGCGATCCCGCGCGCGTAGCTCTGCTCGTGCACCTTGCCGTTGCGCTGGATGCGGACCTTGAGCCACTCGGACAGGAAGTTCACGCAGGTGACGCCCACGCCGTGCAGGCCGCCGGACACCTTGTACGCGCCGTTGCCGAACTTGCTGCCCGCGTGCAGCTCCGTCAGCACCACGTCCACCGTGTCCTTGTCCTTGAACTTCGGATCCGGGTGCGGCCCCACGGGGATGCCGCGCCCGTTGTCCTGGACGCTCAGGCTCCCATCCACGTGGATGATGACTTCGATGTCCGAGCAGTAGCCCGCCAGCGCCTCGTCCACCGCGTTGTCCACCACCTCGTACACGAGCTTGTGCAGCCCGTACGTCATGGTGTCGCCGATGTACATGCCCGGTCGCTTGCGGACTGCCTCCCGTCCCTCGAGCTTGGTGATGCTCTCGGCCCCATACTCCACGGGCAGCGGCGCCGGCGGAGCACCGGTTGCGGGGGTCTTTTCCATGCGAGATTGTCCTTCGAAAAACTGCCTTGGATCAGGGGGTGTGCCTATCACCTCGGGGCACCTCGGACAAGGAGGACGACCGGACGCAAGGCAGCGGAAATATTCAGAAAAGTCGTTCGGTCGCCTGTCTCCCCGCCCCACCTTGCGGGGCGTCTCTTCCACCCGCCGTTCAGGCGTCGTGGCGAGGAGGTGGGAGCCGCTCCTCCAATGCTGAAATCAGCTCTTCGAAAACAGCCTTGCGGGGGAAGAGATGCCGGGGAATGAGCACCCTGCCCTGCTCCTGGAAGAAGAGCCCCAGCACGTCCCCCTTGCGACCGAGCCGGCGCACGCTGCTGAGCTGCGCCCATGTCACCTCCAAGGGGCTGGCGCTGCTGAAGGGCCGGGCCACGCGCACGCCCATGTGGCCCAGGGTGACGCCCCAGTCCGGCCGGGGGCGCAGCCGGTGAAAGGCGTAGAGGAAGAGGAGCATCAGCCCGGCGGTGATGCCGGCGCGGGCCTCGGCGAAGGGCTCGGTGGCCTGGCGCGCGGCCGCCAGGGCCCACGCGGTGAGCACCGCGAGCACGCACGCTCCCAGGAAGAGGGCAATCCGGGTCGGCCGAGGGTTGAAGGCGAAGAAGCGCGGGTCCATGGAGGGATCGTCCTCAACAACCTAGCCCCCTTGTCCCCGGGCGCGGGGACTTTCCACTGCCAGCTTGTTCTCCGGGAGGCGGACCCGGCCTACCCTGTCACCCGTGACGGACGCAGAGCTCGCCTCGCGCTTGCGAGCCAACCTCATCGCCTACAGGCAGCTGCAGGCAGCCCACGGCTCGCTGCGAGCGCTCACCCTCCCCGGCGTGTGGGCCTACTCCCTGCCTGATGACCCCGAGCTCACCCGCCAGCAGCAGATCCTCTTCGAGGAGGCCGAGGCGCTGGAGCCCGCGCTCGCGCCGCTCGAGGACTTCTACCGCGGCCAGCACATCCAGCGCTGGCAGGTGCAGGTGCCCCCCGGCAACGCCGTCGCCGAGCACGCCCTGAGCCGCGCCGGCTACCAGCCCGGGGAGCTCGTCCCCGCCATGGGCCTCAGCCTCGTGGACACCCCACCGGTGGCCCCTCGCATCGTCCTGGAGCCGCTCCACACCCAGGAGGAGCTCTCCTCCCTCAACGCGGAGGCGTTCGGCCTCCGCGCGCACCTCCACCTCAGTGAGTGGTACACCCGGCCCCACCCCTCCCTGCACCCGCGAGGCGTGCGCGAGGGCGGGCGGCTCATCGCCGGGGGCCTGGCCTTTGATCTCCAGGACACCACGGGCATCTACCTGGTGGCCACCGTCCCGCATGCGCGCGGCCGGGGGCTGGCCTCGGAGGTGATGCGGGGCCTGCTCGTCGATGCCCATGCCCGAGGCCGCGCCGCCGCCGTCCTCCAGTCCACCGAGATGGGACACGGCATCTACCTGCGCATGGGCTTCAGGGACCTGGGCACGTGGACGAGCTGGGTGCGCCAGCCGCTCTGCTGAGCGCGTGCCCGCGGAGCTCCTGACACTGCCTCGGGCCCGACAGCCCTTCACTGCGACTCGGGAGGCAGGAGCCCCTCCCGCACCGCGGCGCTGCGCGCAGCCTCCGAGGCCATGGCGATGCGCACCGAGTCCGGGAACAGCTGGCGTGCCCTGTCGCCCACCTCGAGCGCCCGCTGGAGCTTGCCCTGCTCCACCAGCACGTTGACGAGGCCCGTCCAGGCGTCCTCCAGCAGCCTCAGGGCCTTGCCGCTCGCCTCCTCCAGCAGCGGCTCCGTCTCCTGGGGGGCGTCTCGAACCATGTGGAGGAAGTAGGCCAGCTCCACGAGCGCCCGTGCGCTCCGCTCCGACACCTCCACCGCCTGCCGCAGCACGGCCTCCGCCTCGGTGAAGGTGTCCTCGCCCGCGGCCGGCTCGGCCAGCTGCAGGCCCCTGCCAAGCTCCAGCAGGTTGGGGACGAACGCCGGGGCCGCGGAGGCCAGCTCGCGATGGAGCCTCAGCCGCTCCAGCGCTCCTGGCTTGCCCCCTCCCGCCTCCCGCGCGGCCCGCAGCCGCGCCAGCAGCTCCTCCGGGCTCATGGGATCTTCTCCATCAGCCGGGGGCTCTGCTCGATCAGCTTCTTGGCCGTCATCAGCTGGGCCTGCGTGGCGACGCTGTAGTCGCGCTGCTCCAGAAAGAGGAGGATCTGATGAAGGGTGTAGTCCTTGAGCACGGCGGGGAAGCTGGCCACCCGCTGGAGGCGCGCCGGGATCTCCCCCAGCTTCGTGTTGAGCAGCTGGATGCGGGCCAGCAGCCCGGTGGCGGTGGCCTGGGACATCAGCCCGCCCTTCACCGACTCGTGGATGAGCACCTGGGCCTCGGCGAACTGCCCGCGCGCGATGAGGGCCAGGATGCGAGGACTGACGGAGTCCCCGCCGCCGCCCCCCTCCTCCACCGGCTCGGCGCCCTCCCACCGGAGCTGCTCCGAGGCGCCCGTGCAGCCCCCCAGCAGGACCAGGAGCGCCAGCGCGCTGGTGACGAGCCTCCTCGGCAGCATGGACCTTCCTCTCGGCGTTGAGGCGCCCCCTGAATCAGGGAATACGCGCCATCTCAATTTAACCGGACGAGCACGGAATTCCAACAAGTCGATTCGGCAGGAGACGCGTCGGGTTGACCCGGGAGCGGGCCTCCCAGCACGTTGGCTCCAGGGTGCGGTAGGCCCCCCCTGTCCGTTCTGAAGCCTCCAGAACGCGCTGGAGCAGCTCGCCCAGGAGAGCAGACCGTGCCTGGGGCCAGACTCTCGCGGGGAGTGGCTCCCACAGGGGCCAGGTCGAGCATGGGGACTACCTATCACGTCCCACGGAGCACTGACGACCCCCTTGGGAGGGACACTCGGGCTCCCCACACTGCCCGCCGCATTCTCCAGGAGCAGCCCTCATGGCTCCAGCGGCGCGCGGACGAGCTGCAGCGCCTCAACCGCGACCTGGAGGAGTCCAACCTCGGCGTGCGCAGCCTCCACGCCGCCCTGGACGAGAAGGCCGAGAGCCTCCAGCGCGCCGCGGAGGTGAAGAGCCGCGTGGTGGCCAACGTGAGCCACGAGTTCCGCACGCCGCTGCACTCCATCCTCGGCCTGTCCAAGGTGCTGCTCAACCCGCTCAACGGCCAGCTCTCCGCCGAGCAGGAGAAGCAGGTCCAGTTCATCCGCACCTCGGCCGAGGCCCTCTACGAGCTGGTGAATGATCTGCTGGACGTCAGCCGCATCACCCGCGGCAAGGTGGAGCCGCGCCGCGAGCGGCTGGACCTGTGCGCCACCCTCCAGCAGGTGGCGCTCCGAGACCTGCTGGAGCTGTGGGGGCACCAGGTGCAGGTGGCGCAGGACGGACTGGATGGAGTGGCGCTGGCGATGGAGGCCCGACCAGAGCTGGCCCTGGTGGACATGGGCCTGCCGGGGCTGGACGGCTACCGCGTGGCGAAGGAGCTGCGGGCTCGGGTGGGAGAGGACATCCGGCTCGTCGCCATCACCGGCTACGGAGGGCCCGAGGACCGGCACCGCGCGCTCCAGGCGGGCTTCGACCATCACCGGGTCAAGCCGGTGAAGCCGGACGAGCTGGGGCGGCTCCTGATGGTTCTGTGAGCCGCGGGCTCAGCGCCGCAGCAGCGCCTTGGCGACCAGCCCGAGCAGCTTGATGTGAGAGGAGTCCAGCTGCCGCATGCTGCGCAGCAGCCGACGAATCTCCGGCCGCTCGGTGGGCAGCGAGGGCGCCTCCACCGACGACGCGCGGGGGCTGGCGCTGTGCGGTGTCAGGCCCAGCAGCTCGTCCGAGGAGACGTTCAGCTCGTTGCACAGCTTGAGCAGCGTCTGCACGCTGGGCAACATCCCTCCGCGCTCGAGACGACCGTACACCTCCGTCGCCACGTCGATGCGCTCCGCCACGTCTGCTTGCGTGAGCTCCAGGCGCATCCGGGCGGCACGCGCCGCAGCGCCGATTGTCGATGCGAGTTTTTTGTCCATGCTTCCTTGCCCGACCCGAAAGGTGCGGTTGACGGCTTAGGACGTATGGAGGCAGACAGACAGAACTTGCCGGGTAGATCTGCGCGTCTTCACCTGGCAGGTCGCGAACCGCGGCAGGATGGCGCACCGCGCCGTCACGACTCGGGGGAGAACCTCAGAGGTCCTGCAGCAGAGGCCTACGGTGTAGGACACCCACGGAGCGCAGCGCTTCACGCGCATTTTCCCTCGGGCCCAGGGGGCTGCTCCGAGCAGAGCGGCCACCCGCTTCCATCCGGGGTGCCCTGTCTCATCGCCGGATCCGTGAGCGCCTCTCGGCGCGAACCGAGGCTCACTCCATGGAGGTCCTGAATCAGAATCCAACCTGGGAGGTTCTCTCTTCGGCGCCCACAGACGGGGACTTCCTCAGGGAACCTGTTACGTCTGGGCGGATCCGCACAGGCCCTCAATGACCATCAAGAGGGCGGGCAGGCACCCACGCCGGGCCAGAGTGCCCTAGTCTTGGAGGCGATGGTGTTGGCACTGAGACGTCGCAGCCTCCTCACGAAGCTGTACCTCGCAATGGGAGCGGTGGCTCTGCCGCTGCTCCTCCTGCAGCCGCTGTACGTGCTCCCGAGCGTCCGTGCACAGCTGGACGAGGACCGGGTGCGCTCGCTGCGACATGCCGTGGAGACGGCGTACGGCGTGCTGGAGGTGTGCGAGGCGCGCGTGCGCGCGGGGGAGCTGACGACGGAGCAGGCCCAGGCCGAGGCGGCGCGGCTCCTCCAGCAGCTGCGCTACGGGAACTCCGAGTACTTCTGGGTGAATGATCTCTCGACGCGGCTGGTGGTGCATCCGCACCTGCCCGCGATGCTGGGCAAGGACCTGACGGGCTACCGTGACGCGAGCGGCAAGGCCGTCTTCGTGGACATCGTCGTGCTGGCACGTACGCAGGGAGAGGGCTTCATCTCCTACCTGGCCACGCGCCCCGGAGAGGCGCAGCCGCTGCCCAAGAAGTCCTACGTGAAGCTCTTCTCCCCGTGGGGGTGGGTGCTGGGCACGGGCGTGTACATGGAGGACGTGGACAAGGAGATGGTGGCGCTCCATCGGCGCCTGCTGCTGGTGGTGTGTACGGGGCTGCTGCTGGCGGTGGCGGCGGGGACGGCCCTCTCCTGGTCCACGGTGCGGCCGGTGCGCGCGCTGGCGGACGCGGCGCACCAGGTGGCGCGAGGAGACCTCAACATCACGGTGCCGGTCAGCACGGAGGATGAGATCGGCCGGCTGGGGCAGGCCTTCAACGCCATGGTGGTGGGCATCCGGGAGACGGTGAAGGGCCTGGTGGACGTGGCCATCTCCACGGTGGCGGACGTGGATCGGATCCGCCAGTCCGCGGAGCTGCTCTCCCAGGCCTCGCGCGCGCAGTGCACTCAGCTCCAGCAGGTCTCCCAGGCCATGCTGGAGATGAGCCGCGCCACCTCCCAGGGCGCCGAGCAGGCGCTGACCACGTCCGAGGCGGCCGCGAGCAATGGGCGCGTGGCGGAGCAGGGTGGCGACACGGTGGAGCGCGCCGCGGGGAAGATCTCCGAGATCGTCCAGGTGGTCCAGAGCTCGGAGCAGATGGTGATGCGGCTGAGCGCCTCCGCCGCGGTGGTGGCGCAGATGCTCCGGCTCATCCAGGACGTCTCCAATGAGACGAACATCCTGGCGGTGAACACGGCCATCGAGGCAGCCCGCGCTGGCGAGCACGGCAAGGGGTTCAGCGTGGTGGCCAACGAGGTGCGCAAGCTGGCGCACCGCTCGCGCGACGCGGTGGAGCAGATCGAACAGCTCCTGAAGAAGAACCAGGAGGACACCGCGGCGGCGGTGGCGTTCATGCAGCAGGGCACCACGCTGGTGGAGGAAGGGTTGCAGCTGTCTTCTGCCACGGGGCAGGCGCTGGCGCGCATCGTCTCCGGGGCGCAGGAGATCCACACCCGCGTGGGGCAGCTGGCCGCCGATGGCGTCCGGCAGTCCACCTCCGGTGAGCACCTGGCCGAGCGCCTCAAGACGATCTCCGTCGACGCGCTGGAGTCGGTGGCGGGCGTGGAGCAGATCGCCCAGTCCGTGGTGGACCTGCACGCGCAGGCGCAGCAGCTCTGGGCGCTGGCCGCGCGCTTCTCCTCCGACGTGAAGAAAGAGGACTCCTGAGCCGCGGGGCTCAGGGTGCGCCGTGCCGCGCGGCCAGCTCGCGGCGATCCACCTTGCCCGCGGCGGTGCGCGGCAGGGCATCCACGAAGCGCACCGTCTTCGGCGCCTTGTAGCGGGCCAGCCTCCCCTGGCAATACGCCAGCAGCGCCTCCGCGGTGAGGGCGGCCCCGGGACGCGGGACGACGAGCGCACGAGGCACCTCGCCCCACTTCGGATCCGGCACGCCGATGATGGCCACCTCCGCCACCTCCGGATGCCCGGCGAGCACGCTCTCCACCTCGGCGGGGTAGATGTTCTCCCCTCCGGAGATGATGAGATCCTTCACGCGGCCGACGATGCGGTAGCACCCGTCCGCGTCGCGCTCCGCCAGATCGCCCGTGTGCAGCCAGCCGCCGGCCAGGGCCCTGGCGGTCTCCTCGGGCCGGCGCCAGTAGCCCGCGCAGACATGCGGCCCGCGCAGGAGCAGCTCGCCCACCTCGCCGTCCCCCTCCAGCCGGGCCTCGATGTGGAAGAGGGGCACGCCCACCGCCCCCGGCTTGCGCCGCACCTCTCCAGGCGGCAGCCAGAAGTTGTTGGGCCCCGCCTCGGTGAGGCCGTAGCCCGTCTTGAAGGCCACGCCGCGGGCGAAGAAGCGCTCGAAGACGGGCGCGGGGCATGGCGCCCCGCCGCTGATGAGCAGCTTGAGGCGTGAGAAGTCCACCGTGTCGAAGCGCGGGTGGCGCTGCAGCTCGATGAACATGGTGGGCACGCCGAAGACGAGGCTCACCTCTCCGCGATCCACCAGGTCCAGCACCTGCTCCACGTCGAAGCCGCGGCACACCACGGACGCGCCGCCCACGTACACCAGGGGCGTGGTGAAGACGTTGAGGCCGCCGGTGTGGAAAAGCGGCGCGTTGAGCAGCGCCACGTCCTCCGCGGTGAGGCCCCAGCTCACCACGGTGTTGGCCGCGTTGGCGGTGATGGAGCCGTGGGTGAGGATGGCGGCCTTGGGGAGCCCGGTGCTGCCGCCCGTGTAGCAGAGCACCCACGGATCGCCCGCCTCCAGCTCCAGGGGCGGAGGGGGCGTGTCCGCCAGCGAGTCCCTCGCGGCGAAGGGGACGTCCGTGGCGAGCCGGCCAGGCGAGTCCACCAGCGGCACCACGTGGCGCACGCTGCAGGCGTGGAGGCGCACGGCGTCCACCTGGGCCTGGAAGTCGGGGCCGTAGACGAGGACGAGGGGCTCCGCGTCCGCGAGCAGCCCCTTGAGCTCCTCGGGGCTGAGGCGCCAGTTGAGCGGCTGGAGGATGGCGCCCAGCTTGGCGCAGGCGAAGAGCAGGTCCAGGTACTCCACGCAGTTCATCGCCAGCACCGCGACGCGATCTCCTCGCCGCACGCCGAGCGTGTCGTGCAGCAGGCGGGCGGTGCGGTTGGCGGTGGCGTTCCACTCGCGGAAGGTGATGCGCCGCCCGCCGCTCAAGGTGTCGATGAGCGCGACGCGGTCCGGCGAGAGCCAGGCGCGTCGGGCCAGCCAGTCGTGGACGATGGGCGTCATGGCGGCAGGCTCAGATCTTCTCTCCGCGGGCCTTCCAGTATTCATCGCGCATCACGCGCTTGAGCGTCTTGCCGGCGGTGTTGCGGGGGAACTCGTCTCGGATGACCACCTCGCGCACCTGCTGGTAGCGCGCCTCCACGCGGGAGTTGATCCACTGGCGCAGCTCCTCCGCCGTCACGGCGCCGGGCTGGCGCAGGAGGACGGTGGCCAGCGGCGCCTCGCCCCACTTCTCGTCCGGGACGCCGAACACGGCCGCCTCGCGCACCTCCGGGTGCTGGACGATGAGCTCCTCGATGTCGCGCGGGTACACGTTCACCCCGCCGGAGATGATGAGGTCCTTCTTGCGGTCCACCAGATACAGGAAGCCGTCTTCGTCCGCGTAGCCCATGTCGCCGGTGAAGAGCCAGCCATCGATGATGGCCTGGGCGGTGAGGTCCGGGCGCTTGTAGTAGCCGCTCATGAGGAGGGGGCCGCGCCCGACGATCTCCCCCACCTCGCCGGGGGGCAGGTCCCGGCCATTCTCCCCCACGATGCGCATCTCGAAGAAGGGCGGCGGCGCCCCCACCGAGTCTGGCTTGCGCGCGTAGTGGGTCTTGTCCAGCACGGTCATGAAGCCCTCGGTCAGCCCGTACAGCTCGTGGAAGATGCCCGGCAGCCGGCGGTTGAGCTCCTCCCGGTGCTCCTTGTGGAACGGCGCGCCCACGGTGCCCAGCATCTCCAACGCGGGCAGGGTCTGCGCCGTGAAGGAGGGCAGGCCCATCATGGCGAGGAGCTGCGAGGGCACCATGAACGTGTGCGTCACCCGCTCCTGCTGGAAGGTGCGCAGGGCCAGCTCGGGCTCGAAGTGGTCCAGCAGGACGTAGGTGGCGCCCAGGTACATCCAGGGCATGAGGGTGAGGAAGGCGCCATTGAAGACGATGGAGCCGGCGTGCATCACCACGCTCTCGGGCCGCATGCGCCAGTCCGAGGCGAACAGGGTGCAGTAGCCCGCCCGGACGGCGTGGGTGTGCACGATGCCCTTGGGCAGGCCGGTGGTGCCGCTGCTGTAGATGATGTTGTACGGATCGCCGCCGGAGAGCGGGGGCCCCTGGGGTTCGCGGTCGCTGGCGGCGGCGGTCAGCTCCTCATAGGAGCGATAGCCCGGGACGCCGCGCGCATCCACGAGCACGTAGCGATCCGGGGCCAGGCCGGGCAGCTCGGCGCGCAGGGGCTCCAGGTGCTCAACGAAGGCCCGATGCGTCAACACCAGCACGGTGTCCGAGTCGTTGAGCAGGGCGGTGATGCCGCGCCCTCGCAGCAGGGGACTCAGCGGGACCACCACCGCGCCAATGGCCGCGGCGGCCCAGTAGAGCTCGAGCAGCTCGAGGGTGTTGGGCAGCAGGGTGGCGATCTTGTCGCCCTTCTGGATGCCGAGCGCGAGCAGCGCGTTGGCCAGCCGGCTCACCCGCTGGTGCAGCTCGCGCCAGCTGAGCCGTTGGTCGCGGAAGACGACCGCGAGGTGATCGGGACGGGTGCGAGCGTGTCGCGACAGGAGCGAACCGATGTGCATGGTGCGTTGACCTCGGAGCGGAAGACACGAGCCTGAACCCCTCACCCGGAGCGCGGGGCGCTCACGCCGCGTCCCGGCCTTGCGAGCCCCCCGCGCCCGCCTGGGCCGCGGCGGGCGCCTCATCGGTCAGCCGCTCGCGGAAGGTCTCCGCGGAGAGGTACACCGAGGCGAGGGTGATGACGGAGAGCCCGATGACGTAGATGGAGATGGGCCAGGACTGACCGCCGGACTTCGCGAGCAGGACGGTGGCGATGACGGGGGACAGCCCACCCGCGAACACGGAGGCGAGCTGGTACCCGAGCGATGCGCCGCTGTAGCGGACGCGAGTGCCGAACAGCTCGGAGAAGAAGCTGGCCTGGGGCCCATACATGGCCGCGTGGGCGATGAAGCCCAGCGAGATGGCCAGCCCGATGAGAAACACCTCTTTCGTGTCGAGGAGCCAGAAGAAGGGGAAGGCCAGCAGGCCACACCCGACCGCGCCGGCCAGGTACACCGGGCGGCGGCCGAAGCGGTCCGAGGCGGCACCGAACACCGGGATGGCCAGCAGGTGGACAACGTTGGCCGCGAGCACACCGTTGAGCACCGAGGTGCGCGGGAGCCCGAGCCGCTCCGTGCCATAGGTCAGCACGAAGGTGCTGATGATGTAGTAGCAGCCGTTCTCCGCGAAGCGCGCCCCCATGGCCAGGAGGATCTGCCGGGGGTACTTGCGCAGCACCTCGAGCACCGGGGGGCCAGACTCCTGCGCTTCCCGCTTGCGCTGCTCGAAGACGGGGGACTCGGCCACGCTCAGGCGGATGAATACCCCGATGCCGATGAGCACGGCGCTGAGCAGGAACGGGATGCGCCAGCCCCAGGCGAGGAACGTCGCCTCGGGCATCCGGGAGAAGGCAGAGAGCACGGCCGTGGCCACGAGCATGCCCGCGGGGGCGCCCATCTGCGGCCAGCTCCCATAGAAGCCGCGCCGGTGCGCGGGCGCATGCTCCACGGCCATCAGCACCGCCCCGCCCCACTCTCCGCCCAGCCCGAAGCCCTGGAGCAGCCGCAGGAAGACGAGCAGTGCGGGGGCCCACGCGCCAATGCTCTCATAGGTGGGCAGCAGCCCCACCAGGAACGTCGCCGCGCCCATGATCATCAAGGTGGCGCTCAGCATCGTCTTGCGGCCGAGCTTGTCCCCGAAGTGCCCGAACACCACCCCACCCACCGGGCGGGCGACGAAGCCGACGGCGAAGGTGGCGAACGCGGCCAGCGTGCCCGTCAGCGGATCGAACGAAGGGAAGAACAGGCGGTTGAAGACGAGCGCCGCCGCCATGCCATAGAGGAAGAAGTCGTACCACTCGATGGCCGTGCCGATGAAGCTGGCCGCGGCCACCTTCAGGATCGAGTGCTGCGAGCTTTGCGAGGGCGCCGGTGTACCGGCCGGGTGGGGCTCCATGTGCTTGCCTCCGTCGCGCCGCCCGCTGACGCGCGCTCCGCGGGAGGGGCCTCGGCCGGAGGGCGGAGGTTGGCTCTTCGCGTTGACCGCATCCCTACCAAAGAGGCTCCATCGCGAGCAAATGAAGTTGAAGGGTGATTCACCTTTCCGGTGCGTCATTCCGGGAAAGTTGAAGCTGGAGCCACCCCGCGGTGCGTCATGGGTGAATCAGGATTCAACTTCGCGGCCATTTGACTGACAGCCTTTCCAGCGGAAATCCGTTACTCCGGCGCGTGCCTGCTCCGTCCGCGAGTG
Source organism: Myxococcaceae bacterium (assembly GCA_016926755.1). Classification (GTDB taxonomy): domain Bacteria; phylum Myxococcota; class Myxococcia; order Myxococcales; family Myxococcaceae; genus Hyalangium. Next base: position 27,300 of record JAFGNZ010000025.1, on the reverse strand, counting down.
GGCGATCCCCCGTCTCAAGGAGAAACGCGATGCGTCTGGGCTCTTCCCTGTCGTTGCTGGGTGCGCTGTGCCTGGGTCCCCTGTCCGCCGGCTGCGGCGACGGAACCGAACCTGTCGACGTGAACACCGAGGCCCCGGCGGGAGCGCTCGCCACGCAGGAGGCGGCGGCCGTCTCCACGGCGGGCTTCACCTCGCACTTCCGCCAGTGGCTGCAGGCCAACGGCTATGAGCCCCAGTACAACCTGGTGCGTGACGATCTGGTCGGCGGCAGCTACGGCGGCAAGGCGAGCAGCACGGACACGGTGGTGAACCAGCCGGTCATCTTCATCCACGGCAACTCGGACAAGGCGATCGGCACGGGCACCGCGGGCCAGTCGGGCTGGAACGCATCGATCGAGTACTTCCAGTCCAAGGGCTACAAGACGAGCGAGCTGTACGCCACGACGTGGGGCCCGGCGAGCGCGGCGCTCTCGTCGCAGCAGTACCACTCGAAGACGTACGTGATGAAGATCCGCAAGTTCATCGAGGCGGTGAAGGCGTACACCGGCGCGACCAAGGTGGACATCATCGCGCACTCGATGGGCGTGACGCTGGCGCGCAAGGCCATCCTCGGTGGCTACGCCACGGACGCGCTGGAGGGCGGCCAGTACTACGTGGGCCCGCCGCTCACCTCATCGGTGGACACCTTCGTCGGCATCGCGGGGGCCAACCGGGGCCTGACGAGCTGCTACCAGACGGGGCCCACCACGCCCACCTGCGGCTCCACCAACGGCCTGTACCCGGGGTGGTGGAATGGCTTCGGCGTGTCGGGCCGCTCGGCGTACCTGGAGAACCTGATGTCCAGCAGCCGCTATGAGGGGGCCTACCGCTACTCCATCCACTCCACGGTGGACGAGATCATCGGCTACGGCGGCATCGTCTACTACGAGTACACGGCGCGAATCCCCGGGCAGACCGGAGAGAAGATGTACACCGCGTACCCGTACGGACACTTCAACTCGAAGGACCTCACCGGCAGCGTCCAGTACAGCATGGTGCGGAACCACACCATCCCGTAGCGGCGAGGCACGGAGGGGAGCCACCGCTCCCCTTCCGCCTCACGGCACTGGCGCGGGGGCCGGCTCCGTCGCGGGGGCCGGCAGCTTCGCCAGGAACGCGCTCACGGCCGCGTTGTACTCCTCGGGGCAGTCGAGCTGCACCGAGTGGCCGCAGCGCTCCAGCCCCACCAGCTGCGAGCCGCGGATGCCCGCGTGCCCGTACTCCATGATCTCCCGGGCCCGCCCGCCGTGCAGGAAGGGGTTGGGGATGAGCCGATCATCCTCACCGAAGACGATGATCGTCGGCGCCTGGATGTGGCCGAGGCTGTCGCGCACGAAGTCGTTCTGGGACAGCCCGTGCACGGTGCGCACGTTGGCGTAGGCGTAGGCGTCGAACTCCGGCGAGGACACGACGCGCACGCGCTCCTCGATGAGCCACTCCAGCTCCGGGCGCCAGCGCGAGAAGTTGGACTGCCGCACGCTGCCCCAGATGCCGTACTCGGGCGAGGACTTGATGAGCACGGTGCTGAAGACGCGCTTGAACCACGCCTTCTCCTTCCAGGTGAACTTCTCGAAGCCGGCGGGCGAGGTGAGCACCAGCGCGGCGGGCTCCTCCGGGTAGCGGATGGCGTAGGAGAGCGCCGTCTGCCCACCCATCGAGTGCCCCACCAGCACGGGCCGGTCGACTCCGAGCGCGAGCACCAGCTCGCGCACCGCGTCCGCCATGGCCTCCATGGTGTACGGGAAGGTGGCCGGCTTGTCGGACTTGCCGTAGCCGGGCAGGTCCACCGCGATGACGCGGTAGCCCTGCGCCGCGAAGGTGTCGAGCTGGTAGCGCCAGAACTTCAGGTACGAGCCCAGCCCGTGGATGAAGACGAGCGTGCGCTGGCCCTCGGGGTTGAGCTCCACGTAGGCCACCTCCGGGACAGTGGCCAGCTGGTGGGCCTGCGCCGTCTTCGACAGGGCCAGGCGCTTGAGCGGCCACGCCGGCCCTTGGAGCGAGGTGTAGGGGAAGTCCTGGAAGGTGAGCGGCGGCTCGGCTCGGTAGGAGCGGACACAACCCGAGGCGAGCGCGGCGAAGAGCAGCAGGGCCGTGGCGGCGCGAGGAGTCGTCATGGTCAGAACGCGTACCAGGTGAAGGTGGTGAAGGTGGCCCAGGGGTTGCGCGTCACGCGCTCCGCCCCGTCATAGAAGCTGCCCTTGAACATGTAGCCGGCGTGCAGGCCCACCGTCATGAGGTAGCGGATGTGGTACTTCAGCTCCGCGTTCACCTCGGCGCCGATGAAGCGCCCGCGCGGCACGTCCTCCCTCCAGCGCGGCGGCGTCACGTCGCTGGTGGCCAGGGCCGTGCCCAGCTTCAGGTTCAGCTTGTTGGGGATGAGGTCCATCGCGCCGGTGGCGATGGCCGCGCGCAGGCCGTAGCCCTGGTTGGAGATGTCCGTCACCGCGCCCGTGTAGTTGTTGGCCGTGCTGGTGAAGGGGAACAGCAGCAGCGTCTTGTGGTTGAACCACACCGCGCCCGGCAGGCCGTACATGTTGAGGGTGAAGGCGCTCGTGTACCGGCCGTCAGTCAGGTCCTTGTCGCCCGTGGTGTAGAGGCCCTCGAGCGACACCACGTCGTTGGGCGTGCGGCCCCAGTTGTAGAGCACCTCCGCGTTGGCGGACAGGCCGCTGATCTCCACCTCGCGGTTACCGGTCGTGTCCGCGCTTCTGCTGCGATACGCACCTCCGTTGTACATGAGGAAGCCGGAGGCCCCGAGCGGCCCCGTGCGGAAGTCGATGTTGTGGTGGAAGTTGGCGCCCAGCCAGAACGCCGTGCCCGTGGGCCGCTCGATGTTGAAGCGCGCGGTACCGGTGAAGCCGCTCAGGCCCGCGGAGGACGGGCCGCTCCTCACCAGCCCTTCGAAGGCGAAGGCCTCTCCCTGGGTGTCGTCGCGCAGGAGCCAGCCGGAGACACCCACGTTCGTCCCTGGCTGTACCGGATAGGCGTAGTCCGCGGTGAGCAACCAGATGTACTTCAGGCGCGGATCTCCCGTGGTCCCCTTGTCCACCTGAGCATTCCCCAGGGGCAGCCAGCTCAGCTTCGCCAGCCCCTTGAAGTAGTTGCTGAAGACGGTGATGCCTGTCGCGTCGCTGCCCAGGAAGGTGAGCTTGTAGCCGGTGCGGATGATGTCATTGAGCGGCGTGCGCGTCGGGTCGAAGTAGGTGTCATAGACGGGCTGGGCGCCGATGAGCAGCGTGAGCGTGTTGGGGTTGCGGAACGGGTAGAGGGCGACGTTGACGTTCTTGGTCTGGATGTTGACCTGGTCCGCGTTGAAGCCGCCGCCCTCGTTGGGCTGGATGGTGTTGGCCGCGCGCCCCCAGAGGAAGTCCACCTCGAACTGGGCGCGGAAGCTGGCCAGCCCGTCCACGAACCACGGGCTGTACTCGATGACCGGGATCCAGCGCTGCTCGATGTAGTAGGCGGTCAGGTCCTCCACGCGCACCGCGCTGCCCGCGGGGTTGCCGATGGGCCCGAGCGACACACCCTTGAGGCCGCTCGGATCCCCCACCTGATTGGTGACCGTGCCGCGCGTGAAGAAGTAGTTGATGAAGGTGAACTCCCGCGGCTCCGCGTCCTCCTCGCGATCCTTCTCCTCTTCCCACTTCCCGTAGTACGCGCCCGGCACCGTCGTCGGACCCGCGCTCGCGGAGAGTGAGAGCCCGGCCACCATCAGGGCGAGCGCCGTCGCGCCTCCCCGCCGGGCCCTGCCTGCTTCAGCCTTCAAGCACCACGTCATAAACCCCTCTCGAATGGGAAGAAGCCAGGGCGCGCGAGGCGCGCGGGCACATCACTGCGCGGAGACGGTGTAGACCTGCTGCGCGTTGCCGGTGAACGCCTGCGTGTTGAGCGTCACGGTCTGCGAGCCAACCGCCCCGGCCTCACAGGTGGCACCGGAGGCCTGGCCTCCGAAGTAGAGCTCCAGGGTGAGCGTCTTGCCATCCTCACTCATCTTGCCGCGCCCGACCTGCGAGAAGCCGTTGTAGCTCACCGAGATGTCAAAGCACGAGGCATCCGCCTTCACGTTCTCGATGAGGACGGCCGTCGAGAGGAAGTTCTGGGTCCCCGAGACCGCGTCGTGATCACACGCGCCATTGCGCACGGTGCCCAGGGTGCTGGTCACGTTGAAGTTGCCGCCAGAGACGCTCATCTGCACCTTCTGGTAGCACTGCGTGTAAGCGCCATAGTCGACATCCTCGTTGAAGCCGTTGGGGTGACTGGGGATGTTGGCCCCCTCCATCAGCAGCGACTTGCCGTCGAGGTAGTTACGAATGTTTTCGGCCGTGTCGAACTTCGGCACCGGGGGAGGCTTGATGATGTCGTCGTCCCCTCCACAGCCCACGAACCCCAGCGCGCACAGCATCACCGCGGACAGCAGCTTCTTCTTCATACGGGTACTCCTCATTTCTTCCGGCGGAACTGCCGGGACGACATGATGCGGGAGGCCCCCCGGCGCGAACCTCCCACGGATGACTTCAGTGCAGTGCGGGCGCCGTGGCGCCCACCTCGCCCTCGGTGGATTTGGGGCGCAGCCAGATCAGGGCGACGATGCCTATCTCGCTCAGGCCCACCACCAGCGCGATGGCCTGGGCGAAGGTGACGCCTCCATGCTCCGCGAGCGCGGCCACGCCCATGGCGACGAAGGCGCCGGCGAAGGAGCCCGCGTGGTAGACGAGCCCCACGCACTTGCCGCGGACGTCGGGTGGGAACAAGGAGGTGAGCAGCAGGGGGGCGATGCCGGTGCAGGCCGCCCCCAGCAGGCCGCCCAGGAAGGCCCCCGGCGCCAATCCCCCGGGGACCATCCCCACATAGAGCGGGAGGAAGGGCAGCACTCCGAGCGACGGGATGGCCACCGCCCACCTCAGGCCCAGCCGCATCACCAGCGCGCCGCAGGCCACGGCTCCGATCATGGTGCCGAGGTTGAAGAGGATGACGAGCGGCATGATGCCCTGCTGGGTGAGGCCATACTGCTTCACCAGCATGACGGAGTACACGCCGGTGAGCCCCTGGTAGGCCCCGAAGCCGAACGCGATCACCGCGGAGGCCCAGGCGAGCCGCGTCAGCAGCCCCCGCCGCAGCAGCTCGCCCAGCGGCTGCTTCACCTTCGCCGCCGCCTTCTTCCACTCGGGGCTCTCAATCACCCAGAAGCGGATGGGCAGCACCAGCAGCGCGGGGACGGCGGCGATGAGGAAGACCACGCGCCAGCCCCACCGCGGCGCCACGAGGGCGCAGACGATCCCGGCCAGGATGAAGCCGATGGCGAAGCCCCCCTGGAGGATCCCCGAGGCGATTCCGCGGCTGCGCTCGGGCCAGTTCTCCATGGCCAGCGTGGAGCCGCTCGTCCACTCCGCCCCCATGCCGAAGCCGAAGAGCGTGCGCAGCACCAGCACCCAGAAGAAGGTCGGCGCGAAGTACACCGCCCCGTCGCACAGGGCGAACCAGAGGATGGAGATCATCAACGGCAGCTTGCGCCCCCACCTGTCCGCCGCCGCGCCCGCCACCAGGCCGCCCAGCAGCCGCACCAGGAGCGTGAGGGTGATGGCGCCCGCGGTGGCGGTGACGCTGACGCCGAACTCCTTCGTGATGCTCGGCATCAGCAGCAGGAAGATGGTGAAGTCGAACGCGTCGAGGATCCACCCCACCCAGGCGGCCAGGAAGGAGCTCCACTGCGCCCTCGTGGGCTCCCTCCACCAGGGCAGCTGCTGCGCGGGTGCCACCGACACCTCCGCCGTCATCGGCCCTGCTCCTGGCCGCGCGCGTCCGCCGCGATGGCCGCCTGCCGCAGCTCCCGCTTGAGGATCTTCCCCGCGGCGGACACCGGCATGCGCTCCAGCAGCTCCACCTTCTTCGGCACCTTGAAGCGCGCTACCCGCTCCCTCAGGTGCGCCAGCAGCTCCTCGGGGGCGGCGGCGGCGTCCGGCTTGAGCACCACGAAGGCGCGCCCCACCTCGCCCCACTTCGCGTCGGGCACGCCCACCACCGCGCACTGCTGCACCGCGGGGTGCTCGTAGAGCGCCGTCTCCAGCTCCAGCGGGTACACGTTCTCTCCGCCGGAGATGAACATGTCCTTCTTGCGCCCGGCGATGGTGAAGAAGCCGTCCGCGTCCCGGCGGGCCAGATCTCCCGTGTGGAGCCAGCCCTGGGCGTCGATCGCCTCCTTCGTGGCGGCCTCGTCGTTGAAGTAGCCGGAGCACATGGAGGGGCCCTTGAGGACCAGCTCGCCCACCTCCCCCACGGGCACCTCGCGGCCGTCGTCGTCCACCAGCTTCGCGTCGATGAAGTAGTTGGGCCGGCCGATGGAGCCCGCCTTGGAGATGGCGAACTCGGGGCCCATGCTGAAGAGGCCGGGGCCGAACTCCGTCATCCCGAAGCCCTGCTTGAAGGGCACCGAGTGGACGGCCTGCCACGCCTGGATGAGGGGCACGGGCATGGGCGCGCCGCCGCTCGTCATGAAGCGCACGCGGGAGAAGTCCGTCTCGCGGAAGCGCGGCGCGTCGTGGAGCTGCTGGTACTGCGTGGGCACCGCGAAGAAGAGCGTCACCTTCTCTCGCTCGAGGAGCGTGAGCAGCTCCTCCGGATCCCACCGGCGCATGATGACGACGGTGCCGCCCGCGGTGAGCAGCGGCACCGTGTACACGAGCAGCCCGCCCGTGTGGAACATGGGCGTGTGGGTGATGGTGACGTCCCCTGGCCGCACCTCGTGGACCAGCGTGTTCAGCGTGTTCCACGCCACCATGCGGTAGGACACCTTGGCGCCCTTGGAGCGGCCGGTGGTGCCGCCGGTGAAGAGCAGGCAGAGGATGTCCTCGGCATCCACCTGCGCGTTCACCACCGGCGCGGCGGGCTGGTGCAGCAGCGTCTCCGCGTAGGGCATGCTCCCCGGCAGGCCCTTCGTCTCCAGGTGGACCAGGCGCAGCGCGTCACCGAGGCGCTCCTTCACCTGGGCCACGCTGTCGTGGAAGTCGTCACCGTAGAGCAGCACGCGCGGCGTGGTGTCGCGCACCAGGTCCGTCAGCTCCTGGGCGTGGAGGCGCCAGTTGTAGGGCACGAAGATGGCGCCGATCTTCCCGCAGGCGAAGAGCGCATCCAGGTACTCCACGCCGTTGTGGGCCACCAGGCCCACGCGCTCCCCGGGCTTCACGCCGGCCACGTCGCGCAGCCAGCCGCCCAGCGCCTCGGCGCGAGCGTTCAGCGCGCGGTAGGTGAAGCGGCCAGCGTCCCCCTTGGCCACATCCACCACCGCCATGTGCTCCGGCCAGTACAGGGCACCCCGCCCCATCCAATCGCCGATGAACATGCGCCTGCCTCCAGGTCTACGTGCCGCTCCGTGCGGCTCAAGCCGTCCAGCGGTAGAGCGCCGAGGCCATGGACAGCCCGCCGCCGCTGGCGCAGAAGGCCACCAGGTCTCCGCGCCGCACCTTGCCCTGCAATACCGCGTCGTCGAGCGTCATGGGGATGCAGGCCGAGCCCGTGTAGCCCCACTTGTCCATGGTGTAGTGCGCCTTCTCCATCGGCTGGCCGAGCACCTTCATGGTGGCCTCGATGGTGCGCAGGTTGAGCTGGGTGAAGACGAACTGGCTCACGTCCTTCAGCTCGAGGCCGGCGCGCTTGAGCAGGATGTCCAGCAGCTGGGGCCAGCGCTCGGTGTTGAAGGTGGAGGGGAACTTGCGGACGAACTGCACCGCGGGCTTGCCGCCGGTGAGCGCGAGCGTCTCCGCGGTGGCCGGGCGGGACGTGCCGCCGGTGTAGATGCCCAGCGCGTCGTGGTACTCGCCGTTGGCCAGCAGCCTGGCGCCCATGAAGCCGGGCTTGTCACCCGCGCCCAGCACCACCGCGCCCGCGCCATCCGCGAAGAGCGTGCACGTCTTCTTGTCCTTCCAGTTGACGTAGCGCGTCATGCCGTACGCGCCCAGCACGAGGACGCGCTTGTAGCTCTCGTCCGCGGCGATGGTCTTGCTGGCCACGTCCAGCGCCGTCACCCAGCCGGCGCAGGCGCAGTTGAGATCATACGTGCCGGCGTTCACCGCCCCCAGCTTGGCCTGGACCACCGAGGAGGTGGCCGGGCTGAGGTAGTCCGGGGTGTCCGTGGCGACGATGACGAGGTCCAGCTCCGCGGGGCTCGTGCCGGCGCGCTCCAGGGCCTGCCGCGCGGCGGCCACGCACAGGTCCGAGGTGGCCTGGTCCTCCGCCATCACGTGCCGCTCGCGGATGCCCACGTTCTGCACCAGCCAGTCGCCCACGGGCTCGCCGAGCAGGCGATCCATGTCCCCGTTGGTGATGACCTTCTCGGGGACGTAGCGACCGGTGGAGAGGATCTGCGCGTATCTCATGCCATGCTCCGGAGGGTGTTGCGCGCGGTGCGGGCGCCGCGCTTGGCGGAAGAGGGGGCGCGCTTGGAGGACGCCTTGCCGGCCCGGGGCGCGGGGCGCAGGTCCAGCCCGTGGCGGATCAGCGTCATCGCGGTGTCCAGCACGCGCTCCAGGCCGGGATCCTCCTCCCAGATGACCCAGCGCATGCCGAGGAAGTCGCCGATGCCCATCAGGCAGTAGGCCAGGCTCTCCGGATCCATGCGGCGGATCTCCCCGGCCTCCATGGCCTGGGTGAGCCCGCGCACATAGCCCTTGGCGAAGCGGTCGTAGTAGCGGCGGTAGCAGGCCTCGTCCACGAACTCGGCCTGGCGGACCACGCGGTAGAGGTTGGGGTGCTCGCGGGCGAACTCGAAGAAGGCGCGCAGGCCCTCGCGCTCCACGTCGAGCCGGTGGGTGAGGCCCGTGACGGACTCGGCGATGAGGCGCCGCAGGCGCTCGCCCAGCTCATCCACCACCTCCACGAAGATGGACTGCTTGTCCGGGAAGTAGACGTAGAAAGTCCCCAGCGCCACGCCGCTCTTGCGGGTAATATCCGCGATGGAGGCGCGCTCATAGCCCTTCTCTCCGAAGATGACCTCGGCCGCTCGCAGCAACTTCTGGCGCGTCTTCTGGCCTCGGGGCGTGACGGGGAGCGTGCGCGCGGATGAAGTTGAAGGGCGATTCATGTTTCAGCTACGGGTAGCACCGCGCTGACGGGCTTGTCAAAACCTCCGCGCATGGCCTCCTGCGTCATGGACGCGCCGCGCCGCCCCCTCCCTCTCACCGCCCATCCTCTCATGCTCCAGACCGCGCTGCTCGTCATGCTCATGGCCACCCCCTCGGGCCCCGAAGCCCTCCGCGGCGCCCTCCAGGCGCGCATCGCCCAGGTGAAGGGCGCCACCGTGGCGGTGGTCTACCAGGATCTCGGCGACGCGAAGGACGCGGTGTCCCTGGAGGCCGACCGCTCCTTCCACGCCGCCAGCACCATGAAGGTCCCGGTGATGATCGAGTTCTTCCGCCAGGTGGACGCCGGCAAGCTGTCGCTCGACCAGCCCATCCCGCTCGTCAACCAGTTCGCCTCCATCGTGGATGGCTCGCCGTACTCGCTCGACGCCAAGGAGGATGAGGACGCGGCGCTCTATGAGCGCCTCGGCAGGCCTGTGCCGGCGCGAGAGCTGCTGGAGCGGATGATCACCCGCTCCAGCAACCTGGCCACCAACCTGATCATCGCGCTGGTGGACGCCCAGCGCGTCACCCAGACCCTGCGCACCCTGGGCGCGCGGAAGATGACCGTGCTGCGCGGGGTGGAGGACGGGAAGGCGTACCAGCAGGGGCTCAACAACACCGCCAGCGCGAGGGAGCTCGCCACGCTGCTGATCGCCATCGAGCGCGGGGAGGCGGCCTCGGCCCGCTCCACCCAGGCCATGCGCGCCATCCTCCTGGCCCAGGAGCTGAACGACGAGATTCCCGCCGGCCTGCCTCCCGGCACCCCCGTGGCCCACAAGACGGGGCAGATCTCCGGCGTCCTCCATGACGCGGCCATCGTCTATCCCCCAGGCCGGGCGCCCTACGTCCTCGTCGTGCTCACCAGCGGCATCCCCGACGAGAAGGTGGCCACCTCCCTCATCGTGGACATCTCCCGGAGCGTGTACGCACATGCCACCCGGAGTGCGGCCTCGGCGCCCTCCGCTCCCAAGCCCTGAGCCGGCGGCGCTGGCGGCCCTGGCCCCGGCGAGCGCGGAGGGTGCAACCCCGCTCATGGGAAGTTGAAGGCCGATTCAGGTTTCAGAGAAACCCCACTGGCCAGCCACCGGGTGTTGGACGTACCCTCCGCGCCACTTTCTCCGGCGGCCGGCCCTCCGCGCCGCCTTACTCCCCAGGAGAGTCACATGCAGCTCAAGGACCTGAAGGTGGTGGTGACGGGCGGTGCCCAGGGCATGGGCGCCCACTTCGCGCAGCGGCTCCTCGAGGCCGGCGCCCAGGTGGCCGTGGGCGACATCAGCGAGGAGAAGCTCGCCGCGCTGCCCGCCGGCATCCACCGCCGCAGGCTCGACGTGTCCAACGAGGAGGACTGCGTCTCCTTCGTCAGCTGGGCGCACCAGGCCATGGGCGGGCTCAACGGCCTCATCAACAACGCCGGCATCCTCCGCGATGCCCTGTTGGTGAAGAAGGATAAGGCTACCGGCCAGGTGAAGAAGCTGAGCACCGCGGACTGGAACGCCGTCATCGGCGTCAACCTGACCGGCGCCACCCTCATGGTGCGTGAGGTGGTGGCGAAGATGGTGGAGGCGGAGCAGAAGCCCGGCGTCATCGTCAACATGTCCTCCATCGCCCGGCACGGCAACCGCGGCCAGTCCAACTACGTCTCCGCCAAGGCCGCGCTCGCCGCCAACACCGTCACCTGGTCGAAGGAGTTCGCCGCCTTCGGCATCCGCGTGGGCGCCGTGGCCCCCGGCATGATCGAGACGCCGATGACCCAGGGCATGAACCAGAAGGCCCGGGATGCGCTGGTGGCCTCCATCCCCGTGGGCCGCATCGGCGTGCCCGAGGACATCTGGGTCGCCGTGAAGTTCATCCTCGAGTGCGACTACTTCAACGGCCGCACCATTGACGTGGACGGCGGCCTCGCCTTCTAGCCCTCGCCCGGCCCTCGGCCGAGCAGGCAGGCAGGCGCCCTGCAACCGCGGGAGAACAAATGGCTCTCGCGGGTGTCTAATGAGTAACAGGAGACTCGGACTTCCCGGCCACTCCCCAGTTGCCGGGACAATCACGAGTTTCTAGGTTGTTCAGGAAGACGGGAGGAAGGTCGTCGGTTCCATGAGACGAGAACGCACAAGGGCCGCGGACTTCCGGGAAGCGGCCTCCCGCAAGAGCGCCGCTCAGGGCCGTCCTTCCATGAGGGAGGAGGGCCTGGGGCAGGGTGGGTCGAGTCTGCTCTCTACGAGTGGAGCTCGAGGGACAAGGTCGTCCCTGCTTCGAACTCGGGAGCACGCCGCAGCTGATCCAGCACGCGCCGCGAGCACCGGAGCGTCAACACGGGCAGGGAGCCGCCCGGCTCGCTGACCGATCGGACCGCGCCCAGGAGCTTGTGCGCCTTCAGCCAGCGCATGAGGTCATCGCGAAAGCGCGCGCTCTCCTCCAGGCCTGCCTGGTAGACGGCCGCCCGGCTGTGTGCCACCTCGCGCGGCGCACGGCTCGGCGGAGCGCTGCCATCACGCGGCATGACGGTGACGTCGATCCAGTCCGGTGTCATCGCGTCCTCACCGCCCCTCCCCGGCAGGCTACGAACCGAGGGGACTGCCCGCAAAGAGTACAGGCCGCCCTTGTCCGGTCCATTCTGCTTCCTGCTCATGGCCTTCTCCTTCCCAGGCCCGGCGCTCCCATGGCGCCGGCCCCGGACACTCCGTCGTCAGCGATAGACGGCCAGTCCCTTGCCCGTCTTGTGGACCGACGAGCGCTTGAGCTTGACCGTATTCGCCAGAATCAAATCCTTCACCTCGACCGCCGTCAAGTCAGGCGCACGGCAACGATACAGTGCTGCAATACCGGCAACATAAGGGGCCGCCATGCTCGTGCCACTCATTCGTTCGTAGAACGCCTGGTTGTTGCACCGCCGCTCGGTGCTTGAATAGATGTTAACACCGTAACCCATGACATCCGGGACGGAGCGCTTGTCCACCACGCCGCTGGCCGAGAAGCTGGCCACTTTCCTGTCAAAGTCGACTGCACCAATGGCCAGTGCCTCCGGAAAGCCTGCTGGGTAGCCCACCCTGCCGGGGCCATCGTTGCCTGCTGCAACGACGGGCAGCACGTTGCTCTCCAGGAGCCGATGGAGCAGGGTCCGCAGCAGGCGCAGGTTGAGGCGGTAGTCGGCCTCGCTGACGCCGGCCGGGCACTCCACCGGGAAGCCCAGCGACATGTTCACCACCGCGGGCCGCGTGGAGTTCTCCGGCCGGGAGAACTGGTGCAGCAGCCACTCCATGCCCGCGGCCACGCGGCCGAGGCTGGTGCGGATGGTCTCCGACTCGATGACCGAGGCGACGTAGAGGTCCACCTCCGGCGCCACGCCGTGATGCACGCCCGCGGCGATGCCGGCCACGTGGGTGCCGTGGCCACCCGGATCAAAGCCGCGCACGTCTCGCGCCGGGGTGTGGGGCGAGTTGGGGAAGAGCGAGACGTAGCGGAACTGGATCACCTTGCTGGCGTGCTCGGGGTGGTCCGCGTCGATGCCCGTGTCGAGGATGCCGAGCATCACGCCGGCGCCGCGGATGCCCTGGGCATGGGCCAGGGGCACGCCGCACTCGGCGGGCCACTCGCGCTCGGCCAGCGAGGCCATGCCGCGGTTGCGCGGGCCCGTCTCACCGGCGATGGGGCCGGGGAAGGACAGGGGCACCACGTCCGGGATGAACTCGAAGTCTCGCGCGAGCTCTCCACGCGCCGAGCGCTCGGCCTTGTCCGAGTAGAAGTGCGCCATCGTCGCGCCGATGAGCGGCATGTAGCGGTACGAGCCTGCCTCCGAGCCGGTCAGCTCCTGCACGGGGCCAGGGATGGGTGTCGCCGCGACCTGGATGACGTGGCCGCCCTTGCCGCGGCGCGTCTTCTTGGTGCTGGGGGGCCGCGCGCCGGGCAGGGTCGCCGAGCGCAGCCCGAGCTGCTGCAACGCCTCCGCGGCGAGCTGGGCGCTGGGGAAGCGCAGCGCCGTGGAGCGCTGGAGCTGCCGCTCACCCCGCGTCGTACCCCTCACCCCCACGCGCGCCCGGGTCTCGATGCTCTCCTTGGGAACCAAAAGATAGGACTTCATGGAAGATTCACTCCTTACTGGGACTGCGACGGCATGGGGACTGCGGACTGCGCGGGGAAGATCACGAGAGGGGACTCCAGAGGTTTCATGGCAACTCCAGCCGCGCCCGGAGCCTCTCGGACACGATGGGAGCACTCGAGGCCTGGGCGGCCTGTTGCACGCCGGCGGTGTGCGTGGCCCAGAGCAGTTCAATCTGGTCCGCGTCCACCTGGGGACCGGCGGGGGCGGCGGGGAGACCGACGCCCAGCAGCTTCAGCAATGACCCGCTCACGTCATCCCGTGGCTGGGGCTGCAGACCGCGTATGGGCTTGATGCGCAGGGCTGCCTCCACATTCAGTCGGCCATCTCCGAAGTACTCGTTGTGCATGCGAGACGGCTCTTCCGGCCTGGGATGATACGGGTAGGGTCCCACGTCGTCGGCGCTCTGCAGCAGCGCGCGGCGGCAGGCCTCCACCCGCTCGGTGGGCGAGAAGTCCTCGAGCGCCCGGCGGTGGTAGGAGAGCCAGAGCGCCGCGGCTCCGGCCACCTGGGGCGTGGCGGAGGAGGTGCCGCCCCCCAGCCGATAGCCCTCGGGGGGGCTGGCCCACATCACCTCGGGGGTCGGCGCGCACAGGTCCACCTCCGGCCCGTCGTTGCCCGACATGCGATCATTGAAGCGGTAGCGCTTGAGCCCGTGGGTGATGCCGGCCACGGCGAGCACGCGGTTGAAGCGCGCCGGGTACACCACGCTCGTGGGCGTGCGCAGCGAGCGGCCGAGCGGGAAGTGGTTGCCCGCCGCCGCGCAGAGCACCACGCCCCGCTCGTAGGCATGGTTGACCGCGTCCGCCCAGAGCCGGCTGGGCAGCCCGCCCATGCTGATGGAGAGGACCTGGGCGCCCTGGGCGACGCAGTGGAGGATGCCCAGCGCCATGGCGTGGGTGGCCACGTGCACCACCGAGGGCGACACGCGCACCGGCAGCACGGAGGCGTGGGTGGCGAGGCCCAGGTAGTCGTCGTGGTTGGACGCCAGCAGGCAGAGCGTCGCCGTGCCATGCCCGGGAGAGAAGCCCAGACCCGTCTCGAGCGGATCCCTCGCGTCCGGCCGGTGCCTGTCCCACAGGTCCACGCCCGGCATGAGCCGGTCCGGCCCGGGCACCGCGGGGTGCATCGTCCAGCCGGTGTCCAGGTGCCCGATGAGGATGCCCTCACCGGGGAGCTGGCCGGCCTTCTCGAAGAGCCGCCACGCCTGCGGCACGCGGATGGCGCGCAGGTGCCAGTCCCGCGGGAGGTTCTTCCCCTGGGGCTCCGGCAGCTCCACGGTGGGGTGCACCATCACCGCGTCCGGCTCGGCGTACTCCACCTCCGGCTGCTCCATCAGCGCGCGCACCGCGCCCCACACGTCCTCCGTGGAGGGACCGCCAGGCGCCGCGGGGGCCGCACCGCCGCGCAGGGACATCGCCACGCGCAGAGGCTCGGGTGGCCGCGAGCGCTTCGACTTCGCGCCGCCGCCGGGCAGGCTCACGGTGTGCCAGCGCGACAGCTCGCCGCCCGGCTTCACGTGCGGCAGCTCGGCCGAGAGCCGGGTGCGGTGGGGGTGTGCCTGCGCAGGCAGCGCATCCACCAGCGAGCCCACCGCGCGCACCCCCGCGGACCGGGCAATGGCCGTGAGCGTGCGACGCCGCGGCGCTCGCGCCATCGCCAGGCGCGCCACCGGAGCGGTCTCTCGCAGCTTCACATGAATCTCCCCGGTGTAGTGCACACCGGGCTTCATGACGGCTTTCATCTCCACATCCCCCACTTCGGACTGCCAGCGGCCCACTGTGGAATCAGACCGAGGGCCCCTGACAAATAATCACGGATTTCCCTTAGTAGACCCCAATCCGAGACGTACAGGTTCATCCCCCCATTCGCGGAACGTCCGGAATCGGGAACCATTCCCCAGAAGGTGTGCGAAAGTGACCGGTGGCGTACACAGGGGGTGTCGGCTAAAGAACCCCCGTGTGTTCAAGAGCCCGAGCCATGGCCGGCAGGTGGCCTGGGGGCGGCGGATGATTTGGCGCCACGAATTGTTCCTCTGGTTCGTGGCATGAGGGTAAGGGGGACTCCCCCGCCTGCTGGAGAGCTTGCTTGATTCCCTACGTCAACCCGCATTCGCTGAAGCTCGGCCCCATCGAGCCCTTTGGCATCTTCGTCGCGCTGGGCATCTTCCTGGCCGCGCGCATCGTCGTGAAGCAGGCGGCCCGGCAGGGGCTCGATCCCAACCCGATCCATGACTACGCCCCCTGGGGCGTGGGCATCGGCGTGGTGATGGGCCATCTCTTCCACCTGTTCTTCTACCACCCCGAGGAGCTCTCCAAGAGCCCGTTCCAGATCCTCAAGGTCTGGGATGGCCTGTCCTCGTTCGGTGGCCTGCTCGGCGGCATCATCGCCGCCTTCATCTTCTTCCGGATGCGCCGCGTGAGCTTCTCGAAGTACGCGGACGCCTTCGCCCTGGGCGTGGCGCCCGGGTGGGCCGTGGCCCGGATCGGCTGCTTCGTCGCCCATGATCACCCGGGCCTGCGCACCGACTTCTTCCTGGCCGTGAACTTCCCCGCGGCCTCCTATGGCGGGCCTCGGCATGATCTCGGCCTGTACGATGCGCTCCTGCTGTTCGCCATCACCGGGCTCCTCTTCGCCCTGCGCAACAGCGGCAAGCTCCAGAACCGCCTCCTCCACCTGTTCGCCCTGCTCTACGCCCCGGGCCGCTTCTTCTTCGACAGCCTGCGCGCGCCCCCCGGCGACGAGTTCATCCGCTACGTCGACGCGCGCTACCTCGGGCTCACCCCCGCCCAGTACTTCTGCATTGCCCTGGCCATCTACGGCATCTGGGGGCTGGTGACGAAACGCGCCTCACAGCCGGGCGCATCGACCACCTCGACAGGCGCGGTAGGAACATCGCGGTAGCCAGGCCCGAAGTCCGCTGGGGGTCTCCTCGTGAAGGCACTCCTCTATGACGCGCTGATGGCTCCGCTGGGGTGGATGGGCCTCACCGAGGCCCGCCAGCGGCTCGTGCTCCAGGTCCGCGGGAGCGTCCTCGAGGTCGGCACCGGCACCGGGCTGGCCCTGCCCGGCTACCCCGAGGACGTCACCTCCATCACCGCGCTCGACATCGACTCCGAGGCCCTGGAGCGCGCCCGGAAGCGCCGCCCCGGGGTGCAGCTCGTCCTGGGCAACGTGCAGGAGCTCCCCTTCAAGGACGAGTCCTTCGACTTCGTCATCTCCAGCCTCGTCTTCTGCAGCGTGGAGGATCCGGCGCGCGGGCTCTCGGAGATCCACCGCGTCCTCCGGCGCGGCGGGGAGCTGCGCATGCTCGAGCACGTGCGCGCCCCCTCCCCCACGCTGGCCCGCCTCCAGGACCGGCTCAACCCCGCCTGGTGCTGGATGACCGGCGGGTGCCGGCTCAACCGTGACACCTTCCCCCTCGTCCAGGCCGCCGGCTTCGACGTCACCCGCCGCGTCCAGCTCCTCGACGGGCTGGCCGAGGAGCTCTCCGCCGTGCGCGTGAAGGAGTGACGGCCCGCGGGATATCTCGCAGGTGACACTGGCGAGCGGTGCTTGTGGGTTCAGCTGGGCACGCGGTGGCGTGAGCTACACATCTCGGAGGCCCGCGATGTCGGAGCCTCAACGATCGACTCCAGGGGCAGTGGATTCCAGCTCGCCCGGCGCGCGTCAATTCCCGTGAATGCCATCGCCTCCACAGCCGGGCCCGCTCACCGCGCATGCCTCCCCGCCACCCCTGGCGCTCACCTGGCCCGCGGCGCTCATCGGGCTCGTGTTCGGCGTGCTGATGACGTACGTGCCCTACGAGTTCCGGGTGGCCTCGTTCCGGCCCCTGTACCCGTACGTGCGGGAGATGGGCATCACGTACCTGGCCAGCAGCCTGGCGCTGATGGGGGCCCTGCTGTACCCCCGCGCGCCACGCTGGCTGGACGTGCTGGGGCGCGCGGGCTTCATCGGCACCACCACCGCGTACTGGTGGGTGCTCAATGTCCTCAACGGCAGCCTCACCGGCAGCCTCCTGTATCCGCTGCTCTTCATCGGCCTGGCGCTGGAGGCCTTCCCCGCCTTCCGCCGCTGGCCCCTGTACCGCTTCTTCGCGGGCTTCATCGGCGCGGGGTTCGGCCTGACGATGGTGGTAGCACCCGAGCGCTTCCCTCCCGCCATCTATGCCCACCTGTCCCCGGCGCTGGGGGGGACGGGCCTGCTCTTCACGGCGGCGGGCGTGGCGCTGCTGCTGCCGCTGGGGCGCTGGCGCCCGTGGCTGCCCCGCGCGGTAATGGGCGTGCTGGCCATGCCGTACGCGCTGCTGGCCTGGGCGCTGGGCCGCGGCCAGTTCTGGATGGGCATGTCGGTGTACGTCATCCTCACCCTGGGGTGCGTCGCCGAGGCGGTGGCCTGGCTTCCCCGCGCGCCACGCACCGTGGGCTGGAAGCTGCTGCGGGGGCTGGCCTTCGCGGGGCTGGTGCCGCTGCTGGCGCTGGGGGGGCTGGCCTCCTTCCTCGCCCAGCGCGCCATCGAGGAGCAGGTGCGCGAGGACACCGTGCGCACGGCCTTCGGCGAGGCGGACTTCCTGCGGCGCTACCTGCAGGACGCGCGCGAGTCCCTGCTGCTGCTGCTGGAGTCCCCCGGCTTCCGCGCGGCCTTCGCGGAAGGAGACCGGAGCCGGCTCGAGCCCTACCTGCGCAACCTCGCCGCGCGGCAGCAGTCGTTCGGCGCCGTCCTCGCCATCGCGGCGGAGGGCCCGGTGCTGGCCTCCTCCGCCAGCGCGGGGGAGCTCGGTCCGCTGCCGCCCCTGGACGAGCCCGTCTCCCGGCCCTTCCTCGGCTCGGGCCGGCAGCCCCAGGTGGCGATGACGCTGCCCTTCGAGGCCGACGGCCAGCACCGGGGGATGCTGGTGGGCCTGCTGTCGCTGTCCCAGCTGTCCTCCGCCTCCACTCCCGCCGCCCGGCGCTTCCGCGTGCAGGTGCTGGATCAGCGCGGCCTCCAGGTGCTCCGAGACAGCGCCCCCGGCGCCTCCGCGCTGAGCCAGGCCCACCTGCCCCAGCCGCTGCGCGAGGCGGTGACGGGAGAGGACCCGCTGGTGATCGAGGCCTTCGACGCGGTGGACCGCCGCATCCTCGGCGCCGAGGCGGCGGTGCCCGGCACGCCCTGGAGCGTCGTGGTGACGCAGGAGCTGGGGGTGGCCTACGCGGCCATCACCCGGATGAGCGCGGCGGTGGTGGGGATGCTCGTGTTCGGCGTGCTGCTGGGGCTGGCGCTCTCCCAGTTCGTCGCGAGGGATGTCATCCGCCGGCTGACGGCGCTGCGCGAGGCCACCGCCGCGCTGGCCGCCGGAGAGCTCGATCGGCGCGTGGAGGTGGAGGAGGACGACGAGCTGGGGGAGCTGGCCCGCGGCTTCAACGAGATGGCGGCCCGCACCGGCGCGGCCCAGACGGAGCTGCGCGAGGCGGTGCGCGCCCGCGAGGAGTTCCTCAGCGTGGCCAGCCACGAGCTGCGCACCCCGCTCACCCCCCTCAAGGGCTTCGCCAGCCTCACCCTCCAGCGCGTGGAGCAGAGCGAGGCGCCGCCCGATCGCGCCTGGCTGCTCAAGGCGCTGCGCTCCATGGGCCGGCAGACGGAGCGGCTGGCGCGGCTGGTGGATGATCTGCTGGACACCGCGCGCATCCAGTCCGGGCGCTTCGATCTGAACTGCAAGCTGGTGGACCTGCTGCCCGTGGTGCAGGAGGTGCTCGAGCGCTTCGAGCTGCGCGGCGCGGAGGGCCTGCGCTTCGAGCTGGAGCCTCCCGCCGGCCCGCTGGAGGGCAGCTGGGACGCGGCGCGGCTGGACCAGGTCATCACCAACCTGCTGAGCAACGCGGTGCGCTACTCGCCGCAGGGCGGCACCGTGCGCATCTCGTTCAGCGTGAGCCCCTCGCACGTGGAGCTGCGGGTACAGGATGAGGGCATCGGCATCCCACCCGAGAGCCTGGAGCGGCTGTTCCGGCCCTTCTCCCGCGCCTCCAACGCCACCTCGCGGCACTTCGGAGGGCTGGGCCTGGGCCTGTTCATCTGCCGGGAGATCGTCGAGCGCCACGGCGGCGCCATCTGGGCGGAGAGCGCGGGCCCCCAGAAGGGCAGCTGCTTCCACGTCCGGCTGCCCCGCACCACGCCTCAGGCCTCCCCACCCCCGGAGCCACCCCCGGCGTCGAGCTCCTGGCGAGCCGCCTGAGCCGAGGCGCTGGCCTCAGCCCACCGCGGGGACGGGGAGCTGGCCGCGCGGGAGCTCCAGCGTGAAGGTGGAGCCCTTGCCAGCCTGGCTGGTGACTCGCACCGCCCCCCCGAAGGCCTCGACGATCTGCCGGGTGATGTAGAGCCCCAGCCCCAGGCCGCCGTAGTGCCGGTCGCTCACCGCGCGCTCGAAGCGCTCGAAGATGCGCCCCAGGTCCTCCTCGGCGATGCCGATGCCGTGGTCCTTCACCGTCAGCCGGGCCCGCTCGCCGTCCTCCTCCACGTGCACCACCACCGGGCGGCCCGCGCCGTACTTGAGCGCGTTGGACAGCAGGTTGGTCACCACCTGCTCCACCCGCAACCTGTCCCAGCGGCCGAACACCGGCTCCGGCGCGTGCAGCTCCAACACACAGCCGAGCTTCTCCGCCGAGGGCGCGAAGCGCGAGAGCAGCTCCGCCGCCACCGACGACAGGTCCACCTCCTCCAGCTCCAGCCGCAGCCGCCCCGCGCTGATGCGCGAGACGTCCAGCAGGTTGTCCACCAGATCCGTCAGCTTGCGCACCTGGCGCAGCGCCACGTCCAGCGAGTCGAAGAAGCGATCGGCCGGCAGCGGCGTGCCGTTCAGCATCGACTCGCTCACCTGGCGCTGGAGCGACTGCAGCTTCAGCCGCAGCGGCGTCAGCGGCGTCTTCAGCTCGTGGCTGGCGATGCCGAGGAACTCGTCCCGCAGGTGCACCGCGTCCTGGGCCTGGCGGTAGAACCGGGCGTTGTCCACCGCGGCCACCACCCGGCGGGCCAGCTCCTCCACCATCTCCAGATCCTCCGGCCCGTAGCGCCGCCCGGCATCACACGAGGCGAAGGTGAAGAGCCCCACCGCCCGCCCGCGCGAGCGCATGGGGATGAGCATCACCGAGCGCGCGCCCAGCCGCTTGAGCAGCGCGAGCTGCTCCGGCGTGCGCGTCATCTGCTGGGCGTGCTCCGGGAGGAAGTCCGGGTAGAGGCGGGACTCGCCCCGAGCCAGCGCCTGGAAGAGCACGCTGCCCGCCTCGTGGATGGAGGGGTAGCGCGGCGCCTCGTGCAGGAGCGGCTCGCGGTCCGGCTCCCGGTGCGCCGCGGCCACCCGCCGGAAGGTGCCGTCCTCCTCCAGCACGTCCACCAGGCACCAGGTGGCCACCGAGCTGGCGGCCAGGTGCGCCACCCCCGCCAGGATGGCATCGGGCTCGGCCCGCACCTCGGCCAGCTCGCGGCTGGCATCCGAGAGGAAGCGCAGCGCCTCCTCCGCCCGGCGGCGCGGCGTGAGGTCCTGCACCAGCACCAGCGTGCGCTCGGGCGCCTCCAGCGCCAGCGCCGCCAGCAGCACCGGCACCCGCGTGCCATCCGCCCGGATGTACTCCGTCTCCAGCGGGCCGGCGGTGCCCAGCCGGCGAAGCGCGTCCACCGCCTGCGCGCCCGCGGAGGGCGTCTCCGGGGCCGCCAGCGCGTCCCAGCGCACCCGGCCCGCCTCCAGCTCCTCGCGCGCCACGCCCGCCAGCCGCAGGAAGGTGTCATTGGCGTCCAGCAGGAGCCCGCTCGTGTCGGTGATCAGCAGCGCCGGCAGCGGCACGCGCAGCAGCCGCCGCATCACGTCCCCCTCCAGGGCGCGGCTCCGCCTGGCACGCGGCGCTGGCGCACCCGGGTCTGCTTCCGGCTCTGGCGCTTCAGCTTCCAGCGAGGCCAACGGGACGCGATCCAAGGACATTCGCACGGCTCCCGGGGGGGCCCATCATCTTGCTCGACAGACCGGAGGTTCCGGAAGCCACCTCCACCTTGCCCTCTGGGATGCAGGCCCGGCACCTACCCGGTCCGACATGGCGAGCGCCCCACCGGCCTCTCCTCCAGCGAGCTGACGGGTGGTGTCTGACCCAACTTGTCGTACCTCGGATTTTCGGGGAGCTTCGCCTCCATTCACCCCTACCGTGTCACTCCACGGCACCGGCCCCCGAAGCCGTGGAATAATGGGGGTCCGACCCCCGCAGCGAGGCTTCTCAAGCGATGTCTCCGGCTACCCCCGCGTCCAGCCCTAGCGAGCGCCTCCACCGGCAGATCATCGAAGGCCTCAAGGAAGTGGTCTTCCAGACGGATCCCCACGGGCGCTGGGTGTTCCTCAATCCCGCGTGGACGGCGCTGACGGGCTTCACGCCCGAGGAGAGCCTGGGCCGCGAGCTGCTGGAGTTCATCCACCTGGACGAGCGGCAGCGCCACCAGGAGCTGTTCCCGGCGCTGCTCGAGCGGCGCCAGGAGCACTGGCGGGGCGAGGTGCGCTACCGCAAGCGTGACGGGAGCTACCTCTGGCTGGAGATGCAGGCACGGCCGTTGTCAGGCGAGGACGGGGGCGTGCAGGGCCTCTGCGGGACGCTCACCGACGTGAGCGTGCGGCGGCAGGCCACCGAGGCGGTGGCCCGGCGCGAGCGCTACCTCCACGCGCTGGTGGAGATGCAGCGGCGGCTGCTGGCGGCGCAGCAAGACGGCAACCTCTACCAGGAGGTGCTGGAGCCCATCGGCCGGGCCTCGGGCGCCAGCCGCGTCTACTTCTTCGAGGCGCACCGGGGGCCCGCCGGGCAGCTGCTCTTCAGTCAGCGCGCCGAGTGGTGCGCCCCGGGGGTGAAGTCCGAGCTCGCCAACCCGCAGCTCCAGAACGTGCCGGCGGAGCTGGAGCTGGCGCGCTGGAGCGAGCTGCTGGGGCGCGGCGAGGTGGTGTCCGGGCTGGTGAAGGACTTCCCCCCGTCCGAGCGGGCCGTCCTCGAGCCGCAGGGCATCCTCTCCGTCCTGGTGCTGCCGCTGCGGGTGGACGACACGCTGGCGGGCTTCATCGGCTTCGACAACTGCGCGGAGGAGCGGGAGTGGGACCGGCTGGAGGTGGATCTGCTGTCCGCGGCGGTCAACGCCATCTCGCTGGAGCTGGAGCACCGGCACTCGGAGAGCGCGCTGCGCGAGCGTGAGACGCGCTACCGGCAGCTGGCGGAGAACGCCTCGGACATCCAGTACCGCTACCGGATGGAGGCCCCGCGCGCCTTCCTCTACGTCAGCCGGGTGGTGAGCGACCGGCTGGGCTACGGCCCGGAGGAGCACTACGCGGAGCCCGAGCTGTGGCGGCAGCGGGTGCACCCGGGAGATCTGCCGGCGCTCAACCAGCTGCTGGAGACGCCTCAGCAGCTCGGCTCCAAGCCGGTGGTGCTGCGCTTCACCGCCAGGGACGGGCGGACGCGGTGGCTGGAGCACACGGTGGCGCCGGTGCTGGACACCAGCGGGCGCCCGGTGCTGGTGGAGGGCATCGCCCGGGACATCACCGAGCGGCGCGAGGTGGAGGAGGCCCTCAAGCTGTCCGAGGCCAGCTTCCGCATCCTCCTGGAGGGCGTGCCGGACGCGGCGGCCATCCAGCGGGACGGGCGCATCGTCTACGCCAACATGGCGCTCGTGTCGGTGCTGGGGTTCGACCGGCCGGATCAGCTGGTGGGCCGCGTGCTCGCCCAGTTCATCGAGGACGACATGGAGGAGGTGCCGGGCCCGCCGCCGGACCCCAGCGGCATCAAGGGGATGATCACCGGCGAGCGGCGGCTGGTGCGGCGTGACGGCAAGACGCGCGTGGCGGAGATCGTCTCCCTGCCCCTGCTCTTCGACGGGGCGCCCGCGGTGGTCTCCATCGCCCGGGACGTCAGCGAGCAGCGCCACCTCCAGGCGCGGCTGACGCTGGCGGACCGGCTGGCCTCGGTGGGCACGCTGGCCAAGGGCATCGCCCACGAGATCAACAACCCGCTGGCCTTCGTCATCTCCAACCTGAGCTTCCTGTCCGAGGAGATGCGGCGCAGCCAGCTCGCGCTGGAGGCCAGCGCGCCTCCGGCCTCGGGGACTCCCGGCGCTCCGCGGCAGCGCAGCCGGGCGGAGCTGGACCTGGTGGAGTGGCAGGAGGTGCTCAGCGAGGCGTACGAGGGCGCCGAGCGCGTGCGGCAGATCGTCCGGCAGCTGAAGACGTTCTCGCGGCCGGACGAGGAGCGGCTGTCCCCCGTGGACGTGCACCAGGTGCTGGAGTCGGTGGTGCTGATGGCGGCCAACGAGATCCGCCACCGCGCGCAGCTCTTCAAGGACTTCGGGCCGGTGCCCATGGTGATGGCCAACGAGAACCGGCTCTCCCATGTGTTCCTCAACCTGGTGGTGAACGCCTCGCAGGCCATCCCCGAGGGCCAGGCCCACAACAACGCCATCCGGCTCATCACGCGGCGGCTGGATCCGGGGCGCGTCCTCATCGAGGTGCAGGACACCGGCTCGGGCATCCCCCGCGAGGCGCTGGGCCGCATCTTCGACCCGTTCTTCACCACGCGGAAGGTGGGCGAGGGCACGGGCCTGGGCCTGTCCATCTGCCACGGCATCATCACCAACCTGGGCGGGGAGATCACCGTCGAGAGCGAGCTGGGCAAGGGCACCACCTTCCGGGTCGTGCTGCCCTCCCTGGAGCCGCGCACGCGCCCCAGGCCCCAGGGCCAGCTCACGCCGACGCCCGTGGCGCAGCGGCGCGGGCGCGTGCTGGTGGTGGACGACGAGCCCGGCGTGGGCAAGGTGCTGCGGCGCATCCTCAAGGAGCACGAGGTGGAGGTGGCCGCGGGCGGGCGCCAGGCCCTGGAGCGGCTGCAGGCCGAGCCGGATCTCTTCGACGCGGTGCTGTGCGACGTGATGATGCCGGACCTGGGAGGCAAGGATCTCTATGAGGCGGTGCGGCGCTCGCACTCCGGGCTGGAGCGGCGCTTCATCTTCGTGTCCGGCGGCGCCTTCACCGCCAACGCGCGCGAGTTCCTGGAGACGATCCCCAACCCGAAGCTGGAGAAGCCCTTCAACGAGCCCGCGCTGCGGCAGATCGTCCAGGAGCTGGTGAGCCGAGGCCCCGCGTCCTCGTCCTCCTCCCTTTGACCGATAGCGGCGGCTCGGGAGCGCGGGGGCCCTCCTCCCGATGACCGATGCGGAGAGGTGGGTGGAACCGCGGCCCTCCTCCCGCTGTCCGATGCGGCGAGGCAGAGAAGCTCCTAGCCTGCTTCGCATCCCGCTCTCGAGGTGCCCCCCATGAACCGCACCACCCTGCTGCTGTCCGCCGCCGGACTGCTCGCGCTCGGCGCCCTGGCGCTGGGCCTGCCCAAGCCGCCTCCCACCACCGACACCACGCACACCGTGGTGCTGCCCGACGAGCAGCAGCCCACGATGACGCTGCCGCTGATCAGCTCGGGCCCCGGCGCGCTGACGCTGGAGGGCAAGCTGTCCGGGGCCTACGTACAGTCCGGCCCCAGCGAGGCCTTCGCTGTCCTGGAGGTGAAGGCCCACGCCCCGAAGGAGCAGCGCCGGGTGCCGGTGAACGTGGCGCTCGTGATCGACCGCTCCGGCTCCATGCGCGGGCCGAAGCTGACGGACGCCCGGAGCGCCGCGCGCGAGTTCGTCCAGCGGCTGACGGCGGAGGATCGGCTGGCGCTGGTGCACTACGGCACGGACGTCACCACCTTCCCCAGCACCCTGGTGACGGAGGAGGTGCGCGCGCGGATGCTGGCCTTCGTGGACGGCATCCAGGACGAGGGCTCCACCAACATCAGCGGCGGCCTGGAGGCGGCGGCCCAGCAGCTGCGCCCGTACGTGAGCCAGTACCGGGTGAGCCGCGCCATCCTCATCAGTGATGGGCAGCCCACCACGGGCCTGGTCCGCGAGGAGGAGCTGACGGGGCTGGCGCGCCGGCTGCGCGGCGAGGGCATCGCCGTGAGCGGCCTGGGCGTGGGCGAGGGCTTCAACGAGAACCTGATGCAGGGCATCGCCGAGCAGGGCGGCGGCTTCACCGGCTTCCTCCGCTCCGACCAGCTCGCCGAGGTCTTCACCCGCGAGCTGGAGCAGGCCACCCGCACCGTGGCGCGGGGGGTGGAGGTGCGGCTGGAGCTGCCGCCGCAGGTGACGCACGCGGAGGTGATGGGAATGAACGCCACGCGCGAGGGCACCACCGTGCGCGTGCCGCTGTACGACATGGCCGGCGGCCAGTCCGCGCGGCTGGTGGTGAAGCTGACGCTGGCGACGGAGCCCTCCGAGCAGCCGCTGGAGCTGCTGGCGGCCACCGTCCGCTATGTGGACGTGGAGCAGGACCGGCGGGCCGAGGCCCGCGTGGCGCTGAGCGCGCGCTCCACCGAGGAGCTCGCCGTGGTGCGCGCCCACCTGGACAAGGAGGTGCGCGTGCACGCGGTGCGGGCGCTGGGCACGCAGCAGCTGCGCGCGGCGGCCGAGGAGATGAAGAAGGGCAACCGCACGGCGGCGCTCGACTTCATGGGCAACGCGCGCAAGCTGTTCGGCGCCTCCGCCTCGGCGCTGGCGGGGGACCTTGCGGAGCTGGACAGGACCCAGGCAGCCTATGAGAACGCCCAGGACGGGGCCGCGCAGCGCGATGAGGCGCGGCAGCTTCAGAAGAAGACGATGAAGAACTTCGGCTACAACAACGCATACTGACGTAGGACGTGAACGCCATGGCCTTCTCCCTGCAACTGCTCCACCGAGAGGACTTCGAGGGGCGCACGCTGCGTGCGCTGGCGGGAGGAGCGGCCGTCGGCGTGCTGGCGGCGCTGGCCCAGCGCTTCCACATCTCCGTGGATCCGGGCTTCGCGGTGGTGGCGGCGGGGCTGGCCGCGGCCAGGCCCCCGACGGGCTACAGCGCGATGCTCCGGCTGGCGCTGGCGGTGCTGCCCGCCCTCCCCTACTTCTTCGACGCCACGGCCCCGGTGCCCCAGGCCTTCTCGGGCGCCATCGCCGCGGCGCTGGTGGCCTTCATGGGCCCGGGGGGGGAGCGGTTCGGCAAGAGCTCCGAGGTGGCCGCCGGCGCGGTGGCCGCTGGCGCGCTGGTACCGCTGGGCATGTACGTGCAGCAGGTGCTGGACGCGCGCTTCTTCCCCAACGGCGGGCTGCTGGGCGCGCTGGTGGGCTTCAGCGCCGTGGCCCTCTTCTGGAGCGTGGGCACGCTGGCCTCGCACCTGACGCTGCACGTGGATCCGGTGGAGTCTCGGGGCGCCACGCTGGAGAGCACCCTGAGCGGCGAGGCCCAGGACAAGGTGGGGCGCGCGCTGAAGCTGTACCGGCAGTGCCGGGCGGTGGCGCTGAAGATGGCGCCGGGCGCCGGGCGCAACGAGCTGGTAGAGGTGCTGCGCAAGATGGCGCGCGAGGCCTTCAACCTGGCCGAGGCCCACGCGGGCCTGGACGCGCAGCTGGCCTCCGTGGCGCATGGGGACGTGGACGCGCAGGTGAAGGAGCTGCGCGCCCGCGCGGCGGCCACCGAGGACGCGGTGGCGCGGCGGCAGCTGGAGTTGGCCGCCTCCTCGCTGGGTGAGGAGCTCAACCGGCTGGACACCCTGTCGCGCAAGCGGGAGCGGCTGCTGGCCCAGCTGCACGCCCAGGTGGCGCTGCTGGAGCGCGCGCGCGTGTCCCTGGTGGGCGTGGCCGGCACCGAGGCCAGCGCGAAGGGCGCACAGGCGGCGGAGCTCGCGAGGCGGCTCGCCTCGCTGGGCGAGGAGACACCTCCCGCGCCTGAGGCGGAGCAGGCGTCTCAGCCCACCCCCACGCGCGTCTCCAGCTGAGCCCGCGCTCGCTGACACGCTGGCTGACACGTCGCGCCGCGCCAGGAACACCTGTCCTGAATCGAGGGCCTGGCGCTGCCTCAGCTCCGGTGCCGCTCGGCGACGCGGTACAACTGGGTGAGCGAGAAGTCCACCAGCGACTGGTGCGAGCGCATGTACCGGTGGGCTCGCACGAACGGCAGCCACACCCGCTGGCCCACTCTCACCTGCGTCTCCTCCAGCTTCTTTCGGG
>JAFGNZ010000155.1 GCA_016926755.1 Myxococcaceae bacterium | reverse complement strand
GAGCCGACTCCTCCCCCCGAGGAGACGGCCCACGCCACCCCTCCGCCCCAGCCTCCCGAACCGGAGCCGGAGCCGGAGCCGGAGCCGAAGACGCCTCCCCGGGTGGCGAAGGGCGACCCTGCTCGCACTCCCCCCAAGTCCAGGCACCCCAGGCAGCCCTCGGCCACGCCCCTGACGCAGCGAGCTCCGGCGGGCAAGGGCACCTTGCAGTTCCGCGTCCGCCCTTACGCCATCGTCTACCTCAACGGGAAGAACCTGGGGCAGACGCCCTTTGACGCGATCGAGGTCCCCGCGGGCAAGTACTCCGCGAAGTTCGTCAATGACGAGCTCAAGAAGAACGTGACGCAGACGTTCGAGCTCAAGCCGGGCGAGAGCAAGATCGTCAAGGTCAACCTAGAGGAGTGAGGCGGGCTCCCCGGGAGGAAGCGGTCCGTCATGCAGGTGGGCAAGTACCAGTTGATCCGCGAGCTCGCGGTGGGCGGCATGGCCGAGGTGTTCCTCGCGCGGACCGCCGGCCCTGGGGGCTTCGAGAAGCAGCTGGTGCTCAAGCGCATCCTGCCGCACCTGGCCAGGGATCCGGCCTTCATCCAGATGTTCCTGGGCGAGGCCACGCTGGCCGCCCGCCTCACCCACCCGAACATCGTCCAGATCTTCGACTTCGGTGAGGCAGACGGCACCTACTACCTGGCGATGGAGTACATCGACGGGCCGAGCCTGCGGACGCTGCTGGACGACTCGCTCCGGCTCGGAGGGCCGCTGCCGCCGGTGGTGTGCGCGCGCATCATCGCCGCCGCGTGCGAGGGGCTGGCCTTCGCCCATGACTTCGCCGAGCCGTCCACGGGCACGCCGCTGCACATCGTCCACCGCGACATCAGCCCGGACAACCTGCTGCTGTCTCGGCAGGGCGCGGTGAAGGTGGCGGACTTCGGCATCGCGAAGGCCTCGGGCCAGCAGCACCGGACGCAGACGGGGATGATCAAGGGCAAGCTGGCGTACATGCCGCCCGAGCAGATCCGCAACGAGGCGCTGGATCGGCGGGTGGACGTGTACTCGCTGGGGGTCGTCTTCTACGAGCTGGTCACCGGGAGGCGGCCGTTCAACGCCCCCACGGACGCCAGCCTCATGCACGAGATCCTCTTCGAGTCGGCGACGCCCGCCGCGCAGCTCCAGCCGAGCCTGCCCGAGCCGGTGCTGCGCATCCTCGAGCGGGTGCTCGCCAAGGACCGTGATCAGCGCTACCCGGACTGCACCGCCCTGCAGGGGGACCTGGAGCAGTACATCCTCTCCACGGGCAGGCCCGTGACGACGCAGCACGTCGCCCAGCTCATCGCCCAGGTCTCTCCTCCCGTCCAGGCCGCACCGCCGCCCGCCCTGCCGCTGGAGGACGTGCCGCTCACGGACACGGTGATCCGCTCACGGGAGCCGGAGCTCCCACCACGGACCCAGGAGCTCCCCTCCCGGGAACCTCCGCCCGAGCGAGGCGAGCTGGATGCTCCTCCTGCGCTCCCCACCGTGAAGGCGCGGGCCGCTCCTGCCTGGAAGAGCGGGAGGCTGTGGGCGGCGCTCGGTGGCGCGGTGCTGCTGGGTGTGGGAGGCGGGTATCTGCTCCCGGAGGGCGAGGACTCCCTGCAGCCGACGCTCATGCCTCATACGGCCCCGAGCGAGACACCGGCGCCCGCTGGAACGGAGCCGACGCCTCCGCCAGAGCCCGTGGAGCCGGCCCCCGGAGCGCAGGCGGGAGAGGCGAGGCCCACCCAAGAGGAGGAGCTCGGGGTCATCATCTTCGACATCAAGCCCTCGGCCGTCATCTTCCTTCAGGGAAAGAGACTGGGCACTTCGCCGGGCATGCCCCCCGTGGATATTCCCCCGGGGATCTACACCTTCAAGTTCGTCAACAAGAAGCTGCGCAAGAGCGTGGAGCGGCAGATCGAGGTGAAGGCGGGAGCGACCGCCTCCGTGGAGGTGGATCTACGGCACGAGGAGGCCCGCGCGCCCTGAGCCGCCGCTAGGGCGCGGGGGCCGCGGGCACCGGGGCCTTCTCCTTCTTCTTCGCCCCGGTGAAGTCCCCCGCCTTCACGACGGTGAGCTTCTTCGCGTCCACGTGCCGCGCGAGCGCCTGGCGCACCTCCTCGGCCGACAGCTTCGCCATGCGCTGCTCGAGCGCCGCGTCGAAGTCGAGCGTGCGCCCCAGGAACAGGTAACTGGCCAGCGTCCGCGCCAGCCCGCCGTCCTGTGCGCGTCCGGTCTGCCGGTACTCCAGCAGGCCCGCGCGCGCCTTCTCCAGCTCCTCGGCGGTGAAGCCCTGCTCCAGCACCCGGCCCAGCTCGTCCCGCAGCGCGGCCTCCAGCTTCTCGGCGTTCTGCGGCGCGTAGATGGCGTAGGCGTAGAAGGAGCCCACCGCGTCGATCGAGCCCGCGCTGAGGCCGCTGCCCACGCTATAGGACAGGCCGTCCTTCTGGCGGATGCGCGTGGGCAGCCGCGAGTTGAGGAAGCCGCCGCCGAGCATGAAGTTGCCCACCATCAGCGCCGGCCAGTCGGGGTGGTCATCCTTGAGCTGGAGGTTGTGCCCCGCCAGGAAGAAGGCATTGGCCTTGTCCGGCGTCTCCAGCGCCAGCACCCGGGCCGCCACCTCATTGAAGGTGTAGGGCACGCGCACGTACGGCGCGGGGCTCTTCCACCCGCCGAACAGCTCGCTCGCGAGGGCGGAGAGCTGCTTCGGGTCGAAGTCACCCACCGCGGCCAGCTCGCCCTGCGAGGCGCCATAGAAGTTCCGGTGGAAGGCTCGCGCCTGCTCCAGGGTGACGCCCTTCACGCCGGCGATGTCCTCCTCCACCGTGGGGGCGTAGTAGGGGTGGCCCTTGGGGTAGTGGCCGCTCAGCGCCCGGCGGTAGGCGTAGCCGCCCAGCGTGTCCGGCTCGGTGCGGGACTTCTCCATCGAGGCCAGCCGCTCCTGCCGCAGCAGCGCGAACTCGTCGGCGTCGAAGGCGGGCTCGCGCAGCACCTCGGCCATCAGCCGCAGCACCTCCGGCAGGTGCTCGCGCTTCGTCTCCAGGGAGACGGTGGCGCCCATGGGCCCGCCCTCCACGCTCACGCGCGCCTTGAGCCTGTCCAGGGTGTCCTGGAGCTGCTGGCGGCTCTTCGTCTTCGTGCCGCGCAGGAGCATGGCGCCGGCCGTCTTCGCCGCGTACTCCTTGCCCATCACGGCCTGCTCGGTGCCCCAGCGCAGGTTGAGGGTGACGCTCACCCTCTCCCCGCGCGTCTTCTTGGACAGCAGCGCCAGCTTCAGCCCGCCGGGCAGCTGCGAGCGCTGCACGCGCGCCTCGATGTTGGCGGGGGATGGATCAAACGCCTCGCCCTGCGCCACGGCCGCGCGGCCCGTGTAGCCCTGGAGCATGGCGGCCACGTCCACCCTCGGCGGCAGCTCGGCGCGATCCGGCTTCGCCGTGGGGACGAACTCGCCCAGCGTCCGGTTGGACGCCTTCAGCCAGGTGGCGGCCACGCGGTTGACGTCCTCGGGCTTCACCGCCTCGATGCGGTCGCGGTGCAGGAAGAACAGGCGCCAGTCGCCGATGGCGGCCCACTCCGAGAGGTGGATGGCGGCGCGCTCCGAGTCATTGAGGATGAGCTCGAACTGCTTGAGCAGGCTCGTCTTCGCGCGGGCCACCTCCTCCTGGGAGAACGGGGTGCGCGCGGCCCCCTCCACCGTGTGGATCAGCGCCTCGCGGGCGGCCTCCACGGGCTGGCCCTCGCGCAGCTGCGCGCCGAAGATGAGCAGGCCCGGATCCTGGAGCTGCAGGTTGTAGGCGGCGGCGCGCACGGCCTTCTTCGGCTCCACCAGGGCCTTGTAGAGCCGGCCGGAGGGGGTGTCGCCCAGCGCCTCGGTGAGCACGTCGATGGCGGCGAAGTCGGGGTGAGCCCCCTCGGGCACGTGGTAGACGGCCCTGAGGGCGGCCGTCTCGCCCACGCGGCGCAGCGTCACCGCGCGCTCGCCGTCCTGGGTGGGCTCCTCGGTGTACGTGCGGGGCACGGGCTGCGCGGGCGGTTGCAGCTGCCCGAAGGTGTCCTGGATGAGCTGGAGCGCCCGAGCCTGCTCGAAGCGGCCGGCCACCACGAGCATGGCGTTATCCGGGCGGTAGTACTTCCGGTAGAAGGCCTGGAGCCGATCGATGGGGACGTTCTCCACGTCCGCGCGCGTGCCGATGGTCGGCTTGCCGTAGTTGTGGAACTGGTAGGCGGCGCTCATCACGCGGCGCAGGAGGACGGAGTGCGGATCATTCTCGCCGCGCTCCAGCTCGTTGCGCACCACGGTCATCTCGCTGTCCAGGTCCTTC
Organism: Myxococcaceae bacterium; assembly: GCA_016926755.1. Taxonomy (GTDB): domain Bacteria; phylum Myxococcota; class Myxococcia; order Myxococcales; family Myxococcaceae; genus Hyalangium. The sequence continues at coordinate 19,510 of JAFGNZ010000155.1, read as the reverse complement.
TGGGCGATGAAGCTGTCGACCATGCGGTCCGCCTCGAAGGCCAGGGCCCAGGCGAGGTTGGCGTCCGAGGCCGGCAGCGTCTCGTAGTAGTTGGTCCGCTCCAGCCAGGTCGTGCCGTTGGGGCGGGCGCCGCGCTGGGTGAGCGCCTGGGGGACGTTGGGCGTCTTCGGGGTGCCCTTGAAGAGCAGGTGCTCCAGCAGGTGGGCCATGCCGGCCTCGCCGTAGCCCTCGTGCTTGCTGCCGACGAAGTACGTGACGTTGACGGTGACGGTGGGCTTCGTCGGATCCGGGAAGAGGACGACGCGCAGGCCGTTGGGGAGGCGGTACTCGGTGATGCCCTCCACGCTCGCCACCGGGGCAGGCGTGTCGGCCCGGTCCCTGGCATTGGACACCGCCACGGCGGGGGCCACCGGGGCGGCGGGAGGAGCCTTGGCGACGGGGACCGGGCCCTGGGCGCACGCCGACAGGGCGGCGAGCAGCAGGGCGGCGAGCAGGGGAGCACGACGCATGCGGGCCTCGGGAGTCAGCTGGGGGTGCACGGCGCTACCAACCCCGGGCACCCTACCCGTCATCCCGAGAAACCCACGGCCGCTCGCACGCCCGACTGTGGACGGGACGATAGAAGCCCCACCGGGACCGCCTGCCCTCCGGAGATCCACGCGCTGGAACATCGTCCCGGGGCCTCGTTAGTAGTAAGCACCCGGTTCCGAGCCGTCCTTCCACCGGCTCGAGGAGTCTGCCTCACATGAAACGAGTCATCGTCGGCCTCCTGGCCTCCATCGGCGCCCTCTCGGTGTTCGCCATGATGGGCTTCTTCCTCCTGATCATGATCGCGGCGGCGAACAAGCCCGGGGTGCCGGGCGCCGTCGTGCTCGAGCTGGACCTGGCCACCCCCCTGCCCGAGCAGGTGGCGGAGGACTCGCTGGCGGGCGCCTTCGGCCCGAAGCCCCTCACCATGCGCGACGCGCTGGACGCGCTGGAGAAGGGCGCCAAGGACGCGCGGGTGAAGTCGCTCCTGGTGCGCGTGGGGCAGCCCGGCAGCATGGCCGCGGTGCAGGAGCTGCGGGACGCGGTGAAGGCCTTCCGTGCCAGCGGCAAGAAGGCCATCGCCTTCACGGACACGTTCGGCGAGGGCGGCAACGCCACCGGCGCCTACTACCTGGCCTCCGCGTTCGACGAGGTCTACATCCAGCCCTCGGGCGACATCAACCTCACGGGCCTGGCCATGGAGACGCCGTTCGCCCGGGACGCGTTCGCCAGGCTCGGCGTGCAGCCGCGCATCGGCCAGCGCTACGAGTACAAGAACGCCGTCAACACCTATACGGAGCAGGGCTTCACCGCCCCGCACCGCGAGGCCATGGAGAAGCTGCTCACCAGCTTCTACGGCCAGATCGTCGCGGGCATCGCCGAGGGCCGCGAGCTCCCGGAGGAAGAGGTGCGGCGGTTGATCGACAACGCCCCGCTGCTCGGCCAGGCCGCCCTGGACGCGAAGCTGGTGGACGGGCTGCTCTACCGCGACGAGGTGCTCGACAAGGTGAAGAAGGAGGCGGGCGAGGGGGCCCGGCTGCTCTTCCTGGACAAGTACCTGCAGCGCGCGGGCCGGCCGAACCAGGAGGGCGAGTCCACCATCGCGCTGGTGTACGGCGTGGGCGGAATCTCCCGGGGCAGGAGCGAGTCCAACCCGCTCAGCGGCGAGCAACAGCTGGGCGGCGACAGCGTGGCGCTGGCGCTGCGCAAGGCCACGGACGACGAGAAGGTGAAGGCCATCCTCTTCCGCGTGGACAGCCCGGGCGGCAGCTACGTGGCCAGCGACACCGTGCGCCGCGAGGTGCAGCGCGCCCGCGAGAAGGGCAAGCCCGTCATCGTCTCCATGGCCACCTACGCGGCCAGCGGCGGCTACTTCGTCTCCATGGACGCGGACAAGATTGTCGCCCAGCCGGGCACCATCACCGGCAGCATCGGCGTGTTCGGCGGGAAGCTGGTGACGGCGGAGTTCTGGTCCAAGCTGGGCGTCAACTGGGAGACGGTGGCGCTGGGCAAGGACGCCGCCCTGTACAGCACGGACGCGGACTTCACCCCGGAGCAGCTCGCCAAGAACGACGCGATGCTGGACCGCATCTACGTGGACTTCACGCAGAAGGCGGCCAAGGGGCGCGGCCTGCCGCTGGAGCAGCTCCAGCCGCTGGCCAAGGGCCGTGTCTGGACGGGCCAGGACGCCAAGGAGAACAAGCTGGTGGATGAGGTGGGGGGCTTCCCCAAGGCGCTGGAGCTGGCCCGGGAGGCGGCGAAGCTGCCCAAGGACGCCGCGGTGCGCGTGCAGGTGTTCCCGCGCAAGAAGCAGCCCGCGGAGGTGATCGCCGAGCTGCTCGGCGGTGGCGCGGGGGAGAACAGCGAGGATGAGGCCAACGCCTCGGTGGCTACGCTCACCCCGTGGGCCCCGGTGCTCGAGCAGACGCAGGCGCTGTATCGGCTCGGCGTCCGGCTGGGGCTGGTCCAGTCACGGACCGGGACGCTCAGCGCCCCGGTGCCCGACACCCAGTGGTAGACCACCCACGGGCCCTCACTGGCGCGAGGGCTGCTTGCACTGGCGCTTGCAGCGCTTCTCCTCTTCGCCGCACGCCTTGAAGCACGCGTCGCTGCCGTTGCCCGCGTACTTCTTGCAGATCTCCTGGCAGCGCCGGGCCTCGTCATCACAGCGGGCCTCACACGTCTGAGGCTCGCGGCGCCGATCCTCGGCCCGCGCCGGCATGGCGGCCAGCAGCCACACGCCCACCGCCAGCCCCCACCCCAGCTTCCAACCCTGCATCCTCATTGCAACCTCCGCGGTCACCCGTGCGGACGTGTCCGTGCAAAAGCGCTGACACCCACACCGCTTCCCGGCCCGGACCTCTCGAGGCGGCACACCCCAGGAGCGCTCAAGCCCTGGGAACAGGCGACTCGCGCAGGCTACTCGTTGACGGTGACAGTGGCGTCTCTGGTAACGGCCGTGCCCGACACGCGCCCGGGCGATGCTCACCCCTCACAGGGCCGTGTTCCCCAACCCCGGACAGCCCCGCCTTCTCAGCGATTCACGGGGAAAATCCTGGAAAATCGAGGGCTTGTGGCGCGGATGCTGAACACTCTGGCGCCCGGGAGGAAGACCGCCAGGCAGGGGAGCCGTAAGAGTGTTGATCACACTCCACCTGGGCTCCCGCACCTGAGGCGCGGGTCTCCGCCATGGACCGCCGGGGGGCGGGAGCGAGGAACCCACCATGAAGAAGCGACTGGGAGACATCCTGCTGTCCCACGGGATGGTGGACACGTTGCAGCTCCAAGCGGCGCTGGCGTTCCAGCGCCAGTGGGGCCTGCCGCTGGGGCAGGCGGTGGTGCATCAAGGGTTCTGCCCCCCGGATCAGGTCTTCGCCGCGCTGGCGGAGCAGTCGGGGCTGCCCTCGGTGGATCTGGATGCGCAGCCGCTGGATCCGCGGCTGGTGCGGCTGGTGCCGCTGAAGGTGGCGGAGCGGTACCGGGTGGTGCCGCTGCGGCTGGAGGGCCCGCGAGAGACGAGCCTCGTGGTGGCCATCGCGGCGCCGGCCAGCCTGGACGCGCTGGACGTGGTGATGAGCGTGTCGGGCAAGGGGCGGGTGATTCCGCGGCTCGCCAAGGACGGGGCCATCCGCCGCGCCATCAGCCGGCTGTACCACGGAGCGGTGCAAGAGGCGGCGAGGCAGGAGGTGCGCGAGGCCTTCGTGCTGCCCGAGGCCGATGAGGTGATGGACTTCATGGCCAACTGCATGATCGAGGATGTCGTCATCGATCACACGCTGATGGAGCAGGAGTCGCTGGGGCAGGTGCACACGCTGGAGCAGAACGGGCTGCCGCTGCTGTCGCCGCTGGAGCTGGAGCCGGAGCCCGGGCTCATGACGGCGCGGGTGCTCGTCCATGGGTGGGGCGCCGAGGCGTCGGCCGGCCTGGTGCGCATCCTGGGCGAGGCGGGGCTCCCCGCGCGAGTGGCGAGCGAGGCCGAGGTGCTGGCAGCGGGCGAGGACACCGTGGTGGTGGCGCCGCTTCCCTCCATGGAGGCGCTGGGGCGGCGCCTCTCCGCGCAGGTGCTGGTGGCCGGCCATGCCCCGGAGCAGGAGCTGAAGCGCGCGCAGGCGGTGGGCGCGCTCGGCATCCTGGAGGCGCCGGTGGATCCGGGGCTGCTGCTGCGCGCGGTGCGCCGGCTGCTGCGCCTGGCCAACGAGTCCTTCCCGCGCGCCAGCTGAGGCCGGCGGGCCCTATCGCGCCACGGCCCTCACCGTCGGCACGTCCGCTTCCGAGGGCAGCCAGAGCGAGCTCAGCTCCAGCTGCACGTGGGTGAAGGGCTCCGCGCGCACCACGGCGTCCCCCTCGTAGCACGCGGAGAAGAGCCAGCCGCGCTTGAGGCGCTGGAACACCTCGAGCGTGCGCGCCTCCGGATCAATGAACCACGCGTGAGACACGCCGTGCTGCGCATACAGCGGCAGCTTGCGGACGCGATCCAGCGCGACGGTCACCGGAGAGACGACCTCGCACACCCAGTCCGGCGTGAGGGTGAGGAAGGGGGCGTCCGGCTCGGGGGGCTCGGCCACGCGCTCACGCCGCCAGCCCGCGAGATCCGGCACCATCACATCACGGCCGAGGTGCAGCTCCGGCGCGCGCAGCAGGCACCAGCGGCCATTGCCGCCCTGGCGCCGATCGATCTGCTCCCGAAGCTCCACGCCCAGCATGAAGGCCGCGCGCGCCTGCGAGGCCAGGGGGCGCGGCGAGGCCACGAGCTCGTCTTCGACGATCTCCCCCACCCACCCCATGGGTAGCGCGCTGAGGACCGAGTACGTCGCCTGATCAATGCGGATCTCCGACACCGTTCCCTCCCAAGATGACGGCTGAACGAGAACGCATCATAAGGAGGGGTCTGACATGGCCCGGCCGCCCGGATAAGTGCGCTACTTCCCAATGCAAAAGCGCTGGAAGAGGGCGTCCAGGAGGGCCTCGGAGACACAGGTGCCGGACACCTCGCCGAGCGCCTCGAGGGCCAGGCCCACCTCGCCGGAGACGACCTCCAAGGTGGAGAGGCCGCTGGCCTGCTCGGCACGCGTGAGGGCCTCGCAGGCGCGGCGCAGGGCATCGGCGTGGCGCTCGGAGACGAGCGCGACGGCGGAGGGCGTGCCTTCACCCCACAGCCGAGCGAGGACGGCGGTGCGCAGCGCCTCCACCCCCTCTCCGGTCAGCCCGCTCACGCGAAGCCCCCGCTCCTCCTGGGAGGAAGAGGGAGCGCTGATCACTTCCACGTCGCACTTCCCGGCCACGCGCAGCACGGGCGTGTCACCGGCCTCGCGCGTCCAGGCCTGGGCCTCGGAGGCGCGGGCCTCGGGGGGCAGCACGAGGAGGGCCAGGTCCGCGGCCGAGAGGGCCTCGCGGGTGCGAGTGATGCCGAGCGCCTCCACGCGCCCAGGCGCCTCTCGCAGGCCGGCGGTGTCCAGCAGCGCCAGGGCCAGCCCCTCCCACTCGACGCGGGCCTCCAGCACGTCTCGCGTGGTGCCGGGCTCTTCGTCCACCAGGGCGCGCGCCTCGCCCACCAGCCGGTTGAAGAGGGTGGACTTGCCCGCGTTCACAGGCCCGTAGAGCACCACCCGCGCTCCCCGGCGCACCAGCCGCCCACGCCCGGCCTCGGCCAGGAGCGCCTGGGCCTGGGCGCGCAGCGCCGCCACGCGAGCGCCCGCGTCCTCGTCAGCCCCCTCGGCTTCCTCCGGGAAGTTGAGCACGCCCTCCAGGTCCGCGTGGACCGCGCGCAGCGGCTCCTCCAGAGAGCGGATCCGCGCGGAGAGCGCTCCGGAGAGCCCCGCCGCCGCCGCCCGCACCGCCGCCGCCGAGTCCGCGGCGACCAGGTCCGCGACGGCCTCCGCGCGCGTCAGGTCCATGCGGCCGTGGAGGAAGGCGCGGCGGGTGAACTCCCCCGGGCGCGCGGGGCGCACGCGCTCGTCCTCCAGCACACGCCCGAGCAGCAGCTGCAGCAGGCGTGGGCCGCCGTGGGCCTGGAGCTCCACCACGTCTTCGCCGGTGAAGGAGTGGGGCGCGCGGAAGTAGAGGAAGAGGCCCTCATCGAGCACGTGGCCCGCTGCGTCCACGAACGCGGCGAGGTACGCATGACGGGGCGTGGGCTCGGCGGGGACTCCAGGGGCCAGCGTGCGACCCACCTCGAGCGCCGCGGGTCCGGACAACCGGAGGATCCCCACGGCGCCGGCGGCGGGCGCGGTGGCCAGGGCCGCGATGGTGGTGGCGGACAAGGGGTCTACCGCGTCCCCGGCGCCGGGGTGGAGCCGCGGGCGGCCTTCTCCACGGCGTCGCGGTTCTCCTCGATGTACTTCTCCACCGCCGCGTCATCCAGCTCGAGATCCCGGAGTACGCCTGGATAGACGAAGCGAAACGCTGGGGACTCTTCATCCCCGCGCAGGCGGAAGCTCATCTTGAGCACCGCCGCGCCAAACAGCTTGTCCTTGAGCGACTTCGCCTTGCCCATGTCCTCTCCTCATGGCCGAGCGATGGACGCTCAGCCCTCGAAGTCGTCCTCGTCATCGTCCGGCACCAGGAGCCGCCGGGGCAGCGGCGCTGGCCTGGCCGGAGTGAACACCACGCGGCGGCACCGCCCCTCGCCCTCGCCCGTCACCGCGACACCCGCCACACCCTCGACGGACTTCAAGACGCGCGCCCGGTCCTCCAATTTCATCGCGGCGATGGCATAGAAGCGGCCCAGCGAGGCCGACTTCCCGGCGAGCTGCCGGGCCGCCTCGCTCAAGCCCGCGTCCTCGCTCACCTCCACCGTCCGCTCGTCGGCCTCCCCGCGCCGGGCTGACGCGGGAGCCGCGGGCGCCGAGGCCTTGGCCGCGGCCTTCGCGGGAGGCGTGGCAGGCGCCTGTGCGGGAGCCTGGGCCTTGGCGGGGGCAGGCGGGCGCGGGGCGGGGGCGGCGCTCGCCGCGGGAGCAGGCGCGGGGGCCTGGGGCTCCTTGCGCGGCCGGGGCTCGGGGAAGACGCCAGCGCCCAGCAGCACCCACCGCCGCTCCACGCCCGGGCGGTGGAGCATCTTGTTCAAGAGGAACTGCAGCGAGTCCACCACCTGGCTGCGCTTGCCAGTCTCCACGCCCGCGGGCGCGCCCGCCTCGAAGTGGAGGGCCACGGCGAGGCTGCCGTCGGAGGCATCCTGGAACTCCAGCCGCGCGGGGAAGCCCATCAGCCCGAGGATGTCGGTGAGGAGCCGCTCCACTCGGGCCCGGGTGTCACCCGCCGCGGCCGACGGGGACTGCTGCTGCGGTTGGGCCTGCTCGCTCACTTGCGCTTGCCTCCCGCGGAGGCCGTGGTGGCCGCCGGTGTTCCCCCTCGCTTGAGCTTCTGTCGATCCAGCCACTTCCTCAACCCGTACTGCTGGCCGATGGAGAGGAGGTTGTTCGTGAAGATGTAGAGCGACAGGCCCGCCGGGTACTGCAGCAGGGTGAGGGTGAAGATGACGGGCATCACCCAGATCATGATCTTCGCCTGGGTGGCATCCATCATCTGCGGCTGCATCTTCTGCGTGATGATCATCGACACGCCCAACGCGAGCGGCAGCAGGTAGGTGGGATCCTTGTACGTCAGGTCCCTCCAGATGGGGCCGAAGAAGGGCTCCCAGTAGATGTCGAAGCTGTTGCGCAGGGCCGTGAAGAGGGCGATCCACACCGGCATCTGCACCAGCAGGGGGAGGCACCCGCCGAGCGGATTCACCTTGGCCTGCTGGTAGAGCTTCATCACCTCCATGTTCATCCGCTCGCGGTCGTCCGCGTACTTCTTGCGCAGCTCCTCCATCTTGGGCTGCAGCTCCTTCACCGCCTCCATGCCCACCATGGACTTGTAGGTGAGCGGCAGCAGCACGAGCTTCACCAGCACGGTGAGCAGGATGATGGCCACGCCCCAGTTGCCGGTGAGGGCGTGGAACTTCTTCATGAAGAACAGGAGCACCTTGCAGATGAGCTCCCAGATGCCGAAGTCCACCGTCTTCTCGACGGTGGGGTGCCAGGCCGCCGCCGTCATCCCCGCCGCGCTCAGCACCTCCTTGCCGGGAATGGGCAGCAGCAGGTCCGGATCCTTGGGGCCGAACCAGCCGCCGAAGCGCAGGGTGACGACCTCGCCGGCGCCCACGGTGAGCGGGAAGCCCGCCGTCACCTGGCGCGCGGTGAGCGTGGCGGTCAGCGTGCAGCTGCCGGGCCGAGGCCCCTCCAACGGGTAGAGCACCGAGAGGAAGTACTGCTGATCAATGCCGAAGTAGTGCACCGGGCCGCTGGTGTCCTTCGGCGGATCCGCGTCGGGCACCAGCTTGTGGAGATCCTCGCCCAGGTGGCAGGCCGCACGGCTCTGGTTGCCCACGCCGCCGAAGAAGGACGGCGCGTGCTCGAAGTTGGGATCAATCGCGCGGTTGTGGTGCACCTTCAGCTCGCCCGACTGCGCCTGGCCGGAGGTGTTCCTCACCTGCACGGTGTACGTCAGCTCGAAGCCGGTGTGCGGCCACTGCAGCGTCTTGGTCACCTCCCAAGGCCCGCGGCGCGCGGTGAAGGACACGCTGCCCTCCCCCGTCTCGGCCACCGCCCAGCGCGCGTTGGCGGGCAGGGGTGCCGCGCCGTCGATGGTGATGGACAGCGGCAACGGCTGGCCCGGCACCGGCTGCACCAGGTTCATCTGCGGCGGCGGCGGCAGCTCCGCCCCGAAGAGCTTCTTGAAGCCCTCCATGACGGACAGCGTCTGCTGCTCGCGCATCTTCGGGCCCTGCAGCACGGCGGAGGTGAGGCCGGCGCCCTCGCTGGAAAAGGTGTACACGGCCTCCTGGCGCGTGCGCTCCACCACCCGCACCGGCGGCTCCGGCTCCTGCGGCGCGCCCGCGCTCACCTCCGGCGTGCCACCCGGCGGCGCCGGGGCCTGGGCGACAACCCCCGCATCCGCCGGGCCCGCCGCCACCACGCCCGCATCGGCGGCCAGCTCCGCGGTGGGCGGCGGCGGCGGCGGCGCGAAGAACAGCATGTAGAGGGTGATGATCGCGAAGGACAGGCCCAGCGCGACGAGCAGCCGCTTCTGCGAGTCCTGCGGGGTGGGCGAGAAAGGATCGTCAGGGGGGAGGTTCATAAGGTCCCCTCTCCGGGGGGAGAGGGCCATTGTGGGCAGCCCCGGGGCTCAGGGCACCGGGTCGATGCCGCCGGGGTTGAAGGGGTGACACCTCAACAGGCGCCACACGGTGAGCCAGGCACCCTTGAGGCCGCCGTGCTTCTCCAGCGCCTGGAGCGCGTACGTGGAGCACGAAGGGTGGAAGCGGCACACCTTCGGCAACAGCGGCCCGAGGAACCGTCGGTAGAAGCGGATGGGCAGGGCGAGCACGAAGGCGAGCGGACTCATGAGGAAGCCCCTCCGGGCCGGGCCGGAAAGAGCCGCTGCAGCTTGCGGGTAACACCGTCGAAAGCACGCGACATTTCAGTGAAGGTGATCTCCTTGGCGGAGGAGCGCACCACCAACACCACGTCCAGCCCCGTGGGCCATTGCCCCCGCCGCTTGCGGAACAGCTCGCGCAGCAAGCGCCGCAGGCGCACACGCACCACTGCGTTTCCCACCTTGCTGGAGACCGTGAGCCCCAGCCGGGTGTATGCCCGGCCGTTGGGCTTCACCAGGGCGAGCAGGCAGTCGACAGAGACCTTCTGCCCGCCCTCCTGGACCTTGAGGAACTCGTGGCGGCGCAGCAGGCGCAGGGCCTTGGGGAAACCTTCACCCTGGCGTTCTGCTGGCCCCGCGCCCGTGGCCGTCACGAGGGCCCTCGGCCTACTTCTTCGCGGCGGACACCACGAGCCGCTTGCGGCCCTTGGCCCGGCGGCGCTTGAGGACTTCCTTCCCCGCGCGGGTGCTGTTGCGCTTGCGGAACCCGTGGGAGCGGTTGCGCTTCACTTTGGACGGCTGATACGTGCGCTTGGACACGGCTGAACTCCTGAATACGGCGGCGGCGCCTCTGATCCGGCGTCACCCTTGGGAAAAGGCGGCGCTCGTAACCCGTTCTCCCACCCAAGTCAACGCCGGAACTCATCTCCGCTCGCCCGTCCGATCACCCTCCACCCCTTTTTGCGCCACCCATACCCGGAGTAAAGCCGGAGCAGGCACACCCAAGACCTGGGGGGTCGGGCCGCCACCACCACAATTGTGTCACGGCGGCATGGCGGTTGCCGATCAGAAACCCCCCAAGAAACCGCCCAACTTCCGGCCCTTTGAGACAGGTGCTTGATCGTGCAGTGTGCGTTTGTTAGCACGGTCGGCCCCTCGGCCCACCGCCGATTTTGCACATCCGAGACACGTGTGAGTGCCCTCGCAGAAGCTCTGAACACGCTGCCAAGTGCCGGAATTATCTGGGCCCGGACGCTGGATACCATCCGCCAGGAGGGGAAGACCTACGCGCTGACGTGGCTCGAGCGGATGCGCGCGCTGGATGTACGCGAGGGTGCGCTGGTCCTGGGTGTTCCTGATCGCTTCTTCCGGGACTGGGTGGACGATCATTACCGCGCCCTGCTGGAGTCCACGCTGGCCCGAGTAGGGGACGGGTTGGCCAAGGTGGCCTACGAGGTGGTGGAGGACCCCGCTTCCGCGGTGCACCTTCTGCCCACACCGACAGTCAAGGTGAACACGGCCCGTCCGCCGAGGCTGAACGCCCGCTTCACCTTTGGCACGTTCGTGGTGTCGGACTCCAACCAGCTGCCCGCGGCGGCCGCCTCGGCGGTGGCCGACAAGCCGGGCCACAACTACAACCCCCTCTATATCTACGGCGGCACGGGGCTGGGAAAAACCCACCTGCTGCACGCGGTGGGCAACCACATCTGGGAGAGGGACCCCTCCCAGCGGGTGGTGTACCTGTCCAGCGAGCAGTTCACCAACGAGTACGTGGAGAGCGTGCGTGAGCACCGCATGGCGGACTTCCGGCGGAAGTTCCGCGAGGAGTGCGACGTGCTGCTCATCGACGACATCCAGTTCCTCGGCAAGCGCGAGGAGACGCAGAAGGAGTTCTTCTACACCTTCAACACGCTCTACGAGCTGAACAAGGCCATCGTCCTCACCAGCGACACGCTGCCCTCGGAGATCCCGGGGTTGGAGGAGCGGCTGCGCAGCCGGTTCACCATGGGGCTCATCACGGACATCCGCGAGCCCAACTACGAGACGCGCGTGGCCATCCTCCAGAAGAAGGCGGAGGCGGAGCGGCTCGCGCTGCCGGACGACGTGGCGCACTTCATCGCCAAGCACGTGCAGAAGAACGTGCGAGAGCTGGAGGGGGCGCTGGTGAAGCTGTCGGCGATCCACAGCCTGTCGCGGCAGCCGCTGACGGTGGAGTTCGCCTCGCAGGTGCTGCGGGACATCCTGCCGGCCAACCGCGTGGTGGACGTGGAGCTGATCCAGCGCGAGGTGGCGCGGTACTACAAGGTGACGGTGGAGGCGCTGCGCGAGGACCGCCGGCACAAGGCGCTGGCGCACGCGCGCCAGGTGGCGATGTACCTGTGCCGCAAGCTGACGAAGAGCTCGTTCCCGGAGATCGCCTCGCGGTTCAACAAGGACCACTCGACGGTGATCTCCTCGGTGCGCAAGGTGGAGGGCCTGCGAGAGACGGACTCCACCGTCAAGCGCGAGCTGGACGAGCTGGAGGCGAAGCTGGGCGGCGGGTGAGCCTGGCCCCCCACGCCTCACCCCGCCGCTGAGCTCCGCCGTCGCCGCCTCAGTGCGTCATCGGCTGGGAGGGCTCGGAGATGGCCTCCAGCGTCTGGCCCGCCTCGCGCTTGCCCATCGCCTCGGAGATGTCTCCCAGCGACAGGATGCCCACCAGCTTCTTGTCCCGATCCACCACCAGCAGGCGCCGGAGCTGCTCCTCGCGCATCCGCTGCGCCGCCACCGCCACGTCCTCGTCGGCGAAGCAGTACTCCACCTCCTCCGTCATCACCCGAGACACGGGCGTGGTGTTGGGATCCATCCCCTGCGACACCGCCCGCACCACGATGTCCCGGTCCGTGATGAGGCCCTGCAGCTTCTGCCCATCACACACCGGGATCGGCCCCACGTTGAGCGTCCGCATCTTCTCCGCCACGTCCCTCAGCGTCTCGTCGGGGCCCACCACCTCCACCTCTCGCGTCATCACCTGCTCGATGGGCCTGCCCATCATCCGCGTGCCTCCCTGCATCCGAGGCGACGCCATGCTCGAGGCGGGAAGCTCCCAGAGCGTGCGCAGCTCGTGCGGGAGCTGGCCCAGCACGTCCATGGCCTCGCCCTCGCTGATGTGCTCACGCACCGTCCCCAGCACCACGCACGTGATGCGCTCCGCCTCCTTCAGGTCCACCCCCAGGTCCTCCGACACCATGCCGAGGAACTCCTCCCGGCCGAACTTCCGGTACTGCTTGCCCTGGTGCTTCGGGCAGCGCTCCAACAGCGCCACCACCTTCCTCGGCAGCTGGGCCTCCATGTGACGGGCCTCTTCGCTCATCAGCCGCTGCTCCATCACACAGAGGACCGACTGGATCGCCTGCTCCGCCAGCTTCCGATCCAGCCCTTTCGCCTCCAGATCCCTCAGGAAGAAGGTATAGGTCTGCGTTGCCCGTGACTCACTGCGCTGCATGCGGATCTCCGGCGTCGCTCCTCGACGCTCGCCTCGTGGCTCCGCCCCAGCGCTGCCAGTGTTCTCCTCTCGCTGTGTCGCCATGATCGTCCTCCTCGTGGTCCATCCCCTCTCCTGAGCGTGGCCATAGCCATGCCCGGAAGCACCCGAGCGAGGGCCTCCCTCCCGTCCGTCGCCCGGGGCACCAGCCCGGAGGACGAGCCAATGGCTACGGCAGCTCCACCGGCGCCACGTCCGTGACGATCAGCGTGTTGGTCCGCGCATCCACGCTCGCGCTCCCCCGCGGCGACAGCTGCGCCTGCACCTGCGGCAGCAGCTCCGCCGCGCGCGCGTAGCTCACCGGGATGAAGTACGTCTTCAGCGGCGCCACCACCTCGCGCGCCTGCTTGAGCTTCGCGCGGGCCTCGGCCTCCTCGGTCAGCTGCTTCAGGGGCGCCACGCGCAGGACGTTGCCGCGCAGCTCATGCCCCAGCTTGTTCGAGGCCAGCACCGTATCGAGCGCCTGCCTCCATGGCACGTCTCTCAGCTTCAGCGTCACCTTGCCTTGAACCTCATCGGACACCACCACGTTGAGCCGGCCCACCTCCGCCAGCATCCGCAGCACGTCGTGGAGGTCCGCGCGCACCACGTCGATGCTGATGCGCTTGGACTCCGCGGCGGGCGGCTCCGCCAGCGCAGGCGTGGACAGCAGCACCAGCATGGCGACGACCGCTCGAACGAGGCTCATGGGCTCCTCCAATGCCGTGACGGCGCTCCGAAGGATAGCGACACCGCCCCCGCCGCATCACACCTACTTCGAGCAGACCCTGCGCCCCTCTCCTACCTTTGGGACTGTGGCCGCTCTCCGGCCTCAAGGGTCTTTCTTCCAAACCCGGATGCCGCCGGGGCGTCCCTTCACTCCCCACACTCTCTCTTATGACCCTTCGACTTCCCTCGCTGCGCACCTCTCTCCTGTCCGCCACCACGCTTGCTCTCTCGGCCTGCGGAGGCGGAAGCGGAGCCTCGCTGCAGTTCAGCGTGTATGAGCAAGGAGTCCACTCCCACGCGCTGAACCCCTATGTCCAGGCCGCCGCGGAGGCGACGGTGCCTCCGACCTTCCAGTCCAGCGATGGGACGAAGTTCACCCTGACCCAGGCGCGCATCCACCTGAGGGACATCCGCCTGGATCTGCCCCAGGGCACCAAGTGCGCGGACGTGCGTGGCCTCATGACCGGCGCCGAGTGCAAGGGCGGGGACACGGGCAGCGGCTCGGGCACCCTCGTCGTCTCCGGCCCCATCGTCGCGGACCTCATGACGGGTGCCACCACGCCGGACCTCTCCGGGCTGGTGCTCCCGGCCGGCGCCTACAAGCGCATCGACTTCCGGCTGGAGGAGGCCCACGCGGACGAGCTGCCCGCGGGTGAGCCCCTCATCGGCTACAGCATGAAGGTGAGCGCCGACTTCTCGGAGCAGGCCGGCAAGAAGCTGGAGCTGGCCCTGAAGTTCAGCGAGGACGCGCGCTTCGAGTCCGCCACCGGCGTCGAGGTGCCCGAGGGCGGCACGCTGATCGCCATGCTGCAGCCCAGCAAGTGGCTGGCGGAGCTGCCGCTCAGCAGCTGCATCCAGAAGGGTGACGTGGCCTTCGAGGGCGACACGCTGCTCATCGACGAGCGGGCCAAGGGCGAGTGCAGCGGCGCGGAGGACCTGGTGAAGCGCAACATCAAGACCAGCGGGGATCTGCGCAAGCACGTGGACTGAGTGTTGTCAGCCGCGGGCCTTTCCACCCAGGCACAGGAACCCCGACACCTGTGCCTGGAGAAAGCCGCGGTTACGCGCAGCCGTGGTGCTCCGGCGGCCCCCGGGAGCACCACGGCTGCGGTTTTTTTTGGCGGGCCGGGGAGGGGGGCGGAGCGGAGCCGAAAAGGCTCAACACCCGACGCACGGCGTTCTTCCCCACGCCATTCCTTGCCCACCCGAGGCGTGGCACGTGCTAAGCGCAGGCGCCAAGCCGAAGGAGGCTCGTCCCGCGCATGAAAGCCCTCGTTGCCACTGTCGTCCTCGCGCTCGGTCTGCCCGTGTTCGCCCAGGAGGCGAAGCCGCCGCAGTCCGGCCGTGAGGCGCTCGCCATTCCCTACGAGAAGTACACGCTGAAGAACGGCCTGGAGGTCATCCTCTCCGTGGACCGCAAGCTGCCCGTCGTGGCGGTGAACCTCTGGTACCACGTGGGTGCCTACCACGAGGCCCCGGGCCGCACCGGCTTCGCCCACCTCTTCGAGCACATGATGTTCCAGGGCTCCAAGCACGTGGCGGATGACGTCCACATCTCCCTGCTCGAGCAGCTGGGCGCCACGGACCTCAACGGCACCACCAGCTTCGACCGCACCAACTACTTCGAGACGGTGCCCAGCAACCACCTGGAGACCGCCCTCTGGCTGGAGAGCGATCGCATGGGCTTCCTGCTCGACAAGCTCAGCGACGAGAAGCTGAAGACGCAGAAGGAGGTGGTGAAGAACGAGCGCCGCCAGGGCGTCGAGGCCGCCCCCTACGGCATCGCCCAGGAGAAGATGTGGCACGCGCTCTTCCCGCTGCCCCACCCGTACCACGGCGCCGTCATCGGCTCCCTGGAGGACCTGGATGCGGCCACCCGGGAGGACGTGGCGGCCTTCTTCCGCACCTGGTACGCGCCCTCCAACGCCACGCTCGCCATCGTCGGGGACTTCGACGTGGAGAAGACCCAGGCCCTGGTGGAGAAGTACTTCGGCACCCTGCCTGGCGCGCCCAAGCCGACGCGGCCCCAGGTGGCCCCGGTGAAGCTGACCCAGGAGGTCGTCGTCCGCCACGAGGAGAAGATCGCCACCCTGCCGCTGCTCGCCCTGTCCTGGCACAGCCCGGCCTACTTCCAGGAGGGGGATGCCACGGCGGACGTGATCGCCACCGCGCTGGCCACCGGCAAGGCCAGCCGTCTCTACAAGCGCCTGGTGCTGGACAAGCAGCTGGCGCAGAGCGTGGACGCCTCCCAGCAGAGCCAGGGTGATCAGTCCGTCTTCAGCATCGAGGTGGTGGCCCGGCCCGGCGTCTCCACCGACACGCTGAAGCAGGAGGTGGATGCCGTGCTGGAGGAGCTGCGCAAGAACGGCGTCACCCAGGAGGAGATCCACCGCGCGCGGACCCGCTATGAGACGCGGATGCTCGCCGGGCTGCAGTCGATTGGCGGCTTCGGCGGCAAGGCGGACGCGCTGCAGAACTACAACCACTTCATCGGCGAGCCGAGCTACGTGGCGCAGGACCTCGCGCGCTACCAGCAGGTGACGCCGGACAAGGTGAAGCGCTACGCCACGGAGTGGCTGCGGCCAGACGCGCGTGTCGTGCTGCACGCCGTGCCCGCGCCCCAGGCCCCCGCCGCTCTCAAGGAGAACAAGTGATGCGTCGCCTCTTCCTCGCGCTCTCCATCCTGACGCTGGCCTCGTGCGCCACCACTCCCGCGCCCCAGCCCGAGCCCACCCCCGCCCCCGTGGCCGAGCCGCCGAAGGCGGAGGATCCCCAGGCCTTCCGCGCGAAGATGCCGACCCCGGGCACTCCGCCGGAGCTGGTGCTGCCCTCCTTCGAGGAGGCGAAGCTCGACAACGGCCTCACCGTGCTGGTGAGCAGCCGGCGCCAGCTCCCGCTCGTCTACGTGGGGGTGGCCTTCGCCTCCGGCGGCGCGGTGGATCCCGTGGGCCAGGGAGGCCTCGCGGAGCTCACCTACAAGATGCTGCTGGAGGGTGCGGGTGGAAGGGACACCATCGCCCTGGACAACGCCTTCGCGGATCTGGGCGTGTCGCCCGGGCTGTCGGTGAACCCGGACGGGGCCTTCGTGGGCGTGCGCGTGCTGACGCGCAACGCGGATCCGGCGCTGGCGCTGCTCTCGGACGTGGTGCGCAAGCCCACCTTCTCGCCGAAGGACTTCGAGCGGCGCAAGAAGCAGCAGCTGGCCGATCTGGTGCGGAACCTGGGCAGCCCCCGGTTCCTGGCTCAGCAGGCGTACCTCAAGGCCGTGTTCGGCGACGCGCACCCCTACGGGCACCCGGTGGGCGGCCTCCCCGCCACGATGGAGAAGCTCACGCTGCAGGACGTGAAGCGCTACTACCAGAAGAACGTGGGCCCCAGGGCCGCGGCGCTCGTGGTGGTCGGTGATGTCACCCGGGAGCAGGCGGTGCAGTGGGCGAAGAAGTACTTCGGAGACTGGAAAGGAGCGGCGGTGCCGCCGCCGGTGCCGCCGGCCCCGCCCTCGCCGCCGCGCGAGCAGCTGTCCGTGGTG
Source organism: Myxococcaceae bacterium (assembly GCA_016926755.1). Lineage (GTDB taxonomy): Bacteria > Myxococcota > Myxococcia > Myxococcales > Myxococcaceae > Hyalangium. The sequence goes on along the minus strand of JAFGNZ010000155.1, from coordinate 2,588 downwards.
TACAAGCCCGGCCTGGAGCAGACGTTCGTCCTGGTGGGCCGCCCGGGGCTCGCCATGGGTCACCCGGACGAGTACTCGCTGGAGCTGGCCACCACGGTGTTCGGCGGCTTCTTCGGCAGCCGGCTGAACATGAACCTGCGCGAGGCCAAGGGCTACACCTACGGGGCCGGCGCCATGTCCGACCCGCGCCTGGGCGTGGGCCCGCTCACCCTCTACTCCGCGGTGCGCGCGGATGTGACGGGGCCCGCGCTCTCCGAGTTCGTCCGCGAGCTGAACGACGTCAAGGCCCGGCCCATCACCTCCCAGGAGCTGGAGTCCGCGCGCGAGGGCCTCATCCGCTCGTACCCGGGCTTCTTCGAGACGGTGGATGGCCTGGGCAGCAACGTCGCCCAGCTCTTCTTCAAGCGCCGGCCGCTGGACGAGTTCGCCCGCCAGGTGGCCGGGCTGGAGAAGGCCACCCCGGCCGAGGTGCAGCGCGTGGCCGAGGCGTACCTGGATCCGGCCGCGATGCAGATCGTCCTCGTCGGCGATCCGGACGTCATCCAGAAGCAGGTGGGCCCGATGAACCTGGGCAAGCTCGCCCCCATGGACGTGGCGGGGGCCGGAGCGCCCGCGGCGGGCAAGGCCGGGAAGCGGTAGTCCTCCCCCTCTCTGGGCAGCTCAGGCGCCGGGGCTCCTCGCGGGGCTCCGGCGTCGTGCTCTCCAGCCCGCGCTGCTCGCGCGCGGCCTAGCTCCGCTCCTTCTCGGCCTCGTCCCGGCCGCGCTGCTCGCGCTCGAGCTCGTCCGCCTCGTCGATGGGGCTGCGGATGTCCGGCACATTGCCGCCCACCGGCCCATCGCTGTCGAAGGCGAACTTCAGCTCGCGGGTGTCGTGCTTGGACTCGTCGGCGTAGAGGGGCTTGGTGTCATCGGCCTCGAGCCCCCGATCGACGCGATCCTTGGCGAAGGGGGGCTTGTGGGGAGCCTCCTTGCCGCCCGTGAGGGGGTCATACTTCCGGCTGCTCATGGTGGGTCTCCTCGTTCAGGGCGCGGAGGGCCCGCGCATCCCGAGGCTCAATCTCGTGGCGCCGGCCCCACGCCCCAAGCTCCCCGGGTGGAAGCGAGCCCCCGCACGCGCGCTCGCGCGGGAGGCGAGGGCTCACCCGGCGCGACGCATGGGGGCTCCACCACCTTCCCACCCACGGGCGCTGTGGACGCTCGAGACGTGGGAGCGCCGCTTTCTTGATCCATGTCACTCCGAGCCCGCTGGCGAAGAGGCAGCTCGAGCCGCCTGGCGCACCCACTCCGAGCGCAAGAGCGGCTCCAGAAAGTTGGGGTACTGGTATTGGGGGTAGCGCTGGGTCACCTTCTCCGTCACCCGTGCAAGCGCGTCGCTCATGGGCACGCCGGGCTGTCGCTCCGCCGTAACCCCCTCGACCACGGTGCGGAGGTATTCTCTCTGGCGCTCCAGGAGCTCTGGCCCACCGGTGAGGCCTCGCCCCGGGTGGATCCACTTCGGCTGCAGCCCGCGCAGCTCGTCCAGGCGGTGGAGCCACTCATCGACACGGCCGTTCTCGAACCAGTTGTGAGCGCCATTCGCGATCAGGTCGCCCACGAACAGGTGCCCTTCCCACTCGATGACCACATGGGCCGGGCTGCACCCGCTGCCAAGCACGTGCGCCTTCACGGTGAGGCCCGCCGCACTCAGCTCCGTGGTGCTGCTCCCGAAGCTGTCGGGGAGCACGAGCTCCCGCGGGTACCCGCTGTTCTTGTACTTCTCGAAGAGAGCGGCAGCCCACTTCTCATGCACTTCAGGAATGAGCTCACGAACCTGCTCGGAGGTGACGACCTGGACGCCGCGATTCTTGAGCCAGGCCGTTCCGTTGAAGCTCTCCGGGTTCGGATGCAGGACGATTGCCAGCTTGACCTTCTTGCCCGTCTCCCGCTCAGCGAAGGCGACCTCCTTCCTCACCGCTGACGGAAGGAGCTGCGCGTCGATCAAGATGAGCCCCTCGGGCCCTTCGAGCCAGAACGATGACGTGTGGAGCGACCACTGGGACGAGATGTACTGGCCGACCCGCGGGTCTCCTTGCTCCTGGGCCGAGTTCGAGTACCGATGGTGCTGCTCGGAAAAGGAAGCGGAGCAGCCGAGAAGAGCGACGAGCGAAACCACGAGCAAGGATCTCATGGCCTTCGACTGTATATGGACAGAAGCTCCGCGGCGATCGCCCCTCCCTCCTATGAACTCAGTGCAGCGGCAGCAAGCGAGAGATTCGATCATCCTCGCACCAGCCGCGCTGCGCTACCGACACATCGCAAACAGCAGATCTGCTTTCTTGCGGCCATCGCCGTGCTCTCACTGGCGCAAGTCAGCATGGCTCTGGCAGACGGGAGCGCACGGGAGCTGATCCCCGAGCGGCCGGATGCAGAGGGTGTCCTCGGGACAGCCTCCCGCTTCACCTTCCTGGGTGCAGGACTGGGTGCAGAAGGTGCCAGGGAAGTCCGGGCGACTGAATCGCTATTCTGCGCGACCCTGCAGCCGGACAGGATTACACAGCCGCAGCCGACAGTCCCCCCTACTCCCGAGTCCCATCACCGCTTGCTCCCCG
>JAFGNZ010000154.1 GCA_016926755.1 Myxococcaceae bacterium | reverse complement strand
TCTGCCTCAACCCTCGCCTCGCGCCACAGCTCGATGCGCTCATTGTCCGCATGCTCTCGCTGCGCCCCGAGCAGCGCGGCACCGCGCGCGAGCTGGCCGAGGCGCTGGAGCACGCCGCGCAGCTCACCACTCCCGAGCGCACCTGTCCGCTCTTCCCCCAGCAGACGCCACCCTCGGACAGCCCTGCTGAGCAGGCCACGGGGGCTTCCGGGCAGGCCCTCCTCCCTCCGGGCCACGCGCTTGCCGAGGGGCGGGCTCAGGTTCCCGAGCTCTCCTCTCGCACGCCGGGCGCCGCCGAGCGTGTCAGCCCCCCAGCGCGCGCCCGCTCCTGGCGGCGGCGCCTCTCCACAGCGGCAGCGCTCCTGGCGCTCGGGGCCTGGGGCTGGTGGAGCACGCCCCGCAAGTTCCCGGAGCCGCCCGCTCTCCTCAGGCACGAGGCGGGCGCGGCCCGCTTGGAGGACGGGGGGACTTCAGGGCTCGGCGATGACGCGGCGACCGCCTCCACGGCGCTCTCCCCCGCGCCTTCTGTGCCAGGAGTACGGGCTGAGGACACACTCCCCGAGCCACTGCCGGGCCAGGTGCGGCCTGATGCGAAAGGACGATGCTCCCACCCACGACAGGTACCGCTCGGCGGAGGGTGTTGGGTCAAGACCTCGTTGGATCGCGAGGAGTGCGAGGTCCTCAAGCCCAACGGTGGCTACATGTTCAAGGGCACCTGCTACATGCCCGTGCTCCTCCACGGCCGCCAGCCCACCTCCGAACCCCTGCGCAAGCCGTGAGGCGCTCCCTCGCCTCCAGCAGAGAGCACAGCGCTACAAGGTGAGGGGGCCCCGCAGGCGCGGCGGAGCTGTTCTCCTCCGTGGTGGGCTCCGCCGCTGCGATCAGCGAAGCGTCACTCGAGCGTCTCCAGGCCCGTCCATTCGCCCTCATCGTCCGATTCCCAGCCGCGTCGATGCCATTGGCCTTCACGCCATTCGATTGCCATACAGCATTTACCCTGTTCGGCGACGCGTCGTTTGTCGACGAAGAAGAAGACGAGCGCCCAAACGGCCACGTCGCCGTCATCCTTCCGGGTCGTCAGCAGCTTCACGACGAGTTCGATGATGACTCCCGGGTGCGGCGGCCCGACCACGCCCTCGAGCGTCGCGGAGGCAGCGTCGACCTCAAGGCTCTCGCTCCCTTCGATCAGCCGCAGCTGACAGCCGAGGAACACCGAGAGGGATCGAATCCATTCGACGTGCTCCGACCAGACGTCGGCAGTCTTCATCGTTCGAGCGCTCCCTTCCAGTCAGCAATGGCTCAACGCAGCTTCTCATAGGAACCGCCATTGGGCGCCGGATTGGCCGGCTGCCCCGTGCCGCGTTGGATTGGACGGCCTTTATTGTCCTTCGTCGCGAGTTTACCAAACGCGGTGATGACACGCGTCGGATCACCTTGTTCGGTGATGACCGTCGTCCCGTCGCGGTGGTAGTGGTCGACCGGGCGCCCGTTGGCGTTGGTCCCGCGGTGCACCGTGGTCTTCGGATCGTTGATGATGTCCGCTTGATCCTGCCGGCTCACGCCGTGGGCGTCAGGATGCCCGGGGCGACCCTCGGGACCGTACGGTCGAGCGCCCTTGATGTCCTTGGCATTGACCTTCGCTCCGTCCGGTGCGGCGCGGACCCGCGTTGAAGTAGGCCCTGAGCGCTGCGAATTGGCTACGGCCAAGATGGCCTGCCGCGCCCTTGGCACGTTGCCCCGGGCTTCATAGAGTGCCGCCGCGCCGGCCTCCCCCCACTCCGCTACGAGGAGTCCAGCCTCCCGCTGAGCCTGAAGGTACCGGGTCAAGTCGCGAAGCGCATTTCCCCCGAGTTGCTCCCCCAGACGATCCACTACCGCCTTCAGTCTCTCCACGTCGAGCGCGGACACCTGAAGTCGCCGCACTCCGCCCCACCCGGCTGCTTTGGCCTCAGAGAGGTAACGCGCCCCCTTGCCACCAGCGTACAGGCCCACCAGCAGCGCCGCGGGCGCCAGTTCCCGCGTGGCCTGCTCGTAGCGGCCCTGGTACAGCGAAGCCCCCCCGTGGCTCGTCCCCGCCGCCAGGTAGTAGAAGCCCAGCGGCACTCCGAATGTCATGGAGTCGAAGGTGCCCAGCGCCACGTGGCCCGGAGCCCAGTGCTCTCTCGTCAGGGCTCGCTCCGTCTCGTCGAAAGCCTCCTGGTAGGGCGGGGGTAAGTGGGCTCGCGTGGCGAGCACGCCCCCGCCGCGGGCCCCATCCACTGCGGGGAGGGTGGCAGCCACGTCTTCGGCGGCGCGGCCCAAGCCCCGCACCACGTCACGGAGTTGCTCGTCCCGCTCCGGGTAGTCCGAGAGCTTGAAGCCCCGCTGCTCCAACGCCGCGCGGACGGCCTCCATCTGCCCCAGCGTCTGTTGCAGTTGCTTGTCCCTGGCCAGCAGCAGCAACAGCTCACGCACCTCGTCGTCGAAGGCGGTGTCGACGAGGAAGAGGGTGAGCACCTGGGCGTAGACCCCGTACCTCCGGGTGGCATGGACGAGGAAGGAGAAGCGCTTGCGCTGGAGCACC
>JAFGNZ010000153.1 GCA_016926755.1 Myxococcaceae bacterium | reverse complement strand
GGCACGGGGCGACTTGGGAGCATCGGGCGGCTTGGGCTTCACGGTGGATCCTTCCTTCGGTGCAGTTGCGGGAGCGGGAGCAGACACGGGTGGGGACTTCCCAGGTGGAAGCGCCGGGGCAGTCGGGACGGCTGGCGCGGTGGCCACTCTCGGCGCGGGCGTCGCTGCGGGCGCGGGGCGTTCACCATGCGTCAGCCACGCGGTAGCAGCAGCAGCCACCACGACGGCAGCCACCACGCCCGCGAATGCCAGAGGCTTGCGCCACTGCTGGCGAGAGGCGGCCACCATGCCGACAAGCGCGCGCGGTTGGAGTCGGCCACGGAGGCGAGCGGCCTGCTTGTCAGCCACTGCCAGCACCTTGCGCCAACCCTGTTTCCCACGCGCCCCGTTACCGGGCGGGGGCTGGCGCTGCGCTGAGGGCGCGTGTACCTCTGCCGCGTATTCCGGCCCCGGGTGTTTGGCCAACTCTTCCAGCCTGCGCCGTAGCGCCTTGAAGCTCACCGGCCTTTGCGCTGGGTCGTGCGCTAGCAAGTCCTCCACGAGCGCGCTCAAGGCTTCCGGCACACGCGGGTTCACCTCGCGGGCAGCGTGCAGGTTCGCCATGCGATCCGAGAAGTCGAGCCGTGGCGGTTCCTTGGCTGGCAGCGGAGCGGTGAGCATTTCATAGAGCATCACGCCCACGGCGAACAGTTCATCCGTCACCTTGAACGGGTAGCGCGCCCCCGGGTTGTGGCGCTGCTGGTAGTAGAAATCCCACGCTTCGGGCGAGCGATAGCGGTCTGTGCCTGGGGGCAGCGGCGTTGTCGTCAACTCCTCGGCGTTCTCAAAGGTCGCGGCGCCCAGGTCGATGATCACCGGCTCGCCCGTGCTGCTGCGGATCATCACGTTGGACAACTTCAAGTCGCGGTGGAACACCTCGCGCGGGCGCGTGTGCATGTACTCGACGGCCCCGGCAATCTGGGCGAACACGCGCGCGACCTCGCGGAAGGTGGGAAACGTGCGCTCCTTCCACTCTCCCAGCGTCCAGCCTTCCACGTACTCGAGCACGCAATAGGCGCGGCCATCCGGCAGGTATCCGAACCCGCGCGGCTTGATGATGTTGGGGTGATCCAGCGTCAACAGGAGTGACATTTCGAGCAGCGCGCGCGCGTGCGTCTTGCCAACGTCGCCGCTTTGCTCGCGGTGAAGTGCGACCTTGATCGCAAACGCCTTCCCTTGTTGCTGGGCATGGTGAACAGCACCAAAGCCGCCCGTCCGCAGGGGCCGGACGATCTGCCAGCCGTCTAAGAGTGTGCCGGGTTGAAGTTCTACCGCGCCGATCATGGCTTGTGTTCCTTTGCTGGCGGAAGTGTCACAGCAGGAATCGAGAAGGACGGCGCCCCGTCCGCGCCGTTCAGGTGCAAGGTGAATTCAAGCCCCGCGCTTGACGGTGGCTTGTCCGTTGTCACCAGCACCCGCACGGCGTTCGGGTCCTTGCCCGGTGCCACCTTCACCGCCCGCACCCGCGCCTCTCCGGTCTTGCTCGTCAACGTGGCCCCGGTGGGCCTCCACGCTGGCAGTCCAGGCGGGGGGATGATCGCCACATCCACCAGCACCCAACCCGCCGCGCGATACGTCACACCGACTTGCGAAGCGAAGCCGCTGGAGGCGTCCGTGAAGCTGCGCAGTTTCCGGGTTCCTACTCCGTCGCCGTCGATGAACCCGGAAGCGATGGCGTCTGCCGGATTCATAGCGGCGCACGGCGCGCACGTCGGGCAGGCTGTAGGCGACTCCTCGCGCCGTGCAACGTCGATCTCTGTGTCTACCTCGGAGGGGTGCGCGACTAGAGAGAACTCGGCCACGTCGGGCGCCCCCGCATCCGCTAACGGGACACGCAACATCCAGCGTTCGCCGGGGCGGGGTTCGCTCAAGGGCTCGATTGCAAGGATCTCGTCACCCGACGCAACGACTTTGATCCGCTGCGGGTCCACCTCCACAGCCTTTCCCCGGATGGGGACGGAGAAGACAAGGAACGTGCGGATCCCCGTGGCGATGCGTGCCTCTAGCGGGGAGCCTGTTAGCGTGACGGAGCGGCGGCGCGCCTCGCGTGTGGGCGCCGGTTGTGCCTGCGCCAGCGTCCCCCCGAGGAGGAGCAGCACAAGGGCCAGAGTCGCAGGTGAGAGCAAGAGTGCGTTACCTCCGAGGTAGGCCACCCTAGCAGACCCGGGGCGGGCACTGGGAGCGCTCGACGGGGCCGCGCGTCGCGTGCTGGCGCCAGCGGTTCCGGGTGCCTGGCGCCAGGCACCCCGCACGAGCGCGCCCCGTGTCCTCCTCGCACGCCTGCCAGCACTGGGCCGCGCTCGTCTGCCCCCAGGCTAGGCGCGCGCGGCTGCTGCCCGCGCCTGCCTGCCCGCTCGCGTGCGCGGCGGCGCGCGTTCCTGCCGCGCGTGCTGGTGGCGCTGGCCGTGGCGCTGCCGTTCTGGCGCCCGCTACGGGCCCGCCATGCGTTCGAGATACCCAGGCCCGGGGTTAGGCCGCCCCCGTAGACGTGGCAGCGCGTTCTAGAGGCCCTGGGAGGGGTAGCGCCGTGGCCCCCGGGCGCGCTCTCTTGCCCGGTTTCCGCACTGCCAAGCTGCGGGCGTGCTCCCTCGGGGCCGAGCTGGAGCTGTCTGACGCGCGCACCACTGGCCCGAGCTGGAGCTGTCCGACGCGCGCGCCACCGGCCCGAGCCTTTGACGCTCTCGAGAATTGACCCAGGTCTGCTCTCCAGAAATGGACCACTCGCGATGGATCGGCGCCAACTGCGGCAACGGCG
>JAFGNZ010000152.1 GCA_016926755.1 Myxococcaceae bacterium | reverse complement strand
GGTGACGCAGCCAGCGGCTGGCGGCATGGTGGCGGTGGCGCCGGACGGCACGGGCGTCGTGTTCACGCCGGCGCCTGGCTTCTCGGGTCAGGTGACCTTCACCTACGAGGTGTCGGACGGCAATGGCGGCACCGCCACGGTCACGGTCATCGTGAACGTGATGGCGGACAACAGCCCGCCCAACGCGGTGAATGACGCTCTCACGATCATCGAGGGCGGCGCGGCCACGGTGGTGGAAGTGCTGGCCAACGACACGACGGCGCCGGACATGGGCGAGACGCTCACGGTGACCACGGTGACGCAGCCGGCCAACGGCTCGGTGACGCTGGTGGACGGGGTGGTGAGCTACCAGCCCAACCCCGACTTCAGCGGCACCGACACGTTCACCTACACGGTGTCGGACGGTAACGGCGGCACGGATACGGCCACGGTGACGGTGACGGTGACGCCGGTGAACGATCCGCCCACGGGCGTGGCGGACACGTTCTCGGTGCCTGCCAACAGCGGCGCCACGACGCTGGATGTGCTGGCCAACGACTCCAGCGCGCCAGACACGGGCGAGACGCTCACGGTGACGGCCGTGACCCAGCCGGCCACCGGTGGCTCGGTGTCCGTGGCGCCGGGCGGCACGGGCGTCGTGTTCACGCCGCCGTCCAACTTCACGGGGACGCTGACCTTCACGTACGTGCTGTCGGACGGCAATGGCGGCACCGCCACCGTCACGGTCACCGTGAGCGTGGGCCTCGTGGACACCGACAACGATGGCGTCGACGACAACCACGAGCGCGAGCTCGGCCTCGACCCGAATGATCCCGACACCGATGATGACGGTGTCATCGACGGCGAGGACGGCCTCAGCGACACGGACGGGGACGGAACCCTCGACGCACGTGATCCGGACAGCGACAACGACGGCCTGAACGACGGCACCGAGCGCGGTGTGACGGCCGACTCGGCGTCGCCGGGTACCGACACGTCCTCGCCGAACTTCGTGCCGGACACCGACCCGTCCACCACCACCGACCCGCGCAACCCGGATACGGACGGTGACGGCCTGAAGGACGGCACCGAGGACGCCGACCACGACGGCCGCCTCGACGACACGGAGTCGGATCCGAATGACCCGGATTCCGATGACGGCGGCGAGACCGACGGCGCCGAGGCCGGATTCGGCGGCAACCCGCGGGACTACTCGGACGACATGGCCGTCGCGGGCCGTGGCTGCGCCTCCACCGGCGCGGGGACGCTGCTGCCGCTGGCGCTGCTGCTCGCCGTGCCGCTGCTGCGCCGCCGGCGAGCCCTCCGCGGCTCGGTGCCGGCGTGGGGGCTCCTGGGACTGCTGGTCGCCGTGCTCGTCGCGGCGCCCGCGAGCGCTCAGACCGCCCCGCCTGCCTCCCAGGGCATCGACGTGCAGCAGTACAAGCCCGGCCCTGGCGCACGGGACGTGCTGGGCGTGCACAGCGCCCAGGTGGATCGGCACCTGGGCTGGAACCTGGGCCTGTCCTTCAACTACGCGAGGGACCCGCTCAACTTCCTCAACCCGCGCACCGACGACTTCCTCTACGAGATCGTCAAGAACCAGTTCACCTTCGACGTGATGGGCTCCCTCTCGCTCTTCGAGCGCTTCGAGCTCGGCGTGGCGCTGCCCATCACCTCCCAGGGCTCGGGGCCGGGCACCTCCGTCGCGCCGATCCTCTCGGAGGGCGTGGACGCCACGGGCGTGGGCGACCTGCGCCTGGTGCCCAAGGCGCGCCTGCTCACCACCGACGGCGGCCTGCACCTGGGCCTCGCGGTGCCGGTGCTCCTGCCCACCTCGGGGGGCAAGGAGTTCCTCGGACGGGATGGCCTCGCGGTGTTCCCGCGGCTGCTCGGCGAGTGGACCAGCGAAGGGGGCACGCGCGTGCTCGCCAACGTGGGCGTCAACCTCCAGCCCCGGGAGCAGCTCTACAACCTGAACGTGAGCAACGAGTTCGCCTATGGCCTCGGCGCGGAGGTGCCCTTCCAGCTCGGCAAGCACCGGCTCGCCGCCGAGGCCACGCTGGTGGGCGCCATCGGCATGAGCGAGACGAACAGCGAGGAGCGCCCCATGGAGCTGCTCGCCGCGATGAAGTACCGCTTCACGGACTCGCTGGCGGCGCACCTGGGCGGCGGCCCGGGCCTCACCCGCGGCTACGGCACCCCGGGCTTCCGCCTGTTCGCCGGCCTGCGCTGGACGGAGGCGCAGCGCGCCGCGCCCCCCCGCTTCGAGCCTCCGCCTCCGCCTCCCCCGCCCGCCCCGGTGTGTCCGCAGGGCCCCGAGGACATGGACGGCTTCCAGGATGGTGATGGCTGCGCGGATCCGGACAACGACCAGGACGGCCTGCTGGACGGCGACGACGCCTGCCCGAACGAGCCGGAGGCGAAGAACGGCTTCGAGGACACGGACGGCTGCCCGGACGAGCTGCCCCCGCCGCCGCCGGTGGACACGGATGGCGATGGCCTGACGGATGACAAGGATCGCTGCCCGCAGGTGGCCGAGGACACGGACGGCTTCGAGGATGCGGATGGCTGTCCGGATCCGGACAACGACAGGGACGGCGTGGTGGACGCGAGCGACAAGTGCCCCACCGAGCCGGAGACCATCAACGGCGTCAAGGATGAGGACGGGTGCCCGGACAAGGGCAAGGTGAAGGTGCTCATCGAGGGCGAGAAGATCGTCATCCTCGAGAAGGTCTACTTCGCCACGAACAAGGACACGATCCTCCCGCGCTCCTTCCCGTTGCTGAAGCAGGTGGGGCAGGTGCTGCGCGCCAACCCGCAGCTCACCCGGGTGCGCGTGGAGGGCCACACCGACAGCCAGGGTTCGGATGCCGCCAACCAGGCGCTCTCGCAGCGGCGCGCCACCAACGTGCGCATGCGCCTCATCGAGCAGGAGCGCATCGCTCCCGAGCGGCTCGAGGCGGTGGGCTACGGCGAGTCCCAACCGGTGGACACCAACAAGACGGCTCGGGGCCGCGAGAACAACCGCCGGGTGGTGTTCACCATCCTCGAGCAGAAGCCCATCGAGGTGCAGCAGGAAGTCCCCTGAGCGCTGGAGGCGGAGCGCACGGGCCTCGCCGGGCAGGGTGGCGGGGAGGGTTCGCTTTCGGGCGGCGAGCCGGGGCCACCCCGCCTGGGAGTGAACGCTTGCGAGACGGCCTGAATAAATCTGCCTCGCGGGCGTCAAGGGAGCTGGTAGGTCCGCGGGGCGGGATGGGTGGTCGTGGGTCCAAAGGACACGGAGCGGGACCGATAGCTCTTCACCTCTGAAGGCAGGCCTCTCATGCAGATGCGTCGGTGGCTGGCAGGTGCACTCGCGGGTGCGCTCGCGGGTTGTTATGTAGGTCCCTCTCCGGAAGAGCCTGACTTTCCAGAGGACCCCACGTGGCCCGAGGAGCCGGGCACGGGGACAGGCCTGCCGGACTTCCAGATCGGGACCGTGACGGCCCCTTCCGCGCTGAGCCTGGGCTCGGAGGTTCAGCTCCAGGCGCGGCTGTGCAACCGGGGCGACACCGCCGGCAGCACCGAGGTCTCCTTCTACCTCTCGAGGGACAACTTCCTCGACCCGCTCGACACGTGGGTGGCCACGAGCACGACGATCTTCGTGCCGTCGGGGGGCTGCCGGGACGCGAGCGAGTGGGTGATGGCGCCGGACGTCCCGGAGGGGAGCTATGTGCTGATCGCGCTCGCGGACGCGGACGAGCTCGTCCACGAGCGCCAGGAGAGCAACAACTCTCGCGTGGGGAGCAGCACCCTCGTGGACTTCTCCGCGCCGCCCCTGCCGGCGCTCTCGTGGCTGCTCGGCTCCTCGGAGCTCCCGCGCCTGGTGGTCCGCTCCGAGGCGAACACCGTCATCCGGGTCTACAGCGGTGGGAGCTGCGCCGGCACGCCGGTGGCGAGCTCGAACTCCGGAACGGGCGCGTACTGTGAGATGCCGATGGACATCTCGGGCTACCCGGCGAGCAGCTACTCGGCCCGGGCGTATGACAGCGCCGGGAACGCGTCGGGGTGCAGCACCATCCCCGCCCCCAACGGGTACGACACGACGCCGCCCTCCGCGCCGGTCATCACGGAGGCGAGCTGGCAGTACGCCACGGTGGAGCATGATCTGCGCGTGAGGGGGGCCACCGAGGCGGGGGCCGAGGTGGGCGTCTTCATCGACGTGGCGTGCACGGGCTTCCCGGCCGCCACCGTCTTCGCGGACGCGAACGGCGCCTTCCTCGCCGACCTCACCGTGCCGGCGTCCACTCAGGGCGCTGTCCGCCGGGTGTTCGTCGCCGCGCGGGACGCCGCCCACAACGAGTCCTCCTGTGTCGAGGGCCCCACGTACGAGACGCCATGCCAGCAGGGCTACGCCAACTGTGACGGGGACGCGGCCAACGGCTGCGAGGTGAACCTCACGGAGGACGCGGAGCACTGCGGCGCCTGCGGGACGAGCTGCCAGGCTCAGGGCAACGCGGCGGGCGTCTGCGTGGCGGGCACGTGCGGCGTGGCGTGCCCGGTGGGCACGTACGACTGCGACGGGAGCCCGGCCAACGGCTGCGAGTCCACCTACGCGTGCGGCCCGACGAGCTGCACCATCGACGGCACGGAGGAGCTGGTCATCACCTCGCTCTCGGTGGTGGAGGATCCGGTGCGGACCGCGCCGGGCGGGGCCTGGCACATCGGCACGCTGATGAAGGCGATGGCGGGGAACCAGGATCCGTCCACGCTGGCGCGCCAGTGGCTGAAGACGTGGAACACGACGCAGACGGTGAACGGCCTCACGCTGCCGGCGCGCCCGCAGATGATGACGAAGGTGCTGGGCGTCTGGGAGCAGCGCAGCGGCGGGCCGAACCAGCCGCTGGACTTCAGCAAGGCGCCGTTCCGGCTGCTGGCCATCGTGAACCGGATGGATCTGCGCAACCCGGGGGTGCAGGCCGGCGAGGGGCGCTTCGTCTTCGGGGTGCTGGACGCGGCGGGCAACCCGCTCGAGTTCACCGTCATCCTCGAGTACGCCCTGCCGGGCGGCACGCCGGAGGCCATCCAGGCCTGGGCGCGGGACTGGCACGAGCTGGGCCAGCTGGGGTTGAGCCACCCGAGCTACAAGGTGAAGCTCCAGGCGCTGACGGACCGCTTCGCGAAGGCGGGGGTGATGGCGGGCCGGCCGCACGGCAACGCGCTGAACCAGATCCGCACGAACGAGGTGGCCCTGGCCGAGCTGTGGGAGATGCGAGAGTTCGTCCTGACGAGCACGGCGCTGCAGCCTGCCACGGTGAAGCTGACGCCGGACCTTGGCTTCGAGAACTCGAACGCACTGCGCGACTTCATCCTCGCCAACCAGGCGGACGTGCTGGCCGAGCGGCACACGGTGCCGGAGCTCCTGAACGGGGCCCGGTTCCTGGCCTCGAGGGCGCCGGTGCCGGAGGCCTTCTTCTGGCGGGTGCCGGGAGTCCCCAACGAGGCGCGGCACAAGTTCTCGCTCAACACGTGCAGCGGGTGCCACTCGCGGGAGACGGGGACGGAGTTCACGCACATCGCGCCGCGGGCCGCGGGGCAGGCGTCGGTCCTGTCGCCCTTCCTGCGAGGTATCTCCACGACGGATCCGGTGACGGCGGTGAGCCGCTCCTTCAATGACCTGAACCGGCGCGCCGAGGATTTGAAGGCGCTGGTGTGTGGCACGCAGTCGGGCCTGACGGGCGAGAGCCTCACGGGGGAGAGCTTCGGGGGCTTCCCGGCGGCCTCCAACCTGCCGCGGGCGCGCGTGCACTGAGCCGGTGGGCTGGCTCGGGAGGAACGTCTCGAAGGTCAGACCCATCGAGCACGGGTCCCCTTCGGGGCGCGATCCCTGGGCCCCCAACTCAGGATTCCATCAACGTGCCGCCTCGCGCACCAGCGCACGGAGAAAGCCAACCGCGGCATCGGTCTCGCTTCGACGATGCCACACCTGACGGACCTCGATGGGCTCGAGCTTGAGTGGAGGCTCCAGCACCTTCAACGGCAACCGAGCCGCGAACGCCCGCGCGATACGGCTGGAGAGCGTCGCGACACAATCGGTCTCCAGCACCGCCAGGGGCACGCTCGAGAAGTGGGGCAAGGCCACCGTCACCACTCGCGCCTTGCCGTGACGCGCGAGCGCCCGGTCGATCGTGTCGTCGATGGCTCCGAAGAGCGCGAGATCGACATGCGGCAGCGAGGCAAAGAGCGACAGCGTGAGCTTCGAGCGCACCTGCGGATGATCGCGGCGCACGATGCACTCGAGCGGATCCCGGTAGACCAGCTCGGCCTCGTGACCAGGCGGCATCACGGGCGGAATGCCGATCAACAGATCGACTTCGCCCCGCGCGAGCCCGTCGTCGGCAATCAACCGATCGAGCGTCAGCAGCCTCAACCGGGTCGACGGCGCCCGCTTCTTGAGCAACCGCAACACCGGCTGCAGCAGTGCGATGGCCACGGCGTCACTGCACGCCACCGTGAAGGTCCGAGTCGAGGTGCACGGGTCGAACACAGGCGCCTTCGCGACCAACCGCCGTGCTTCCTCGAGCCACGCGCGGAGCGCCGGCAACAGCTCCACTCCCCGCGCCGTCGGCGCCAGCCCGTACGCCTCGCGCAGCACGAGGGGATCCCCGAAGAGCTCGCGGGCCCGCTTCATCGCGTTGCTCACCGCCGACTGCGTGACGTGCAGCCTCACCGCGGCCTTGGTCGCGCTCCGCTCCTCGAGCACGGTGGCCACCACGTTCAGCAGGTTCAGGTCGATCGCCGCCAGATTCATGTCAATCATATCTGGAATCATGAGATATCACTGGGAATCACATCGGCTCAACGGCACCTTTCACGCATGACCAACACCGCTCCCACTGTCGAAGGGTTCTCCCACATCACCCTGCCCATTCACGATCTCGAGGTCGCCGAGTGCTTCTACGTCGAGCTGCTCGGCGCGAAGCTGGTGCGGAAGTTCAATCGCGAGACCTTCCTCCGCTTCAGGCCCGATCGCGCCCACGAGGCTGACGCCGACAACAGCCCGTTGCATCTCGCCGTGCAGTTCGGCAACGCGGTCGAGCTGCATCTCTTCCTCCAGAAGGGGCGCAGCCGTCCGGTTCCGGCCCCGCATCCGCACCTCGCGATGGAGGTCAACCCACGTGACCTCGACACCTGCATCGCGCGACTGAAGCAATCGGGCGTGAAGATCGATGGTCCGCGCCGCCTGGGCCCGCCGGGTCACGCGTCTGTCTACTTCGCCGACCCGTTCGGCAACGTGCTCGAGTTCGTCACCATGGGTTACCGGGGGCCGGTGACCGACGGCCCGCCCGACGTCTCCGTGCTCTGAGCTCCGTCGTCGGCTCGCACTCAAACCCGGGCCTCCGGCCGGGCATGGACCGGACGGGTATGACAAGCAGACTGGTTCGTGCAGGTCGCGCGCAAGGGATGCGGCCCCCGTGGCCGCGATAGAAATCCGTGCACGCCGGCCGGCGCAGCCGCGACCTGCGCCGGACGATGATCTCCCCGCTGTTGCTGGCGGCTTCGGCCGAAAAAGAAAACCCCGTGGCACCTTGCTGGCACCACGGGGGGCTTGCTGCTTGGAGGCGGCGGGAATCGAAGCCGCCGCCTGCTCTCCTGTTCGCCGACATCCTGAGGTGGACCCCGTTTCTGGACTACCCCCCAGATCCGCATTTTCGGGCAGCTCTCGCGAATCGTCGGCGCCAACGAGCGGCTACACCTGCGTCTTCACGACGTCCTTGAGGCCGCTGGTGGCTTTCTCGACGACCTTGCTCGTCAGGTCCAGCTCCAGCGTGTACTTGTACATGGAGGCCTGCAGCGACAGCAGCTCCGCGTTCGAGAAGTGCCTGCCCGAGACGCCCGCGTCGATCAGCTTGTCCAGCCGCAGCTGCCCCTGCTCCAGCTCGCTCACCACGCGGGACACCAGGTTCACCGTGGGCCGCTCCGGCTTCGAGACGCTCTCCACCTGGCGCACTGGCTCGGTGGGCTGAGCGGCCTGGGCCTTGTTCGCGAGCACCGCGTCGAACTTCGACTCGCCCTGCTTGGGCACCTGCGGTGTGAGCTGATCCGGCAGCTTCTGCTGTGCGAGCTGCGCGGCGGCGATGCCCGTCATGGGACCTGTCATGGCGCTGCCTCCTCCCGTGGGGTTCCGAAGCCCCAGTATCCCCGCCGTGGCTGACACTCTCGGGCGCTACACTGGCGGGCCTCGGAGGAGGTGAAGCTGCCTTTTATCACCACCCTCCACGTCGAGAACGATGTGCCGTCAGGTGTCCGAGCACCCAGCCCGCAGCCGCCTCGCGCGCCTCCGTGGAGGGAGCGTCGATGGACACCACCAGCCTCGCGGGCGCCTCTCGCGAGAAGTCCCCGGGCTCGAACAACGCCTCCCAGGCCGCTGCGGTGCCTTTCGCGCGAGCCTGCTGCACCACCTCGCGCGCCCGGGCGAGCTCCTCGCGGAGCACCTGCAGCGTCGAGCGCGACACGTTGCGCGCCGTGTTGCGCGGAGGCAGCGCGGGGGCCACCACCGGCATCAGGTCCCTTCGGCCGTTGGGGCTATAGCGTGCCGTCTCGGGGGTGATCGTCACCGCCTGCGGCCACGGCCAGGCGGCGAACGTCTTGAAGAAGTGGGCGACCAGGCTCTCGTCCGAGCCCGCCGCCTCCCGAGGCGCTCGCATGCACGTCCATGCCGCCATCACCGCCCAGGACAATCCGCCCAGGTAGCCCAGCGCGTGCGAGTACACACCGCGCGCCCTGGCCCAGGCTCGCACCGTGCGCAGCACCACACGGAAGCGCTCGAGCCCCGCGCCTCCTCGCTCCACGGCCTCGAGCAGCGCGTTCGAGTCGGCCCAGCCATTGAGCGAGCGGAACCCCGCGGTGTCCAGCTGCTCGCCGTACCGCGCCAGTAGCTCCGCGGGGGGGCTCGGCTCCACGCCCTCGGGGCGGCTCGCGGAGGGCGATCCTCGGGGCGCAGCCACGCCGTCACGCTGCCGCGGTGCTCGAAGTGCCCGAAGCCGGAGAGCGTCACCTGGAAGGGCGCCAGGTCTCGCAGGGCCTGGGTGATCAGCTCCTCCGCCTCGGCGAAGTGCTCCTCCGGGACGAAGGGATAGAGCAGCGTCACGTGCGGCATCCACCGCTGGTAGTTGCGATCATGCTCGGCGCGCAGGGCCTGGATCGGGCCCCACAGCTCCTCGGGTGGAATGAGCACGACGGCCGCCTGGTGCACGGGCGGCACCGAGAGCACCCGAGGCGTCCCCTGGGCGGGCTTCGGCGCGGGCGCCTCTCGGGCGGGAGAGCCTCGGGCCAGGGTGCACCTCAGCCCGAAGTGGTCCGATACGAAGAGCGGATCACCTCCAGGGGAGGGAGGGCCCGAGAGAGGTGCCTCCCCGAAGAGGCTCACCTCGCGAGGTGTGAGCCGCCCGGAGGGTGAGCGCACCAGCACGCGGTCGAGGCGCTGGCTCCGCCCGGTGGTGGTCGTGAACGCGGCCAACGCGTTGCGCGGCGGGTCGTACGTGTAGCCCGGCTCGCCGGGGCGCAGCGCCGTCCAGGCGTCCACGAAGCCCGCCTCCGCGAAGGTCTGCACCTCGGGCGCGTCGTCGCCGAAGTTGAAGTCGCCCATCAGAAGGAGCTCCGGGGGCTCGAGGCGGGTCTCCAGCGAGCGCGCATGCTCGAGGAGCACCCGGACCTGGGTGGCTCGGACTCCAGCCCCGGAGGGATCACGGCTGCTCATCAGGTGCAGCGCGGCCACCCACAGCGGGCCCCCGCGCAGCGCGAGCTCCCCCGCGATGATGCGCTTGTCGCGAGTGAAGACGCACTGGCTCAGCGAGGCGAAGGGGAAGCGGGACAGGAGGACCTGGCCGTACGGCTTGACCGTCGTGGCGACCGGCCCCTCCGAGAGGAAGAAGTGCTCGCGGACCCACGGAGTCTCGAGCAGCGCGCGGAGGAAGGGCTCTGTCACTTCCTGCAGCGCGATGAGATCGGCGTCCACCGAGCGCAGCAGGGAGAGGGCCGCGACGGTGCGTCTCCGGGTGTCCAGCAGCTCCGGATGGTACAGGTCGAAGAGGACGTTGAAGGAGGCGACGGTGAGCTCCGAGGGAGCTGGGAGAGCGTCGGGGCTGCCGGGGGGGTGCCCCGAGGCTTCGACCCAGATGGAGCTGCGCGGATCGAAGCGGTAGGAGGGCAGGGGAGTGAAGTCGGGCGCCTCCCGGACGAGGAGCCGCGCGGGAGGTGATGGCGGCGAGTGTTCTTCCGGAGCCGAGGGGACGAGGCTGGCCAGCGTGTCGATGCGTTTGCGCCGGTCCCACACCACCTCAGGCCCTCGGCGGAAGTACCAGACGCGGTGCCAGGGGATCTCTGCGTCGGGGACGAAGGCCTCGAAGGGCATCTCCTCCAGCTCCTCGGAGTGCGAGTCGTAGCCGATGACGAACTCGCGCGCGTCGAGCCGTGGGTCCCAGCGGATGCGGTGGTAGACCTCGCGGCTGGTCGTGAAGCGATCCTGAGACATGGCTGCGGCCCTCACGAAGCGGGGAGGACTCGGAGGGCCCTCGGCTTCAGGGCCGGTATACGCCGAGCGTGCGCGGGAGGGAGCCCCGCGCGCCGCACCGGACGCCATGCTCGTGCAAAGGCTGACACCCGCTGAAAGCCCGAGGGCGTGGCAGTCCCCGGGGCCTCGGGCCTACCTGGCGGTGAGCACGGCCTCGCAGGCGGCCACCTGCTGGTTCGGAGCCACGTCCAGGCGCGTGTCCTGGCAGCGCAGCTTCAGCGTGCCCTCCTCCAGCGTGGCCTGGCATTCGCGCGTGCCGCTCACCTGGCTCGCGCCACCGTTGCCATCAGGCACGGTGAGCATGCGGCCGTCCAGCAGCTCCCAGTCTCCCTGCTTCAGGTCAAAGTTGTGGCGGGTGAACTGGCCGCTGTCTGGCAGGTTCGCCGCCTCCGCGTTCTCCACGTCCAGTTCGCAGCTCTCCTCGGCGCTCCGGACGAGCACGGTGCTGGCGGGGCCGCAGTCTCCCGCCATGGCGAAGCTCACCGCCTGGTTGGGGTGGGAACACTCGCGCGTCGAGTCGGCGACGAGCAGGACGGCGGTGGCAGCCAGGGTGGCGGTGACGACGAGGTTCTTCGCGAGGTGCTTCTTCATGGGTGGACTCCTGGGGGGGTGGTGAGGCCAGTGGGTGGAACGGGCTCGCAGCTCTCGCGGACCCGGCTGTAGAGGACGGCCAGGCCCACCAGGGGCAGCGTGATGAGGTCGGTCGGGTCGGCCACGGCGCGGAAGTGCCTCAGGCCCAGCGGCGCGCCGACGACTCGTAGCGCCTCGCAGAAGAGGTCCGCCGCGGGCTGGGAGACCTTCAGCGCCGTGTAGAGGATCGCCGTCAGCCCGGCCCCTGCCGCGGTGCGCGCGGCCCGCGGCCAGCGTGTCACCAGGGAGAGCAGGGCGGAGAGGTACAGCGGCAGGAAGAAGCAGATGGCGACGTCCGACAGCTTGCCCGTCAGCGCGTTGTGGAAGGCGGGCTTGAGCCACTGATCATTCACGGCCATGAGCGCCACGGCCGCCAGCGGCAGCGGCGCGAGGAACTCGGGCATGGAGGGCAGGCGCCTCACAGCCGCCCCTCCGCGCGGGTGAGGGCGCGCAGGAGGATGCCGTCGGTGAGCAGCTCGACGGGCGCGTGGTCGTCCGTGAGGGGCTCGCCGCCGAGCACCGGGCGCAGCTCGCCTTGGACGCGCAGGGCCAGCGGGTGCAGGTGCGGGGGCAGCGTGCCGGCCCGCTCGGACAGGCGCGCCGCGAGCCCGGGCGCTCCGGCGTACAGCAGCGTGTTGCTGCGGTTGCGCGCGTCCGCGGCGCGCACCTCGGGGAAGACGGCCGCCATCGTCGCGGCGACCGCGTCCACCACCGCGCGCTCCTCGCGATAGCGGCCCACGTTGAAGCACGTGACACCGCCAGGCTCGAGGTGCTCCGCCACCTCCTCCATGAACTCGCGCGTGGTGAGGTGGAAGGGGACGTAGGGGAAGCGGAAGGCGTCCACGATGATCGCGTCGTAGCGGCGCGTGTCACGGACGAGGAAGGCGCGGGCATCGCCCACGTGCACCTCCACCTCGGCCGGCAGCGCGAAGAGGGCCATGGCGCGCGCGGTGCCCAGCAGCGGCAGCGCGGCGAAGGCGGCGAGCAGCGTGCCCACGATGCTGCCCACGGTGGAGGCCGCCGAGAGGCTCCCCGCGCGGCTCCCCGCGGCTGTCAGTGGGCCGAGGCCCAGGCGCAGCAGGTACGGCCCCACCGCGCCGAGCACCAGCAGCGGGGGGAGCATGGCGAGGGTGAAGAGGCCGACGCGCCCCAGGGCCGCGAGCGGGTGGCCGTTCAGCACGGCGGCGGTGGCGCCGGGGAGCAGCAGGCGCGCGAGGAAGGGCAGCAGCGCCAGGTGAGCCGCGAGCGCGCAGAGTGCGGCCAGCAGCGGTTCGAGCCGGCCCAGTCGGTCCGCGACGCGCCCACCGAGGTGCGCGCCGAGCGCCATGCCACCCAGCACGACGGAGATGAGCGTCGCCCAGACGGGCGTGCTGCTGCCGAAGTAGGGCGCCACCAGTCGAGAGGCCGCCATCTCCGCGGCCATCACGGTGGCGCCAGTCAGGAAGGACAACCAGACAAGCGAGGGCTTCATAGGGCGGTCGGTGCCCACAGCAAGGGGCGTTCCACCGCCTGCAGCCGCTCGGGAAGGGGGCTGGCTCCCTCCGAAAGAGGCAGGCACGTATGTCAGGCCTGCCTCGGTGGGGTACGGCGCTTGGTGCTACGTCACCCTGACACGGGTGTCATGATGGGCGAGTCGCCGTGGAGGTCCGCGGAGGGGCGGCTAGGCCTTCACCAGCTCGATGGGCTGGCCCTCCGGCACGTGCTTCATGGCCACCGAGTTCATGCAGTAGCGCAGGCCCGTGGGGGGCGGGCCGTCGGGGAAGACGTGGCCCAGGTGGCCATCGCACCGGCCGCAGCGCACCTCGGTGCGGACCATGCCGTGCGAGCTGTCCTGGTACTCCGTCACCGAGTCCGGGGTGAGGGGCTGGGTGAAGGAGGGCCAGCCCGTGCCGGACTCGAACTTCATCCCCGACTTGAACAGCGGGTTGCCGCAGCCGGCGCACACGTACGTGCCCGGCTCCTTGGTGCCGAGGAAGCACCCGGACCCCGGGTACTCGGTGCCGTGGTTGCGCAGCACTTCATACTCCTCGGGCTTCAGGCGTTTGCGCCACTCGGCATCGCTCAGGACCAGCTTGTCTGCCATGACGACTTGCTCCTCTCAGGGCTCTCCTAATGTGGAGCCTGGCCGCGCGCTTCGTCAGGCCCGAGAACTTCTGCGCCCGGGTCGCCTCCTCTCTATCCCGTGGAGTGCGGCGGAGGGGAGGGGTGGCCGCAGAGATTCCAGGCCGCTACGCTTCCCCTCCTCAGGAGGACGCGACATGGGGCATGGACGCAGGTCTCGCGGTCCGATCGGCCGCATCTCGGGCATGTCCCGCGTCGAGAGCGCGGACGTCATCTCCCGCATCCGCGGCCCGGAGCGCATCTCCAGGGCCGCCGCCATCGAGTCTCGACTGCCAGCGCAGCGCTCCTTCGCCGAGGCGCTGGAGCGCAACGAGCGAGGCCTGGGGCGAGCAGAGCCGCTGCCCTCGCCGGAGCTCCGCCCGCTCCCACCTCCCGTGCGCCAGCGGGAGGACGACTCGCTCGCGCTGCCCGAGCCCCTCCCCGACACCTTCCTCGGCCTGCTCTGGTGGAAGGTGAAGGGCCCGCGCTGATCGCCGGAAGCCGCTTTGACCCAGGTGGTGTATGCGGTAGATGTAAAATTT
The DNA here is from genome assembly GCA_016926755.1 of Myxococcaceae bacterium. Classification (GTDB taxonomy): domain Bacteria; phylum Myxococcota; class Myxococcia; order Myxococcales; family Myxococcaceae; genus Hyalangium. Next base: position 11,989 of record JAFGNZ010000152.1, on the reverse strand, counting down.
GAACACAAATGATCAGATGGGATTGATTGTTTTTCCGTTTTACTTGATTTGCTCTATCATCCTGATTTGAAAGCATATTTTCGGTTTTCCGCCCTACTCCGGGAAGCAGGGTAGGTGTTTCTGCGCCGTCGCTGTGTCAGGTAGAAAACGGGTGTGCCGCGCTGATCCAAGCAGCAGCACGCTCCCTTCCTTTCACTCCGAGGCATGCATGGCATCCCGTTCCCTGTCGCTCTGGTTCACCCTGAGCGCGCTCATCCTGGGCGTAGCCGGTTGTGATTGCGGAGGCGGTGACGGCCCACCGATGCCGCCGAATCCGCCCGCCAAGGACCTCCCGGACGCGAACCGCTCCACGGTGGAGGTGGACCGCACCGCCAGCGTGTCCAACGGCACGGACGTGGTGAACATCACCGTCACCGTGGTGAAGGCGGACGGCGTCGCGCTGGCGGATCGCACGGTGACGCTGACGGCGTCCGGTGATGGCAACACGCTCAACCCGTCCGAGGGGAAGACGGACGCGCAGGGCGTGCTGAAGGCGACTCTGACGTCCACCCAGGCCGGCACCAAGCAGGTGACGGCCTCGGTGGCGGACGCGAGTGGCGCGGTGGTGCTGAGCGATAAGCCCGAGGTCGTGTTCTCGCCGCCTCAGCCCACGCAGCTGGCCTTCTCCGCGCAGAGCCTCCAGGCCACGGCCGGCGCGCCGCTGAGCCCGGCGCTGGAGGTGGTCATCCAGGACGCGGACGGCAACCGGGCCTATGGCTCCACGGGCCAGGTGACGCTGGAGCTGGCGGCGGGCCCGGCGGGCGGTGTGCTCGAGGGCACGGTCTCGGCCACCGCGGTGGATGGCGTGGCGCTCTTCTCCGAGCTCGTCATCAAGCAGGCCGGTACGGGCTACTCGCTCCGGGCCACCTCGGGCACCCTCACGGTGGCCGTCAGCCCCACCTTCGAGGTGGTGCCCGCGGCCCCGTCCGTGCTGGAGCTGACGGGGCTGCCGGCCAACATGACCGCCGGCGACATGGCCAGCGTGCAGGTGACGCTGAAGGATGCCTTCACCAACGTGGCCACCCACTACACGGGCACCGTGCACTTCAGCTCCGACGATGCCCAGGCGGTGCTGCCGGGTGACTACGCCTTCACCGCGGCGGATCAGGGGAGCAAGCCCTTCGCGGACGTGTCCCTGCGGACCGCGGGCAGCCGCACCCTCACCGTGACGGATCTCGGGAACGCGGCGGTGACCGACAGCGCCTCGACGATGGTCGACGCGGCCAGCGCGGCGCAGCTCGTGTTCTCCGTGCAGCCGGCGGATGGCACGGTGCGCACCGCGCTCGCCTCGGTGAGCGTGGCGCTCCAGGACGCCTACGGCAACGCCACCGCCGTCGCGAGCCCCCAGGTGACCGTGGGGCTGTTGGGAGGCAACCCCGCCGCCATCCTGAGCGGTACGCTGAGCGCGGACCCTTCCGCCGGCGTGGCCTCCTTCGCGGACCTCTCCATCCAGCAGGAGGGCACCGGCTTCCAGCTCGAGGCGAGCGCCCCGGGCCTGACGTCCGCGACCAGCGCCACGTTCACCATCACGGACAACCTCGCCCCGGCCACGGCGGTCATCAGCGCCACGCCGGCCTCCGCCACCAGCGTCACGGTGACGTGGACGGCGGTGGGGGATGACGGCAGCCAGGGTACGGCGACGAGCTATGAGCTGCGCTACGCCACCACGCCCATCACCACCGAAGGCGAGTTCAACGCGGCGACCCTGTTCTCCATCCCGGCACCCCAGCTGGCGGGCAGCCTGGAGTCGGCGGTCGTCACGGGGCTCGACCTGTCCTCCACGCACTACTTCGCGCTCAAGGTCATCGACGGGGCGGGGAACTTCAGCCGCTCGGCCACTGTCATGGTGGAACCCATCCAAGTGGGCAATCTCCTCATCAGCGAGTTCAGCGCCCTGGGCTCGGAGTTCCTCGAGCTGTACAACCCCACGGCCGCCGCCATCGACGTGCGCGGCTACAAGCTGCGCAACGCCGCGGGCCTGGAGGTGGACATCCGCGCCCCCACCGACCCGAATGGCACCGGCAGCACGCCGGTGCTGGTGCCCGCCAATGGCTTCCTCCACGGCATCCCCAACCCGTCCGGCTCGGTCCCCGCGGGCGTGGGCTTCGTCTATGGCGCGCCCGGTACGGCCTTCGCGCTGGCGGACACCGGTGATGTGGTGGCCCTCGCGTCCGCCGCGGGCACGGTGGAGGACAGGGTGGACTTCCGCACCTTCGTCTCCGATCCGAACAGCCCGCTGACGGCGGATACCTTCGTGGGCCTGGCCGGCAGCTCCTCGCAGCTGGACGCGGAGAGCCTGACGGCGACGGCCAACGACACCGCCACCAACTGGTGCGTGAGCTTCTACCCGGCCGGCAGCAAGGCGTCGCGCGTCACGGACACCGCCAGCGCGGCCAACGCGAGCTGCAAGGTGGCCGTCATCAACGAGGTGTACTTCAAGTCCTTCGGCTTTGATGAGACGAACACCTTCGTGGAGATCGCTGGCCCGGGCGGCGCTGTCATCGGCGGCGCGAAGATCGTCGACATCGAGGGCAAGAACCCCGGCGCGGGCACGCTCAACGTGTCGGACGGAGAGACAAACCCGGGAGCCGTCGACGGTGAGTTCATCTTCCCCGCGGGGACGCGCATCCCGGCCGACGGCATCCTGGTCATCGCGGACACGGATCCCGCCGGCAACACGGCGGTGCCCAACTTCGTCGCGGGTGTGGACCTCAAGACGCGCGACATGAACCTGGAGGACGGCCCGAGTGAGTCCGTCCAGCTCGTCTCCGCCGCGGGCACGCTGCTGGATGCCATGGGCTACGATCCGGCGGGCGCGGTCCTGGACGTCGCCGTCGCCTCCAACGGCATGGCCACGTTCGAGGTCGCCACGGCCCTGGGGCAGGGTGCGACCAACACCTCGGGCACCTCCCATGCGCGCGCGACGACCAGCGTCGACACGGACAACAACCGCAATGACTTCCACCTCGACCCGTCTCCGACGCCGGGCCTGCCGAATGACACGGTGAACTTCACCGTGACGAACCTGACGCCCGATGATGCTCCAGCGGCGAACGGCGTGAACGTCCTCACCATCACCGGAACGGACCTCGCGGCCGGGCTGCGCGTGCAGATCGGCAGCGGCCCCCAGACCCCCTGCACCGTGAACACGAACTCCACCACGGCGACCTGTAACAACATCTTCGGCAACGCGGGCGGCGCCGTGGCCAGGGTGAACGCGACCATCATCAACCAGGCGCAGGTGGGGGTGCCCAACGTGGTGCTCACCAACGGCTTCACCTACACCGGCAAGGAGAACGAGACGGGTAGCGCCCTGGAGGCGGACCTCTGCAGCCTCCAGGTCCCCGCCAGCTTCTCGGTGGTGCGCAACCAGCCGACGGAGAACATCTTCGGCCGGATCCTCGAGGCGGGCGTGACGGAGGCACCGGGCGCGGCCGCCGGTATCATCGCGGAGGTGGGGTACGGCACCCTCAACACCAATCCCTCGGCGAGCAACAGCTGGAAGTTCTTCTCCGCCAACTACGACGTCCAGGCGGGCAACGACGATGAGTACGTCGGCTCGTTCGTGGCGCCGAACCCGGCCGCGGCCACCAGCTACTCCTATACGTTCCGGTTCAGCCAGGACAACGGGCTGAGGTGGACGTACTGCGACCTGAACGGCGCGGGCTCCAATGCGGGTGCGGACTTCGAGACGACCCAGCTCGGCGTGATGTCGGTCACGCTGCAGTAGCGCGGGCCGAGGGCCCGGGAGCCCGGCCGGTGTGCCAGGGCTTCCGGGGCGCTGCCTCACGCGCTCGCGGAGGCGGCTGCGTCCCTACTGATCGTCACACGGGGTGCCCAGCCGGGCCCCCGTGTACACCCCCAGCTCGTTGTAGATGAGCGGCAGGTTCTCCGTGACGGGCACCTGGCGCAGCTCCACCTTCTTCTTGCTCTCGATCCACATCGGGGTCTGCTCGCGGTCCACCAGCAGCCGCAGCTCCCCCTTCTTCGTCGAGAAGATCTGCCCCTCCGAGTCCGAGACGATGTCCTTCATCTCCTGGCGCTTGAGGGCCCCCTTGGGCCCCACGTGCACCCGGAAGATCTTCTCGTCCTCCGGCTTGAAGCCTCGCTCCACCAGGTAGTAGTTGCCCCGCGTGTCGCGCAGCAGGGCGTGCGGGACGAACTTCTGCGGGTTGGGCTCGTACTTCGCCGCCTTGAGCAGCGCCTGGGCCTCCTCCATCCCCACCACCGTGAACGGCACCGTCTGCTCGCCGCAGCGCACCGCGCACGTCTGCTTCTCCGCGTCCACCTCGACCTCCGAGTACACCCGGTAGTCAATCCCGCGGAAGTTCGAGTTCGCCCCCTTGTTGAAGAAGCGCGGCTCCAGGAAGGAGCTGCCCGAGAGCCCGAATTGCGGCAGCGCCACCTGGACGAACGTCTTCCCGTCCCCATAGAAGAGCTGGGAGCCCTTCAGCTCGTGCGGGGCCACCACCACGTAGTGCCCCTTGCCGTCGGTGCAGAGGGTGGTCTTGTCCAGGGTGCGCTGCTCGCCCAGGCTCTCGCCCTTGCCCCAGGGGGGCTCTACCGCCCAGGAGCTACCAGACACGAGGGCCACGGCCGCGGCGATGACACGTTGACGATTCATTGAGCGGGACTCCGGCTAGAGGTTCTTCTCGAAGTACTTCTTGGCGAATGCTTCCTGGTTGGGAGAGTCGGGGGCCGTCGTCCAGCTCACCGCGCCCGCCTGGACGTCCAGCTTCAGCTCCGCGCCGAACTGGCAGGTGAGCGTCTTCACCTTGTTCTGGATGATCCGCTTTGCCCCCGGCGTGTCGCACAGCCTCCGCAGCGCCACGAGCGGATTGCCGCAGTACGAGGAGATGCTGTACTTCTTGAGGACGTCATCCGAGACGCTCTTCCAGTCGATGGAGGCGGTCACCTTCGTGCCGCACGTCTCGTTCAGCTCCTTCGCCGTCTCGGCCAGCCCCTGGTCGCCGGAGGCCTCCCGCTCCTTGCGGTTGAACGCCGCCATCCCGCCCAGCGTGCCGTCCTTCTTCTGCTTCTCGTGTTTCTCGTAGATGGCCGCGGCGTCCAGGGACTGGGTGCGCTTGTCGTCATAGGCGACGACGAGGGTGTTGCGCCGCTCGGGCACCCAGAGCTCGTACTTCTTGGCGTCCCCCCGGGTGGAGCGCACGGTGAGCGTGTAGAAGTCCTCGCCCTTGTACTGCGTGATGTAGTTGGCGCCGTTGTGCGTGTCGTTGACCGAGTGGAGCATCGCCTTGCCGTCGAACTCGGTGCCCGTGCCCTGGACGTGGATCAGCACCTGCGGCGTGCCTTTGGGGCCCTTGGCGGTGAGCGGGATGACCGCGACCGACACGCCCTCCTCGCCGGAGTAGACCTTGCCGGTCCCGAATGGAGCTGCCGCGGACGCCGCCGTGCCGCAGAGCACGCTCACGGCGATGGCCGTTGCCAGGATGCTTCTCATGTGTGTCCCCTTCCCTTGTGGGAGCCGTGATGCCGCGGTTCTCCTGCGGCCCTCTATCATCAGAGCTCGAAGTCGTGCCGCTCGCAGTACTCGCGCAGCTGCGCCCGGGCCGAGGCGCTCTTCAACAGGTTCAAGGACCTGAGGGCGTTGGGCTGATCCTTCCCGCGGCAGTAGGCCCGGCCCATGAAGAGGGTGGCCGCCTCGGTGCCCTTGAGCTGGGCAGTGGCGTTGACGGTGCGGATGGCCTTCTCCCATCTGCCGTCCGCGAGCTCCCGCTCCGCGGCCTCCAGCCGCGCTCGTGCCTCCGCCGAGAGCTTCTCGGGCTTGCCCTGGCGCGGAGACGTGCCCGGGTTTGAAGGCGGGGGGGACGGGTCCGCGGCGGCGGTGTTCGCCGGCGGCGTGGGGGTGGGCTGGGGCGGCTCCGGCTGCGCCACTGGGTTGGCAGGCGCCACCGGTGGGGCAACGGGCTCGGGCTCCGGCTTCGAGGTGCCAGAGGAGGCCGGCTCCGGCGTGGCCACGGGCGGAGGAGCTTCCGGCGTGAGCACCCGGCTCCCCACCACCGCGAGGAGCGCGATGCCCACCACGGCCGCCACCCGCAGCGGGGCCTTCGAGCGGGCCTGGGGCTGACTCGCGGGCACCGGCGCCTCGGGGGCGGGTGCGCTCGGCGCGGGCGCCACGGCCGCCTGCTCGGCGGCGGGCTGCACCGCGGGGACATCAAGGTCCGTCGGGCGGCGCGAGACGCTCACCGAGGCAGGAGCGCCCTGCGCGGGGGCCGGCTCCGCGGAGCGGAACGCGGCCAGGGTGGAGCCCTTCTCGACGCTCGGCTCGGGCGGCGTCCCCTGCGTCTGCGGTGCGGGCGCGGCCTCCGCGGCGCCGACTCCCGAGCGCGAGGGGACGAACGTCGCGTCCGTGCCGCTCTCGTCATCCTGGATGGAGGGCTCGGCGGGCGGGCGCATGGCGCCGCGCGGCGGGAAGGGTGTCGGGTCCGCCCCCAGCGCGGCGAGGGATTGCAGCCCCATGCCGGTCAGCTCGGCGATGAAGGTGCCCACGTCCGCGTAGCGGTCCTTCGGGTTCTTCGCGAGCGCCCGATCCACCGCCGCCACGGCGCGGGCGGCCAGGTCCGGGACGCGGGTGGCCAGGGACTCGGGCTGCTCGTGGACGACGCGGTAGACGACCTCGGCGATGGTGCCCCCGGCGAACGGCGAGTCGCCGCACAGCATCTCGTAGGCGATGCACCCGAAGGCGAAGAGGTCGGTCCGGGCGTCGATCTCCTTGTTGCGGCCCATGGCCTGCTCCGGGGACATGTACCGGGGCGTGCCCATGAGGATGTCGTCCTGCGTCTGCAGCGTCTGCGAGCCCACGAGCTTGGAGATGCCGAAGTCCAGCAGCTTCACCCGCTCGGTCACCGTGCCCTCGGAGTCCGTGGGCACGAGGAAGACGTTGGCGGGCTTCAGGTCCCGGTGGACGACGCCGGCGCGGTGGGCGGCCTGCAGCGCCGAGCCCATCTGCCGCGCGATGGAGAAGGCCTCGCGGCTGGACAGCCGCCCCTTGCGCAGCCGCTGCGCCAGGCTCTCGCCGCGCAGGTACTCCATCACCATGTACGGCGTGCCGTCCTCCAGGCTGTGGAAGTCCAGCACCTCGATGATGTTGGGGTGCCCGAGCTGGGAGGCGATCTCCGCCTCGCGGCGGAAGCGCGCGTACTGCTCCTCGCTCAGGTCGTCGCTGTGGAGGAGGACCTTCACCGCCACCTGCTTGCCAGGCAGGCGCAGGTGCCGGGCGAGGAAGACGGAGCCCATGCCCCCCTTCCCCAGCACCGAGGTGAGCTCGTACGTGTCCCGCAGGACGGTGCCAATGCGGATGTCGGAGGAGGCGGAGTGGCTCATGAGGCAGGTGGGGGGAGGAGCACCCAGGAGCGCACTTTCGCCGCTTCGGACGCGATGTGCCAGCGCCCGACCGGTCTCCGCGCCCGGGGCCGAGGCGGGAGCGGCGCCAGGGCCAGGGGCTCCCTTGCCGGTGGGGGGCTCGGGCAGGTAGGAGCGTGTCGCACGGCAAAATTCGGCGCAGGCGGTAGCGAGGACCCCTTTGCCTCGCGAGCTGCCCGAAGGGGAGGGTGCCGTCGGGCGGGGGGCACCGTTTCATCCCACGGGACTGAGGATGCTGGCGCAGGCCATCCTCGAGAGCACCGTGCAGTTCGATCAGGAGACGTACCGGGAGACTCTGGCGCCGCGTCGCCGCCCGGTGCCGAGCACTGCGCCGAGCCTGCACTGCATCCGCGAGTCTTCCGCCGGCTACAGCCCCCCGCGGGCCTTGATATCCAGGTGATTGCTGAGCCTCTCGGGATGGAGGCGGCGGGAATCGAACCCGCGCCGGGCGGTGCGAAACTCCCAGCGGAATCGCGCCCTTACCTCGTAACCGCCCGGAACGACTCAGATTCGATATCCCGCCGCGTCCCATGTAGTCCCGCCCCGTTCCAGCCCGTTCCGCACTCTCACGCAACACTGACGCAACACGGGCGGGGGCTCCTACGCCGAGACCGGCCCCCCGTGCTGCGGGGACCGGCACCGGGGCGGTCAGGCTGACACGCTGTCGTCCGTGCGCCTCAACTCCAAGTCGGCCATGACCGCGCCCGCGTCCGCCTTCAGCTTCTTCAGCTCGGCCGCTGCGTCACCCTTGCCGAAGCTATCCCCGAGCCATCGGCGCAGGTCTGTCTCCAACTGCGCTGCGGTCTGGTAGCGCGCGGCAGGCGAGCGCTGAAGGAGCTTGCGCAGGGGAACGCGCAGCATATCGGGCAGACCCGTCGTGACCGCTTCCAGGTCTTCCTGCGTGTAGGTCGCCGCACGCCAGATCGTCTGCTCGACCTCGGGAGCACACCCGGCCAGCCGGGCGCGCTTGATCGCGCGCTTCACACGGGCGAGCTGTTTCTTCGAGAGCGCCGACTTTGCCGCGTCGGAGACCCCCAGATCGGTATCGAGCAGGTTCCGCCCCGTGGATATTTCGAGCATGACGAGCCCGAGCGCGAAGAGATCCGAGCGCGCATCCACCTTCAGGCCGAGAAGCATTTCCGGCGACGCGAAGTAGCTATCCCCCTGCGGGCGGCGCACGGTTGAGACGACGCGGCCCGGCAGGGTGGAGAGTGCGAGCCCGAAGTCGGAAACCTGAACCTGGCCATCCCAATCCATGAAGATGTGACTCAGGTCGATTGCCCGGTGGACAATGCCGAGCGGGCGCCCCTGAGCACCTGTGGCCGCGTGCGCATACTGCAACACGTCCGCCACCTTCGCGCCGACGTACAGCGTGAAGAGGGGCGAAAACCAGCGGTCGAGTTCGGTCGCGAGCCCCATCAGGTCATTGAGATCCTGCCCCGCCGGATGGTCGGTGATCACGTACCAAGCTGCATCGGTCTTGTGCAGACCGTGAACCTGGACGATGCCCGGGTGGATAAGAGGAGCCGTAAGCCTCACCTGCTCTTCGAGCTTCGCCCGCGCCTTGAGAACGCGCAGCGCCTGCACGCCGCCGATCGGCTGCCCGACCGCCTTGAGAAGCACCTTCCCTTGCGCGTACCCGTTGACGCGTCGCCGCGCCAGAAAGAGGCTCAGCCCGTGATGCGCCTCGCCCAAGTCTTCGCGGAACTCGTAAGAAACCCCGTCCCGGTCGGAGAACAGAATCGCCCCCTTGGGAAGCGGAAACTCGATTGCCGACATGCTCGATCCTCCTCTTGCTCGCACGGGCACCATGCCAGCGCGCAGCAAGGGCACCTTACCCACTGGATGGGGCCGGATGGAACACCCTTTGAGGTAGGGTGGCGTCCCGCCGAAATCCGGCCGATTTTGACCGCCTACCTGCGGCGTCACCTCGGGGACACTCAGGGCCAGTAATCAACGGGTCTGCCGGCAGATCTGTTGCTCGTCTTCGCGGCACCGTCTTTCAGCTCGTCGGCTTCCACTTCGACGATGAAGCAAGCGGGAAGCTCGTCCTGTTTCGGCAGCTTCACCCGGTCATACTTCACGATGATAAAGCCCGGGCTGCCGTCCGCGGTCTTCTCGGGCGAGACGTAGACCTTCCCGCCGAAAAACCGCGTCCCTGGGGGAGCTACTGGAGCCTGTGACGGGGTGACACCTTCGGGAACGACGCCGACAACAGTGTCGCCCGGGCGCAACCAAACGTTCCCCCACGGATCGTATCGGTCATCGATCACAACGCTAAACTGCTGTGACTCCCTCCAGCTAAGCTGCTTGCGCGCTGCAATTGTGCCGTCTGGGCAGGTGAACGGCTCGGGCCGGACTTGGGCTCCAGTGCAGCCGGTCGCAATGGCACAGCCGAGCGCTAGGGCTTTGCTTACGTCCCTGCCGGGGGGAGTCTTCTGACGGCGTGCTTGCTTGGGGTCTTCGGGTGGCTGTGTCTTCACGGTTGAACCTTCCTCCTGTACGGGGGCGGGTGCCGGCTCAGTGCCCACCACAGGCGCGGGGGCAGGGGGTGACATATCAGGGGCGGGCATTGGAGGCGGCACGGAAGGGGGGGCACTTGGGGGCAGCGGCCTACCGGCAGCATGGGGGGCGGCGGGCGGCTCAAGCGCAGCGGGACGGCCCCAGAGAGCCACTACAGCGGCGAGCACGACGGCAACGACCGCGCCCGCTGCGAGCACCTTCCCTGAACTGCGGACGCGGGCGACGACCCCGCCGCCCAACTCACGCAGCTTGCTCCAGCGGCGCTTGCTGGCCGGGTCCCCACCCTCGGGCGGCTCGGGCCGACGCTGTTCTGAGGGGGGATGCGCGGGCTCTTGGTAGTCAGCGGCCGGGTGCGCCTGCAACTCGGTTAGCTCACGCTGGAGCGCATCGGTATCGACGGGGCGTCTCGCGGGATCGCGGGACAGGATGCTTTCGACGAGGTCGCTGAGCGCTTCAGGAACGCGAGCGTTGATCCGCCGGGCAGGTCGAGGCATCGCGACGGGGTTGTTGAGGGTCTCGCGATGGCGCACTTCTGTCGGACGCGGGTCCGTCAGCAACTCGTAGAGCATCGCTCCGACCGCGAAGATCTCGTCGGCTACCTGGAAGGCGTACCGCGCCCGGTGCTCGTCCCTGTGCTCGCGCAGGAACTTGAACTGCTCGGGTGCGCGGAAGCGATCCGTTCCAGGCGGCAGGCCGCTCTCGGTCAGATCCGCCGCTTGCGTGTAGGTCGCGCAGCTAAAGTCGATGATGATCGGCTCGCCGTCGCTCTTCCGGATCAGGACATTGGCCAGCTTCAAATTCCGGTGGAGGATGCCCTGGCTGTGCATGTAGGCCAGGGCAGCGGCAATCTTCACGAAGACGCGCAGGATTTCATGGAACGTGGGGTGTTTTCTTTCCTTCCACTCTCCGAGCGTCCAGCCGTCCACATACTCAAGCGCGAGGTACACGTTTCCGCTCTCCGCGTACCCATAGCCGCAATGCCGGATGATGTTGGGATGTTCCAGCATGAGGAGGGCTGTCAACTCGCGCATCACGCGGGCATGTGTTTGCTTCTCGTCCCCACTCGCGTCGCGGTGCCGCGCCACCTTGAGTGCGCGACGCAACCCGTTCTTCTCGACGAGATAAACGACAGCAAAACCGCCGTCGCCGAGTTCCTTTACGACGTGCCAACCGTCGATAGAGGCGCCCGAGGGCAGGCGGATAAGGCGCGCGATCATTGCTTGACCTCCTTCGGAAGCATCACACGTGGAATCACAAGGCTACGGCCATCCTCCCCGCGCACTTCCAGAGTGAAGACAAGACCGGCACTCAGGGGCGGCTCGTCTGCCACGACGACAACCCGAACGGATTCCCCCGGGACGATCGCGTCCCGTTCAGCCTTCACGCGAAGCGCCCGCAGCGTCTCTCCCCCCTTGCCCGTCAACGTCGCAGCGCGCGGCGAGAAAGGCGGGCGCCCAGGCAGGTTGCTTATAGCGATGTCAAAGAGCACCCAACCGTTACCGCGATACGACACGCCCCGATCCGACTTGAGTCCCTGCGCATCGTCCGTGGTTCCTTTGAACGGAGCGGTCGGAATGCCGCGTCGGTCCACGTATCCCTTCAGCACGAAGTCTTCCGGCAATGGGTCGGCGCGCGGCGCTTCGGGCGGACAGCCTGCGGCCGGCAGCGTGGGCCGCTTCACGTCGATCCGGATGTCCACGTCGGCCGGATCCATGACGAGCACGAACGCTGCCCGAGCAGGCGCCTTCCCATCCGCGAAGAAAACCTCAAGTTCTTCGCGCTCGTCGGGCCGGTAATCCTCCTTCGCTTGAACGATGATCGATCGTGCGCCCGTGTCCACCACCCGGATCCGCGACTCGTCGACCGTGAGCGTCTTCTTCTGGATGTCTGCGGGAAAGAGCAGCAGCGTGGGCACGTCGGGCGCGACGTGAATCTCGGCAGGAGTGCCGGCGACCGCGACCTCTCGTTCTCGCTTCGCGCGACTCAAGTCCGTCTCTCCCTGCGCGGCAGCGCCCCACACGAGCGCGAGCACAAGGGCCAATCT
>JAFGNZ010000024.1 GCA_016926755.1 Myxococcaceae bacterium | reverse complement strand
TCTCTGCGTCGCTCATCGGCTCTCCAGGCGTGAAGGGGCCCCGGCATCAGAGGGCTTCCAAGACTGGACGCATTAGGTACCACAGGAAGCCAGGGGTGGCAAAGCAGGCCTGCACCTGTCAGGCCTAGCCATGCTCCTTCTCTACGGGCCTAGCTCAGCAGTTCCGCTTAGCGGCGAGCCTCGACGAGCGAAGCCCTTGGACCCAATTCCGACCAGGTGTCTCCTCCAACCTCAACAATGAGCACATCGCGAGTTTGAGGTTCGTGGGCATCAGCCCATGCCCCCCGCCCGAGGTGCGTCTCAATCTCGAAGGAGGATCAACACACCACGGACAGCGGGTAGCCGCCGGCCTGCTCCACCGCGCTCACCACCACCTCGCGCAGCTCCGCCGGGTTGTACGGCGTGAAGAGCTGGAGCGGTGCCACCCTCGCCAGGTGCGCCCCGAGCGCCTCCCCTCTCGTCGAGGCGCACAGCGCGCGCCGGGTGCGCTCGAAGGAGCGCGGCATGGCCTCCATGGCGTACAGGCGCGTCATCGCCACGCGCGCGGCGTCCAGCTCCCCGTTGGAGGCGCTCTGGCGCGTGCGCGTCACCATCGAGTCCAGCGCGTAGGCGTCCATCACCACATCCGCCAGTCCGGCGAGCACCTCCTGGTGCTGCTCCAGCTCCGTGCCGAACGCCTCCGCCGCCACCTTGAGGCCATACAGCGCCAGGCGCTTGAGGCACTCGGCCATCCGCTCCTCCGCCGCGAGCGCATCCTCCCCGCGCGCCCGAGGCAGCCCCCCGTAGGTGAGCTCCTCCTCCACCGACTGCGCCACCGCGAACAGCGGCAGCTCTCCCTTCACTCCGCGCTTCAGCAACAGCCCGCTGATCAGCATCCGGTTGATCTCGTTGGTGCCCTCGAAGATGCGGTTGATGCGCGCGTCCCGGTAGGCCCGCTCCACCGGGAACTCCTCGATGTAGCCGGCGCCCCCGTGGATCTGCACCGCGTCATCCACGAGCTGCCCGGTCGCCTCGGAGGCGAACACCTTCATGATGGAGGACTCGATGGCGTACTCCTCGATGGCGGCGATGACGTGCTCGTCGTAGTCCGCCGCCTGCCGAGCGCGCCCGGCCAGCCGCGCGTCCACCAGCCCCGCCGTGCGGTACGTCATCGTCTCCACCGCGTAGATGAGCGTGGCCATCCGCGCGAACTTCTCCCGGGTGAGCGGGAAGCTCGCGACAGGCGTGCCGAACTGCTTGCGCTCCTGGGCGAAGCGCAGCGCGTTGCCGAGCTGGAGCTTCATCCCGCCGAGCACCGCCGCGCCCAGCTTGAGCCGGCCGTAGTTGAGGATGTTGAAGGCGATCTTGTGCCCCCGGCCGATCTCCCCCAGCACGTTCTCCACGGGCACCCGCGCGTCCTCGAAGAAGAGCGGACACGTGGAGGAGCCGCGGATGCCCATCTTGTGCTCCTCCGGCCCCACCGTGAACCCGGGCGTGCCCCGCTCCACGATGAAGCCCGTGAACCGCTCCCCGTCCACCTTGGCGAAGACGATGAACACGTCCGCGAACGCCGCGTTGGTGATGTAGAGCTTGGAGCCGTTGAGCACGTAGTGCCGGCCGTCCGGTGAGAGCACCGCCTTCGTCTTCGCGCCCAGCGCGTCGCTGCCGCTGCCCTGCTCCGTGAGCGCGTACGCGGACACCCACTCGCCCGTGGCCAGCTTCGGCAGGTACTTCGCCTTCTGCCGCGCGTTGCCGAACCAGACGATGGGCAGCGTGCCGATGCCCGTGTGCGCGCTGAAGGTGACGGACCACGAGGCCAGCGGGCTCATGGCCTCCGCGATCAGCAGGGAGGTCGTCTTGTCCAGCCCGAGCCCGCCGTAGGCCTCCGGGATGTCGATCATCAGCAGGCCCAGCTCACCCGCGCGGCGCAGCAGCTCCTTCAGCAGCACGCTGTCCTTGGACTCGATGCGCTCGGCCAGGGGGAGCACCTGCTCCTGGCTGAACTGCAGGGCCGTCTTCAGATAGAGGCGCTGCTCCTCGGTGAATGTCTCCGGGCTGACGATGCGGGAGCTACCCACCTCCTGGAGGAGGAAGGCGCCGCCCGTGGGCAGCTCGGCGGCCTGTACGGCCTCGAGACCATCGACCATCTGGAACCTCCGGCGCGTGCACGGCGCACCTGACACGCGAGATGAAGTCACCCCGCGAGGCAAGGTAGGGAGCGCCGCGGCGGGGTGCCAGTCAGGGCTCGGCCGAGCGGCGGGGAGGCGTGGGGTATATGAGACAGAGCGTCTCGAAGAGGGGCTCGCCCGGCGCGGTGTACACGGCGCTCAGGGCCCTGGCCGCCTGGGCCACCTCGGTGCCAAAGGAGGGGACCAGGCAGAGATCCTCGGACGTCTTGAAACGCCCCTTGAGCCGCCCCAGCCCCTTGCGCAGCGTGGCGAGATCCTGCTTGCCCCCCCGCACCGGGACGGAGGGCCCGTTCGGGTCCGCGCCTGGCAGCTTGCCCACGCTGGTGGACAGCTCGAAGCCGTCCGCGCGCTGGATGATGCGCAGCTTGCCGGGCGCCACCTCCGCCAGCCAGGCGCGAAAGCCCTCCTCGTCCCGCAGGACGAGCGGGTAGGCCACCTCGGCGTCCGGATGCTGGAGCCACACCTCGCCGGCCGCGTCCCGCAGCGCCTCCAGCAGCTCGGAGGTCTGCGCGAGGAAGGTGTCCGCGTCCGGAACCAGGAGCACGGCCTTCCCCCTGGCGCGCTCGGCCACGCGCGCGGCCTCCCCGGGCCGCACCGGCGTGAAGCTCTCCCCGCCGAGCCGCACGGACTCCCCCGCCAGCTCCAGCCGCAGCGCCTCGGCCGGCACCTCCTCGCCAAACACCTCCGCGGGCTGGACTTGAAACAGGGAGTCGTCCCCGCCCCCCGCCTCCACCGCCTCCACCGCCTCCGCGGCCAGCGGCGCCAGGGGCGCGGGCGCGAGCGAGGTGAGCGGCTCCGCCGGCTTCTCCTCCCGGCACCCCACCCCCAGCACCAGCGCCCCCAGGAGCAGCCCGGGTGCGATCCCTCTCATGGCGCGGTCTCCTCCTGGGTGGGCGCCTGGGCCGGGAACGCCCCGGAGACGCAGGCGGCGTTGGCCAGCCCGCTCTTCGCGGCGTGCGCGGCGGCCTCGCTCGCCTCCTTGAAGAGCAGCATGTCCGTGAAGCGGCTGGCCTTCTCGGAGCGGCCGGCGTCGCGGATGTAGATGGCCTTCACGCGCCCGGGGAACTCCTCGCGGATCTGCGCGTAGATCTCCGGGTCCTTCTCACCCGAGTCGCCCACCAGCACCACCGGCAGGGAGAACTGGCTCAGCAGGCGGCGGATGGCGGGCTGCTTGTAGTTGGAGAGCGTCCCCGGGCCGAGATCGCGCAGGTACAACCCGAAGGGCGGGAACCCGTGGCGCCCGAGGAAGGAGGACACGCGCGGGCCGAACTGGACGGGCGATCCGCTCACCAGGGCGAAGGCCGGCGCCGTTGGGGCCTTCAGGCAGCCATAGAAGGCCGCCATGCCGGGCACCACCTGCTGCGTGTCCGAGTCCCGAAGCAAGGCGGTCTCCATCATCTTCGTCGGCTTGACGACGTGGGTGAGGGCCAGCGTGTCGTCGAAGTCGGAGATGACGAGGAACGGGGTGGTGTCAGCAACGACCTCAACGCGGGCCTGGGCGGTCGCGCCCGCCACCTTCGCCTCCACCAGGGCGAAGCCTGGGGGGAAGGTGGTGCCCTGGGGGGGCAGGAGGTTCACCTCGAAGGCCCCGTCGTGTCCGCTCGTCACGGTGGCGGTGGAGCCCAGGAAGGACACCTCCACCTTCGCCCCCTTCCAGTTGGGCGCGGTGAGCCGGCGCAGGTTGCGAGAGAGCACGGAGCTGCCCGCGGTGGGGGCCTCCTTCAGCACCCGGCCCTGGATGAAGATCCCATCCCCCCGGCCCAGCGCCGGGGAGAGCAGGACGGCGGGGCCCGCGAGCGCGGCGGAGGACGCGAGCAGGAGGAAGGTGGAAAGGAGGCGGGCGGGCATGTTCACCAGGAGTCTCTCGGGGCAGGATCGTGGGCGCTGCATGATAGCTTCTGCCGGCTCCGCGCGAGGACCATCCGATGAGGCAAGCGCTGCGCGGGCCTGCCCGAAGGAGCCGAGAAGAACGTGCTGCTGCCTGCGGAGGGCCAGGAGTTCGGCAAGTACCTGCTGCTCGACCGGGTCGCGGTGGGCGGGATGTCGGAGATCTATCGCGCGCGCATGACGGCGGCCGCGGGGGTGACCAAGCAGGTGGTCATCAAGAAGATCCTCCCCCACTACGCCGGCAATGACGCCTTCGTCTCCATGTTCATCAACGAGGCGCGCATCGCCGCGGGGCTGAGCCACGGGAACATCTCCCAGGTCATCGACTTCGGGGAGGTGGAGGGCGAGTACTACCTGGCCCTGGAGTGGGTGCACGGCCAGCCGCTCTCGCAAGTGGTGCGCCGCGCAAGGGAGAAGAACCTGGCCACGCTCCCGGTGCCGCTGGCGCTGCGGGTGGTCACCGAGATGCTCCGCGGCCTGGCGTACGCGCACAACCAGCTGGACGAGAGCGGGCGACCGCTCAACATCATCCACCGGGACGTCAGCCCTCAGAACGTCCTGGTCGGCTACGCGGGCCAGGTCAAGCTGGTGGACTTCGGCATCGCCCGCGCGCGGATGGCCAGCCGCATCGAGCCGGAGGAGACGGCGGCCCAGGGCAAGTACCTGTACTTCGCGCCGGAGCAGGCGCGAGGCCGCGAGCTGGATGCGCGCGCGGACATCTTCGCCGCGGGCGTGGTGCTCTACGAGATGCTCTGCGGGCGGCTCCCCTGGGAGGGGGAGCGGATGGAGGTGCTCAAGGCGATCACCCTCGGCGACTTCCCTCCCCCGCGCTCCCTCAACCCCAGCATCTCGCCGGAGCTGGAGCGCATCCTGCTCACCGCGATGGCGGTGGAGCGGGAGCGGCGCTACCCCTCGGCGGAGCGCTTCGGCGAGGTGCTCGAGACGTACCTGCACACGGCGGCGCCGGACTTCCCCGCCAGCGCCCTGGCCCACTTCATGGGCTACCTCTTCGAGTCGGAGCTGGTGGCGGAGGGGCGCCCGGTGCGGCTACCGCCGGACTTCCTGGGCCAGCTCGAGCAGTGGAGCAGGGGCCTCCCGGAGGAGGCCGCGCGCCCCCGTACGCCCTCGCGCTCGCAGCCGGCCCTGCGGCCCCCGCCCACGCCTCCGGAGCCGCCGCGCAAGCGGTCCGTGCTCGTGGCGTGGGTGCTGTTCGGCGCCCCGGTGGCCGCCGCGCTGCTGGCCGCGGTGCTCCTCTTCACGGGGGAGGACGCCAAGACGTTCTCCGTGGAGCTCACCTCCACGCCCCAAGGCGCCTCCGTCTGGGTGGATGGGCAGCTGCTGATGAGCCACACGCCCACCCTCATCCCCCTCTCGGCCGACCGCGAGCACCTGATCGAGGTGCACGCCATTGGGATGGAGTCCTGGAGCCAGCGCGTCCGGGCCGAGGAGGGCGCCACCCTGGCCGTCCGCGCCCAGCTCCGCCCCGCGCGCCCGCGCCGCCCCGCCGCCCCCACCCAGGCGGGCGCGTCCGCCCCGGCGCCGCTCGCGCAGATCCCCAACGAGGCCCGCTTCCCCCTCCCGGGCTTCGAGGTGCGGCCCGCGCAGCATGCCTTCCTCGTCCCGCGCTCCTCCGCGGCGCGGCTTCGCCTGGATCCCTCGCGCACCTACTCGCTGCGCGCCGAGGGCACCCTGGCCCATGGGCCGGCGGCCGGAGCCTCCGTCGACGCGGTCGTCTACTACCTGGAGGGCGGCCCGGGGCTGCTGGCGCGCGAGTCCTTCGGCCTGCTGGGGCCCGAGGAGCGGCGGGTGAGCCAGGCGTTCGCGCTCTACCTCTTCGTGCCGGAGACCTCGGGCCAGGACAACGCGGGCAGCCTCCGGGTGCACGTGCGCGAGACGCAGAGCGGCACCGGCGCCACCGTGATGGTGGATGCGCGCCAGCACGCGCTCACGCCGCGCCCCAGAGAGAGCTTCACCCTGCATGGCCTGGACGCCGCGGCCACCTATGAGGTGCGCCTCCGGGACACGGCCCGCCCCGCGCTCACCCGAGGCATCCAGGGAGAGGCCGTGGGCCGGGTGCTCGTCCTCCAGGATGGCGGGTGCGGCGCGGACGAGGGAGGCCCGTGGAAGCCGGGCCCCGCGCGCGTGGTGGAGGCGGGCCGGACGACCCGCTTCGCCGGCGTGTCCTGGCTGCGCTTCACCTTCCCGGACGAGGATCTCGAGGACAACGCCGGCGCGCTCGCGGTGGAGGTGAAGCCCGTCCCCGGCCCCCGCCCGCCTGGCTGCTGAGCCGGGGGGGAGCCGTGTGGCCCCCTGTAGCAATGTGGAGCATCCTGTAGCCGAAAAATTGATCAACCGCGCGCCTTCCCTACCCTGTCGCTCATGAGGCCCGCTGCCTGGCGGGCGCGACGGGAGGCAGGAATGAAGAAGTGGCTGACGCTCATGGTGCTGGGGGCAGTGGTGGCGACGGCGGGGCTGTCCTCGCGGGTGGCCGCGCAGCCGGAGGGGGAGCCGACCGAGGCTGAGGTCCACGCCAAGGTGGACGAGCGGCTGCGGGAGGTGATGCATACCCTCCTGTCAAAACAGGACGCCAATGCCCGGACGGCGGCACTCCACCGGTAAACTCGTGGCGTCCGGCGCCGCTCGGTGCTACGACCGGCGGCTGCGCTCGTTGCTCTCGCCCATGAGGGGGACATGCCAGAAGGACTCCAGATCGCGGTCGGCGACCGGGTGGTCTACCCGAATCAGGGGGTCTGCCTCGTCTCGGCCATCGACGTGAAGGAGGTGGCTGGGCAGCGGCTCACCTTCGTCACCATGCGCCGGGAAGAGGATGGCGCGGTGGTGATGGTGCCGCAGGCCAAGGTGCAGACCATCGGGGTGCGCAAGGTGGCCACCCCCGAGGAAGTGGAACAGATCTACGGCTTCCTGCGCTCGGACAGCGACAAGGCGGATCTGGACTGGAAGCAGCGCGCCCGCACCAACCTGGACCGGATGACCCAGGGAGGCATCCTCGGCCTGGCCGAGGTGGTGAAGGGCTTGCAGGTGCTCAGCGAGCTGAGGCCGCTGCCCACCAAGGAGCGCGAGCTCTACGACAACGCGCGCCACCTGCTGGTGTCCGAGGTGGCCGCCGCGCTGAACATCCCCGAGGTCAACGCCGAGGACTCGATCGACATCGTCCTCTTCCCGCCGGGCCGCGAGCGGCCCAAGCGCACCGTGGCGGAGTTCAAGCCGCGGGGCGAGGGTGAGGAAGAGGAGCTGGGGCTGGACGGAGAGCTGCTGGGGCTGGACGGAGAGCTCGATCTGCCGCCCGAGGAAGAGGAGGCCCCGCCCGAGGAGGAGGAGGCCGCCGAGGAGGCGGGCGGCGAGGAGGAGGAGGCGCCCAAGGGCCGCAAGAAGGCCGCCCCGGCCGCCGAGGCGGGAGCGGAGGGAGAGCCCCCCAAGCGCAAGCGGGGCCGTCCGCCCAAGCCGAAGCCCGAGGGAGAGGCCGCCGCCGCGCCCGCCGTGCCGAAGAAGCGGGGCCGCCCGCCCAAGCCGAAGCCCGAGGGGGAGGCCGCCGCGCCAGCCGCCCCGAAGAAGCGGGGCCGTCCGCCGAAGAAGAAGCCCGAGGGAGAGACCGAGTAGTAGAGCCGACCCCGGGGCCTCGGGCGGGCATGCCCCCGCCAGGCCCTGCCGCCGAGGTGATGCTCCGTGATTCGCGTCGTGACGCTGGACCCCTACGATGACAAGCAGCTGGCCAAGTTCAGCCGGACGCTCTACACGGCGTTCGGCGTGGGCAGCGAGCACTCCGGGCTGGTGGAGCTGCCCGCGGGCCTGTCCGAGCCGCTGAACGCCGAGAAGGTGCTGGAGCAGGTGAAGGGCGTGCGGGCCTACAAGGACGACAAGGTCCTCTACCTGACGGCGCGCAAGCTGAAGGAGCGGGAGCTGCCGAGCGGGTCGGCGCCGACGCTCGGCTTCGCGCGCTTCGGCAAGGACAAGGCGATCATCAGCAGCCACGGGTACAAGGATCTGGAGGTGGGCTACAAGCCCGTCTCGAGGCACGCGCTGCACCAGCTCGGCCACCTGTGGGAGCTGCACCACTGCCTGGATCCGCGCTGCTCCATGTACCCGCCGTGGACCCCCTCGTTCGCCGCGGGCGAGCCCACCTTCTGCACCTTCTGCCGCGAGAAGAGCGAGCAGAAGATCCGCCTTGCGAAGTCCTAGAGCCCTCCTCCAGGCGCTCCCACTGGTACAGCTCGGGGTGCTGGTCCTCGTCGCGCTGCTGTGCCTGCTGTTCTACGCGCGGCTGCCGGGGCGGCTCCCCACCGAGGCGGACTATCGCGCCGTGAGCGAGCGGATCCAGGCGGAGCTGCGGCCCGGGGACGCGGTGCTCCTCTTCCCCTGGTGGACGGAGCGCGCGCGGCTGTACCTGCCGCCGGAGGTGCCGGTGTACGGCTACTTCGGCTCGAACCGGGATGACCTGATGGCGCACCCGCGCATCTGGGTGCTGGGCCAGCCGCGGCTGCCGCGGGCGGACGAGGCGGCCTTCCTGGAGGCCTTCCTGCCGGGCCGCGCCGCGACGGGCGAGCCGCTCCAGGCGGGGAACCTCACGCTGACGCGCTACGCGAATGGCCGCTACCGGCCACACCGCTTCGTGGCCTCCCGGGAGTACGCCCGCGCGCGCGTCTACCTGGAGTCCCAGGATGGCTCGAAGCGGCCGTGCCCGTTCGATGGAAAGGCGCACCGCTGCCCGGGGCCTCCGCACCTCTACGTGGCTCCGGAGTGGCATGAGATCCAGTACGAGCCGCGCTACTGCCTGTGGATGCACCCACCGGGCGGCGCCGAGCGACTGGTGGCGGAGTTCGATGGCGTGCCCGGCGGCATGGGGCTGCGGCTCGAGGGAGGCCTCACCTCGGAAGTCACCTTCAGCCGTCCCCACCTGAGCAACGTGCACCTGGGGGTGGACGACGCGAAGAGCGGCGAGCGGCTGCTGGACGTGGTGGTTCCGCAGGGCGTGCCGGGGGTGCAGAAGGCGGAGCGCCAGCTCCCCCCGGGCGAGCCTCGCACGGTGAAGATCTGGACGCGGGCGGACTCACCGGATCTGCGGCACCTGTGCCTGGACGTGTTCGCGCTCGGGGCTCCCGGGGAGGGCTCGTGATGCTGGGGCGGGCTCCGACGCGAGAGGAGCGGCGCATCGCCTGGGCGCTGTGGGCGCTGGCCTTCATCGCGCTCTTCCTGACGGAGCGCTCGGTGGGCTTCGTGCGAGACGAGGGCATCTACTTCGCCGCCTCGGAGAGCTACGCGAGCTGGTGGAAGCTCCTGTTCCAGGCCCCCGGGCGGGCGCTGACGGACGCGGGCATCGTCCGCGCGTTCGACGTCAACCATGAGCACCCGGCGCTCATGAAGCAGCTCTACGGGTGGTCGTACCTGCTGTTCCACCAGGGGCTGGGGTGGCTGAGGCCGGCCACGGCCCTCCGGCTGCCCGCGCTGGCCATGGGAGCGCTGGTGCCGGCGCTCACGTTCCTGCTGGGCAGCGCCCTCCATGGGCGCGCCGCGGGGCTCTTCGCCGCCCTCGCCTTCCTGCTCGTGCCCCGCCACTCCTTCAACGCGGAGCTGGCGGCCTTCGACATGCCGGTGGCGGCGATGTGGCTGCTCGTCGTCTACGCCTTCTGGCGCGCGATGGAGGATCACCGGTGGGGGGTGTGGTGCGGGGTGGCCTTCGGGCTGGCCATCGCCACCAAGCACAACGCGCTCTTCCTGCCCTTCGTGCTCCTCCCGTTCGCCCTGTGGCGCGCGTGGAAGGAGAGCGAGGCCACGCCGGCGGCGCGCGAGGGGGTGTGGCGCTTCGTGGCGCTCTTCGCCGCGGTGGCGCTGCTCTACGGGCTGCTCTTCGTGGCGCTGGGCCCCAGCGGCTTCCAGAAGAGGTTCCTGTGGCTGAGCCCGCACGTGCTGCTCTTCGTGGGGCTGGCGGTGGGCGCGCTCTGGCTCCTGCGGGAGCTGTACCGCGCCAGCGAGCCCACCGCGCGAGCGCTGATCCCGGTGGCGGCGATGGCGGCGTTCGGGCCGGTGATCTTCTACCTGCACTGGCCCTACCTCTGGCACCACCCGGTGGATCGGGTGGCGTGGTACCTGAGCTTCCACGCCACGCACGAGCACTACGCCTGGTTCTACCTGGGCGAGCTCCTGCGCGCCCCACCCTTCCCGCTGACCTATGTCGTGGTGAAGACGGCGCTCACCGTGCCCACGAGCCTCTTCGTGCCGATGGTGCTGGGCTGGCTCACGGTGGTGGGCCGCGCGCTGCTCAGCCTGCCCGCGCGCACGCGCGAGTGGGTGAGCCGGCCCTCCACGACCGAGGCGCTGGTGGCGGTGAACGCGGTGGCCTCCATCCTCATCATCAGCCACCCGCGGGTGCCGCACTTCGGCGGGGTGAAGCACTGGCTGCCGTCCATGCCCTTCCTGGCCATCCTCGCGGGGATGGCGGTGACGCGCGGCTGCGCGGCGCTGGTGGAGCGGCTGCGGGCCCACCGCCCCACCCTGCCCTTCGCGGCGGTGGCGGCGCCCGTGTTCGCGCTGCTGATGGCGCCGGCGCTGATCGGCCTGGTGCGCGTGATGCCGTACGGGACGGCCTTCTACTCGGAGCTGGCCGGCGGCCTCCCCGGGGCGGCCTCGCTGGGGATGCAGCGCCAGTTCTGGTCCAGCCACGTGACGAGCGTGCTGCCGTGGATCAACCAGCACGCGAAGCCGGGCGCGCGCGTCTACCTGCACGAGGTGACGGGCTACTCCTTCCAGGACTACCAGCAGAACGGGATGCTGCGGGCCGATCTCCGCCTGGTGTGGAGCCCGTTCGAGGCGGACATCGTCGCGTACCAGTACCACCAGGAGTTCCGCGAGCACGAGTTCAACACCTGGCAGGCGTTCGGCACGAGGACGCCGGTGACGGGGCTCTACCTGGACGAGACGCCGCAGATTGTCGTCTATCAGCGCCCCTGACAGTCCGCCGCGCCTGCAACGTTCTCCTGAGGACGAACCTCCCTCCCTCAAGGCCTACGCCCAGAGTAGGCTACAGGGAGCTGACGGAAGTTCCACGCCTCACGCAGGGAGGGACACATGACACGATGGCCATGGGTCGTGGCGGTGCTGGCGCTGGGAGTGGGCTGTACCCAGGAAGAGCCGAGCAGGCCGCCCGCGCGCGCGCAGGTCCGCAAGGTGAGCGGTTCGACGATGGAGGTCGTCCCCAGCGAAGGACAGCTGCCCTACTGCCTGCTCTACACGGTGTCGGAGAAGGGCATCATCCGGCAGCTCACGCTGACGCGCGAGAACCGCTCCATCCGATGCGACGCGGGCCGGCCCATCGCCAACACGAGCTTCCGCGTGCCCGTGCAGGAGGGCTCGGTGAAGGTGTACATCATCTTCTCGGACCAGCGCGTCCAGGCGGGCTCGGTGGCGCAGCAGCTCTACGAGCTGCGGGATCGCCCGCGGGTGACCGGCATGGACTTCCGGCTCCCGGGCCAGGCCTTCGTGGAGATGCTGGCGTTCACTCCCGAGGAGGGCGGCGCGCCCGTCACCGGCAGCGTGGTGGTCGCGGGAGGCGAGACGCCTGCGGCGAATGGCGCCGCCGGGGAGGCTCCCCCCATGGAAGAGGGCGCGACGGGGAGCGCGGACGGAGGCGTCCCCGCCGGGGATGCGGGCACCTGAGCCGACGACGAAGATGAGCCGAGTCCTGGATGATCTGCTGGCGCTCCTCGAGCTGGAGCCCATCGAAGAGAACCTGTTCCGCGGCCGCAGCCAGGACCTCGGCTTCCGCCAGCTGTTCGGGGGCCAGGTGCTCGGCCAGGCGCTGTCGGCCGCCAGCAAGACGGTGGAGGCCGCGCGCCACGTGCACTCGCTGCACAGCTACTTCCTGCGGCCCGGGGATGCCACCCTGCCCGTGGTCTACACGGTGTCTCGGGTGCGGGACGGCGGCAGCTTCACCACCCGGAGCGTGGTGGCCATCCAGAAGGGCCAGCCCATCTTCACCATGATGGCGTCCTTCCAGGGCGAGGAGCCGGGCGCCACCCATCAGGCGAAGCGGCCCGAAGTCCCTGGCCCGGAGGGCCTGCCCACGGACATCGAGCTGCTGCGCCGTCATGCCGACCGCATCCCCGAGCGGGTGCGGGAGAAGTTCCTCGGCGACAAGCCCATCGAGATGCGGCCGGTGACGCTCTACAATCCGTTCGCGCCCCAGCCCACCGAGCCCATCAAGTCCGTGTGGTTCCGGGCCAACGGCGAGCTCCCGGAGGATCCCCAGGTGCACCGCTACCTGCTGGCCTACGCCTCCGACTTCAACCTCATCAGCACCGCGATGCAGCCCCATGGCCTGAGCGTCATGCAGCCGGGCCTGCAGATCGCCAGCCTGGATCATGCGCTGTGGTTCCACGGCCCCCTGCGCATGAACGACTGGCTGCTGTACGCCATGGAGAGCCCCTGGTCGGGCAACGCGCGAGGCCTGGCGATGGGGCGGATCTTCACCCGCGACGGCCGCATGGTGGCCTCTGTCGCCCAGGAGGGCCTGATCCGCGTGCGCGCGCAGGAGAAATGACGCCCTGCTCAGAGCCGGATGGGCTCCTCGATGAGGATGGGCCCGGTGGCCTTCGGATCATCGGGCTCGTACGCGGGGGCGTAGGGCCCGGCGTGGGTCTCCTTCCAGTTGCGCGGCACGCGCTCGACGCCCACGGGGTAGAGGGTGAGGCCACCGTCCGGATCGATGCGCAGGCGCAGGAAGTTCTTCCAGTCCGGCGATGCCAGCGAGCCGAACGCCTCGTTCGAGTGGGCGAGGAAGCCGTTGACGCTCACCCACAGGTAGAAGCCCGTCACGAAGGGCCCCACGAGGAACCCGAACACGAACGTGAAGAGCGTGGAGAGCAGGAACCTTCCAGCCAGGTGCAGCCAGCCCCCCACGCAGTAGAGGCCATCCGGCGTCACCTCCGGGCAGATGCCCAGCCCGCTGACGGTGAAGTAGGTGGCGCCCCAGGCACAGAAGAACGCAGCCACGATGTGCGCCAACCCATGGAGCGAGCCCATCAGCCACCGCCACCGCCCGAACGCCACGTCCGCGAAGGCCGCGAGGCTCGCGATCGTCGCCACGCCCAGCACCATCGTCCAGGGCCGGGCAATCATCGAGTGCCCCACCGCCGACAGCACCTCCAGGAACCGGGAGGTCCCCAGGTGGCCCACCTCCGCGTACGCCGCCAGCGCCAGCAGCAGGTACAGCGTGCCGGTGATCAGCCCGAAGAGGGGGCTGTAGCGGATGAGCAGCAGGTTGTTGAGCGCCAGCCTCCGGGAGGCCTGCTCGTCCGGGAAGCTCTTCTTCTCCACGTAGCCGTCCAGCAGCTCCTTCGCCGGCGGCGCGTGGGTGGGGTGCAGGAAGGCGCCTCCACCGCCGGCGGTGATCTTCTGCCGCCCTCCAGGCTCCTCGTGGCGCCGGTAGTGGTGGAGATCTCCCGCGATGAAGACGCTGATGCGCTTGCCCAGCACCTTCTCCTGCAGGTAGTCGAGGTTGCTCTCCAGGTAGCCCCGGCGGCGCGTGGCGCTGGTGGCGCGGATCCACGCGGGCTCCGCGTTGCAGAGGATGACGCGATCCTCCGGCCCCATCAGCGCCGCCACCTGACGGAAGTACTCCACCTGCGGCACGTCGATGTCGCTGTCCAGCTGGACGTCCGTGCCCAGCAGCCACCAGCCCTGCGGCAGCTTCAGGGCGAAGTAGCTGCGGCTCTGCCGCGTGCGCCGCCCCGCCACCCAGCGGTGCGCGCAGAACAGGCGCATGAAGGCCGCCAGCCCGTCGTACCAGTCATGGTTGCCGGGGATGACGAACAGGTCCGGGCTCGGCGGGTGCGTGCGGCGCATGGCCGCCTCGTACGGCTGGATCAGCCGCGCCTCATACATGTCCCGGCTCGCGCCCGGGTAGACGGCGTCTCCTCCGAAGATGAGCACACGCCCACGAGGGATGACGTGCTGGGGCCCCCCCTGGGCGCCTACCTCCAGCGCCGGGAGCGCCAGCAGCCGGGCGATGCAGTAGGTGGAGTCCCAGCCGTCCCCCGTGTCCGCCACGTAGTCCAGCCAGAAGCTGCCCTGCTCGTCCTCGACCTGCGAGTAATCGAAGTAGGGCTCCTGGGGACGCACCACCGCCTCGATGAGCCGCTGGTCGGCGCGGGCGCCGAACACGGCCGCGACGATGGCGTCCATACTGGTGCGGATGAACTGCGCGGGGTGCAGCCAGCGCACCATGCCCGCTCGGCGCTGGGGCTTCGTAGCGGTATCGCTCTCCGGTGCTGTCACAGGAGTTTCACCGTCACCCGGCACCGCTCAGGGGTCAATTCCCTGTCGGCCACTGGAAAAGGTGAGGAGACACGAAACCTACACGTGCCTACTTACGATAACCATGTACATACACCGTCGCACACCTGGAGCTGAGCCCATGTCCACGAAAGTTGCCGAGCGATTTCAAGCCTTTACGCCTCGGGCTGAGCCGCGTCCGGCCCAGCGGAGCGGCGGAACGGCGGCGGCGGTGCCAGGGCCTCGGGTACCCCAGTTCGCGAACGATGGCTTCGAGCGGGCTCCCAGCACCGCGCGGGGCCCGGGTGCACGCGTGGCGCTCGACGGCGCTCCCCCGCCCCAGAGCTCCCAGCCCTCGAGCCCGAAGGCCGGGGCGCCCCTCTCCCAGAGCGTCACCCCCCACGCCCCCATCGAGGACAACCAGACCGTCACCTCCACCGTCACCTTCACCGAGGATGCGACGGTGGACACGCTGAAGCTGGACCTGGACCTCCAGCACACCTACCGCGGGGACCTGACCGTCACCCTGACCAGCCCCTCGGGCAAGAGCGCCGTCATCGCCGACAGGGAGGGCGGCAGCGCGGACGATCTCAAGGGCTCCTTCGATCTGTCCGCGTTCGCGGGCGAGAAGGCCGCCGGCGCCTGGACGCTCAGCGTGAAGGACTCGGCGCGGCAGGACACCGGCACCCTCGAGAGCTGGGGCCTGACCATCACCCCGAAGGGCGAGGAGCCGCCGCCGCCGCCCGCCTCGGATGACTCGGATCCGATGAAGCACATCGAATGGCTCTCCTCGGACGAGCTGAGGGGCCGTGACAGCCCCTCGCCGGAGCTGACCGCCGCCGCCGCCTACGTGGAGGAGCACGTCAAGAAGTACGGCCTGCTGGGCCCCAACACCAACAACCCGAGCGATCCGTACCAGCAGAAGTTCAACGTGTTCTCCTTCGCGGGAGAGGGCCAGGAGGCCGCGCAGGGCGCCTCGGCCGGCCACGCGGAGCACAAGGACTTCGGCCACCAGCTCTTCGACGAGGGCTTCTACCTCGACGAGAGCATGCCGGTGGAGACCCGGGAGATGCTCACCCGCAAGTACGAGGAGAGCATGAAGGCGGCCGGCAGGCCGCTGGCGCCGCGCTCCGGCGGGCCGATGAGCGTGGAGGAGCTGAAGCAGCTCGCCCAGTTCGACGGCATGGCGCAGAACACCATGGCCCTGCTGCCGGGCACCGGGCCGCACAAGGACGAAGTGATCGTCGTGATGGCCCACCTGGACCACGTCGGCGTGAACCGCAACGGGCAGGTCTTCAACGGGGCGGACGACAACGCCTCGGGCAGCGGGGTGCTGCTGGGCGCGATCCCGGAGCTGGTGGAGGCGCAGAAGGCCGGCAAGCTGGATCGCTCGGTGCTGTTCCTGTGGACCGGGGCCGAGGAGAAGGGGCTGGTCGGCTCCCAGTACTTCGTGGACAACCCCATCCCGGGCCTGGGCCTCAAGGAGATCACCGGCGTCATCAACATGGACATGGTGGGCCGGTGGGATGACCAGCGGATCTCCGCCATCGACACCAACTCGCGCGGCCAGGCCAGCTACTTCCGGGACGTCCTCAACCAGGCGAACCAGAAGATGGCCGACCCGTTCGACCGGATCAACCAGGACATCAACCAGTACCGCGACCGGCAGGACGGCGCCGTCTTCACGCGCAAGGGCGAGGACGTGCTCTTCATGTTCGAGGGCCTCTCGAACCCCAACGGCGGCGGCGGCCTGATCCCCGAGTACCACCAGACCACCGATGACATCGACAAGATCGTCCGTGACAACGGCGGCAACAAGCCGCGCCGGGTGAAGGACCTGATGGTCAACGTCATCCAGCTGGCCTCCAACCGCTCCTGAGCCGCCGCTGTTGCGCAACCTGCTACGAACCGGGCGCCCGTGTAGCGCCGGACGCTACACGCGGGCCCGAATTCAGCCTTTACCCCTCTGAGCGGAGACCCCAGGGAATCCTGGTTCATGGCTTGCAGAGCACGTCCCCAACCGTCACACCTCGCGTGGACGGATCAACCTCTCCTTTCAAAGTGGGGACGTCATGCTGAACATGAAGAGCAGGATCGTGCGGAGCCTCGTCATCATCACCGCGGCGCTGGGGCTCGGGACTGGCTGTGGGGGGACCCTCGAGGAGCAGCTGGAGCCCACGCAGGAGCTCGAGGTCCTGGCCCAGGAGGCGGAGGCGGAGGAGCCCCGCAAGGTAGAGGATCTGCTCGGAGCGCTCGACCGCACCGAGGGCGCCCTGCACGTCGTGGACACCGAGCAGGAGATCGCCCTGGCCCAGCTCGAGGCCGTGAAGGTGGCCGACGGCACCTTCCAGACGAAGGACCCGCTGACGGGCGAGCTCACCAAGTTCCGGCTCGTGCCCTATCCGATCAGCCGGTGGCCCTTCATCTGGAAGATCTGCTCCAACGGCCAGATCGTTCCGAACTGGGTCGTGTGCCCGACGAACATCTACTCGGATCCGTACACCCGCATCTGGAAGAACTCGAAGTGCAACCGGAAGATCCAGAGCGCGAGCTGGAGCGCCTGCACCAACACCAGCTCGGGTGGCAGCTACAACTTCCAGTACCGGGAGGCCTGGAAGTGCGGCGTGGGCACCGGCTACTGCGTCGAGCGGCGCGCCGTGAAGACCGTGCGCTACAACTACGATCTGGCGTGGTGTGATCCGTCCATCGTCACGGGCATCACACCGGTGAGCTACGACTTCCTCTGCAAGCCGTAGCACGCAGGGCATGAAGTCCCCGGGCCACCTTGCCGCACCCTCGGGCAGGGTGGCCCGCTCGTCTCGGCGGCTCAACCCCTTGCTCCCCTGATGGCGGTGTGCGCTATTGCGCGAGCCTTCCCCGGCCATGCGCAAGACCCACCGTCCGCTCACCACCGTCGCCCTCGCCCTCAGCCTCTTCATGGCGGCGCTGGAGATGACCGTCGTCTCCACCGCCATGCCCACCGTCGTCAGCGATCTGGGCGGCATCGAGCACTACGCCTGGGTCTTCACCGCGTACATGCTGGCCTCCACCGTCACCGTCCCCATCTTCGGGAAGCTGGCGGATCTCTACGGGCGCAAGCCCATCCTGCTCTTCGGCATCACCCTGTTCCTGGTGGGCTCGGTGGCCAGCGGCCTGTCCCCGTCCATGCAGTGGCTCATCGCCTTCCGCACGCTGCAGGGCCTGGGCGCGGGCGCCATCCAGCCCACCACGCTGACGGTGATCGGCGATCTCTACAGCCTGGAGGAGCGCGGCCGCGTGCAGGGCCTCTTCAGCGCGGTGTGGGGAGTCTCGGGCCTGGTGGGGCCGCTGGCCGGCGGCCTCATCGTCCGGTGGCTGTCGTGGCACTGGGTCTTCTACATCAATGTGCCGGTGGGCCTGGGCACGATGGTGCTGCTCCTCACCTTCTTCCACGAGCACCTCCAGAAGCAGCCGCGTACGCTGGACGTCGGCGGCGCCCTGCTGCTCTCCCTGGGCGTGGTGGCGCTCCTGCTGGGAGCACAGCGCCACGACGACCGCCTGGTGCCGCTCGCGCTGGCGGCGGTGCTGCTCGTGGCCTTCGTCCTCGTCGAGCGCAAGGCGAAGGAGCCCCTCATGCCCCCGGGCATCTTCGCGCGCCCGGCCATCGCCATCGCCTCGGTGACGTCGGCGCTGTTCTCGGCGGCGATGTTCGGTGCCACCACCTACGTCCCGCTCTTCGTCCAGGGTGTCCTGGGCGGCACGGCCACGCGGGCCGGCGCGATGATCACCCCCATGCTGGTGGCGTGGCCGGTCTGCGCCGTCATCTGTGGGAAGCTGCTGGTGAAGGTGGGGTTCCGCCCCCTCATCCTGGGGGGCCTGGGGCTCTCGGGCCTGTCCACGGTGCTCCTGGCGCTGGTGCTCGAGCCCGGCGCCCCGCTGTTGCTCCCCGAGGTGGCCATGGGCCTGTTCGGCGCGGGCCTGGGGTTCGCGGCCACCGCGCTGCTCATCGCCGTGCAGACGAGCGTCGGCTGGGAGATGCGGGGCGTGGCCACCGCGAGCAACATGTTCTTCCGCACCATCGGCGGAGCGCTCGGCGTGGGCGTCATGGGCGGCGTGCTGGTGGAGCGGCTGACCGCGGACCCACACATCCCCGTGAGCGCGGCCAATGAGCTGCTCGGGCCCGAGCACGGGCGCGGGCTCGGCGACGACGTCCTGCGCCAGCTGAGCGGCTCGCTGGCCGACGGGCTCTCCACCAACTTCTGGATCATGTCCGCCATGGCGGTGCTGGCCTTCGCCTTCAGCTTCTTCTTCCCCCGGGTGAAGCCCGGCGCCAGGCCCGAGGCAGGCGAGTCCGTGATGCACTGAAGGGCTCACTTCCATCCACGCCGTGCCATCCCCGCAAAGAAAGCGGGGCTGGGAGTCGCCTCCCAGCCCCTTCATTCCTTCAGCCTCCAGCGCGGCTCGGGACTACTGGCCGGAGCTCACCGTGTAGGTGACGCCCGAGTAGGCCGTGTACCCGCGGATCAGGACGTAGTACGTGCCCTGCTTCGCCCCGTTGATGGTGCAGCTCTCATCGCTGGTCGCGCCCGCGGAGCGGCAGTCGTAGCTGCTGGTGGTGGGCGCGCTGCCGAACTTCACGTACAGGTCGGCGTCACCCGAGCCGCCGGCGAGCACGAACCGCATCGCCGTCGCGCCGCTCGGCGTGGCGTAGTTGTAGTTCGTGTTGCTGCTCTTGCCGCCCGACAGGTTGTTCACGGTGGAGATCACGGTCCAGGTCGGAGGCGCGGCCACGCCCACCGCGGTCCAGGCCTCGTTCACCGAGGTGGCGGCGGCCGAGCCGTAGAGGTCGGCGGCGGCCTGCGCGGTGGCCCCGCGCGCCTCGGAGAAGGTGCTGCCCGGCGTGAGGTACACCGTGTTGGCGCGGTAGAAGATGGCCGCGGCCTTCATGATGCTGGTGTAGGCGTTCGCGTCCAGCGCCGGCACCACGTTGCTCGTCTTGCCGCGCGGGTGGGTGCCGCCGGTGACCATCAGCTTGAAGGCCAGGTTGGCGATACCCGAGTTCCAGTGCACGCCGCCGTTGTCGGAGGTGCCCGTGTAGCGCGTGGGGTAGTAGTCGTAGTCGCCAGCCGCGGCCGGATCGTTCATGTAGCGCAGCGCGTCGCCCGCGGTGGCCGGGGTCCAGCACTCCTCGCCGATCTTCCAGGTGTTGGCGCTGACCGTGCCATCCCGGTAGGCCTCGATGGACGCGCCGAAGATGTCGGACATGGCCTCGTTGAGGGCACCGGACTCGTTCGCGTAGATGAGGCCCGAGGAGTATTCGGTGACGGCGTGGGTGAGCTCGTGGCCCACGACGTCCAGCACCGTCAGCGGGCCGGACTGGGAGCCGTCGCCGTCGCCGTAGACCATCTGCGTCCCATTCCAGAACGCGTTCACGTAGTTCCTGCTGTAGTGAACGCTCGAGGTGATGGTGGCGCCCGCATCGTCGAAGCTGTCACGCCCGAAGGTGCTGGAGTAGAAGTCATACGTGTAGCCCGCGTTGTCGTGGGCCTGGTTCAGGACGGCGTCACTCCCAGCCCCCTGCCCCTCGGAGCGCACCAGCGTCCCGGGGAGACTCGTGCGGTTGTTGGCCGTGTAGGTCTTCCGGTTTCGGGCGGTCTTGAGGTTGTTGAACTCCTGGACCAGCTCGCCCGTGTGCGCGTCGATGAAGAGGTTCGGCATCGCGAACTCGCCCTCGCTGGAGAGGGTCTCGAGCTCCACCCGCCAGGCCAGCCCACTGCCCTTGCTGTCGGGGAGGATCAGCAGGTCCGCCTTCGGCGCGGCGCCCAGGAGGCTCGGGCCGCCCGCATGGTCGACGGCGATCTGGATGGCCTCCTCGGCCCGGAGCTTCGCCTTGGTGTCGACCTTGAGGTCGCGCACGAGGCGATCCGTGATGGACGCGATGGTGCCGTCATCGTTGAGGTGGAGGATGGCCTGCCCCCCGAAGACGGGGATGCCATTGACGCGCTGCTCCAGGCGCTCGTGCGCCTGGCCGCGCATGTCGACCAGGCCGCGCTTGAACGCCAGCTCGCCCGCACCGCGGAAGAAGTCGGGCCGCTGCGCCTGGAGCTGACGCAGGCCCTGCCCTGCGCCCAGCTTCATGGTCTGCGAGACGTCGGACACCTGGCTGCTGTCCTGCTCGGCGTCGAGGCCTGGGCTGTCGATGCCGCAGGCGCTCCCGAGGAGCAGGGGGAGGAGAGGGACGAGACGGCGAATACGCATGGCGGGGGATCCTCCGGTCCGGCGAAAGGCCGAACGCTCCCCTACTTTCTTACAAATTTAGAACTCCAGTCAAGTCATATTTTTCTCGTTTTGCCGCAATGTAGGGGAGTTGCAGTCAAGGGCGGAGAGCGGCCCACTGGGGATCAGGGCACCGCGTGGAGGTAGAGCAGCCAGATCCCCAGCACATAGGCCGCGAGGACCAAGAGGCTGTCGGGCTCCAGCATCGCGAAGCGCCGCTGGGCCCGGTAGGCGATCGCGGCAAGGCCCAGGGCCATCAGGATCACCCCGAAGAGCGCTGACAGGACGTGGCTCGGGTCGACCGCCGCGAAGAGGCTGCCGCGCTGGGCGAGATCCAGGGGGAAGAGGATGGCCATGTTGAACGCGTTGGAGCCGAAGAGGTTGCCCACGGCCATGTCGAAGGCGCCCATCCGGACGGCGGCCACCGAGGCCACGAGCTCTGGCAGCGAAGTCGAAAGGCCGACGAGCCAGGTCCCCACGAACGTGTTGCCCAGGCCGGTCATCTCCGCGATGCCCTTGGCGCCCCAGGCGAAGAGCGGGGCCGAGACGAGGATGACCGCCGAGGCCCCCCCGAAGCCCAGCAGGGCCTGGCGGAGTGAGAGCTTCGACGGGCCCTCCTCCTGCGCGAGCCCCATGCTCAGCGTCGCTCCCTCCCGGGTCACGTGCCGGTAGATCGCGCGCGTGCCGAGCACGTAGGCAAGGACGAGCAGCACGGAGCCCGGCGAGATCCCCAGGATCGTGAACTCGGGGCGGACGAGGATGAACACCGCGGCGAGCGCGTTGACGGAGATCGCGAGCGCCACGGAGAGCGCGTGATCGAGGTTGACCTGCTGGAGGACCCGCCTTCGCGGGGGGAGCAGATCGATCAGCGCGAGGATGAGCATGTTGGCCATGCTCGAGCCGAAGAGATCTCCCACGGCCAGGTCCACCGCGCCCAGGCGCACGGCGGAGATGTCCGTCGCCAGCTCGGGGAGGGAGGTCGCGCCCGCGAGCAGCACGGAGCCGATCCACAGCCGGCCCACCTTCGTCGCCTCCGCGATCGCGTCACCGTAGCGCGCGAGGGCCGTCCCCGCGAAGACGACGACGAGCCCTGCCGCGAGGAATGCAAGGACGTGGATCATGCGCGCGTGCTCCCTCCGTGAGCGGCTCGCTCCCTCCAGCGGATGATCCACTTGCTCAGGCTGAAGGGAGCCGTATGGAAGATGTCATTCATGAACGGCGCGAAGACTACCAGGGCCTGCAGCAGGTTCCCGAGGATCAGGCCGCCGCTCTGCATCCTCCACGGGGACGCCATGGAACGTGGTCCATGCCTTCCACATCCCCTTCGAGGAGCTCGTCGCGCCGGGACACTCGACTCGCGCGATGGTGTCGTTCCAGCTCCCCTGACCTAGATGTGCGCCTCGCCGCCAGGGGACGACTGTTGGCGGAGGAAGTCCTCGAGTTCCTGCTGCTCGCTGCGCGAGAGGCGGAAGTCCATGGCACCAGTGAAGCCCTCCACCTGCTCGGCGCTGCGGGCCCCCACGATGGCGGCCGTGACGACCGGCAGCCGCAGCACCCAGGCGATGGCGGCCTCGGCCGGTGAGCGCCCGTGCCGCGCGCCGATCTGACGCAGCCGCTCCACCAGCGCCAGGTTCCGCGAGAGCAGCGGCTCCTGGAAGTCCGGGCTGCGGCGCCGCCAGTCATCCTGGGGGAAGCGGGCCACGCGCTCGCGCGTCATGGCCCCCGTCAGCAAGCCCGAGGCCATGGGCGAGTAGGCGATGACGCCGATGTTCTGCCGCTCGCAGAACGGGAGGATGTCCGCCTCGATGCCGCGGTGGATGAGTGAGTACGGTGGCTGCAGCGAGGTGATGGGAGCGATGCGGTGCGCCAGCTCCATCTGCTCGGCGTTGAAGTTGGAGACACCGATCCAGCGCACCTTGCCCTGGCGCTGAAGCTCGGTCATGGTCGTCCACGCCTCCTCGATGCCCTTCAGCGAGTCCCCCTCCGGGGGCCAGTGGAGCTGGTAGAGATCGATGGCGTCCACCTTGAGCCGGCGCAGGCTCGCCTCGCACTCGCGCCGGATGGAGTCCGGGCTCAGCGCGTTGCTGACCCGGCCCTGGGCGTCCCAGACGAGGCCGCACTTGGTGAAGATGAGCGGCCGGTTCGCGCGGCCCTCCAGGGCTCTGGCGACGATCTCCTCCGAGTGGCCGAGCCCGTACACGGCGGCGGTGTCGATCCAGTTGATGCCCAGATCGAGCGCGCGCCGGATGGCGCGGATGGACTGCTGGTCATCCTGAGGCCCCCACGCGAAGGCCCAGCCTCCGCCACCGATGGCCCAGGCGCCGAAGCCGATGGGGGTGATGTGAAGATTGGAATTGCCGAGCTGCCGCTGCTGCATGGTGTGCCTCCCGTGCGATGTCGGCCTTGATTCCACGGCACCAGCCCGGGGGCAATTCCGAAAGCTCGAAGGAGTGGCCGCACGTTCAATGCTGACCATGAGCCGCCGCCGTGCACTTCAACGCTTCGCTCATCTTCAGCTGGGAGATGGGTTTCTCGCTGTACTACGGCACTGTCCCAAGGCTGGCAGATGCACAGGGCCTCCAACCGGTTGTCCACGTCGACGGTGACGAAGCCCAGTACGCTGTTCCGGTCGCTTCCAGCTGAGGAACTGGGAGAATGGCAGGGATCACTCGGCCTGCATCCCCGACAGCTCAGAACGCCTCGCGCGCCATCGCCAACAGGTCCGCCTCGGTGCACTTGCGCGGATTCGTCAGGTGCGAGGCGTCCTCGAAGGCCTTCGCGGCGATGCGCGGCAGGTCCTTCTCCTGCACCCCCACGTCGCGCAGCCGCGCCGGAATCCCGATGGCCGCGTTGAGCTTGCGGATCCGATCGATGGCGTGGCCGGCCAGCACGTCCTCCCGCATGTTGACGAACTCTCCCAGCGCCACCGCCACGCGCGCCAGCCGCGCCGTGCACATGGGCCGGTTGAACTCCATCACCACCGGCAGCACGATCGCATTGGCCAGGCCGTGGTGCGTTCCGGAGATGGGCGTCAGCGCGTGCGCCAGCGCATGGCACGCCCCCAGGCCCTTCTGGAACGCCATCGCCCCCTCCATCGCCGCCACCATCATGTCCGCGCGCGCCGAGACGTTGCTGCCCTCCTTCACCGCGGTGACGAGCGAGCGCCCCACCCGGGCAATGCCATCAAGGGCCACCGCGTCCGCCAGCGGGTGGAAGCCGTTGGCGATGTACGCCTCCAGGCAGTGCGTCAGCGCATCCATGCCCGTGGCCGCGGTGGGCCCCGGCGGCAGCCCGAGCGTCAGCTCCGGATCGCAGATGGCCGCCTTGGGCAGCAGGTACGGGCTGAAGATGACCGTCTTGCGCCCCGTGTCCTGCAGCGTCACCACGCCCGAGCGGCTCACCTCCGAGCCCGTCCCCGCCGTGGTCGGAATGGCGATGAGCGGCGGCAGATCGTCGCGCACGTACTGGTCCCCGCCCTTGGCGTCGTCGTAGCGCGACAGCGGCGGCTCGTGCGTGGTGAGCAGCTGCACCAGCTTCGCGGCGTCCAGCGGGCTGCCGCCCCCGAGCGCCACGACTCCATCGCACTGGTGGTGCCGGTACGCCTCCAGCCCGGCGAACACGTCCTTCTCCGTGGGGTTCGGCTCCACGCGGTCGAACACCGCGTACTCCACCCCGGCGCCCCGCAGCACATCGAACACGCGCTGGGCGAGCCCCGCCTTCACCACGCCCGCATCCGTCACCACCAGCGGGCGCTTCATCTTCAGCCGCGCCACCTGGGCGGGCAGGCGCTGCAGGGCGCCCACGCCGAGGACGATCTTCGTGGGCCAGGACATCTCGGAGACGCGCGCTTCGGTCGGCATATCGAACGGCTGCATCGTATTGAACCCGATCCTTCCGTACTGTAGCGGGAAACCCTCAGCCCCTCTCCCACCAGGGAGAGGAAGGCAGGTAGATCAGATGAGCTCCAGGTAGCGCTCCAGCTCCCAGTTGGTGACGGCGCGCTCGTACTGACGCACCTCCCACTTGCGCGTGCGCACGTAGTGGTCCACGAAGTCATCCCCCAGCAATTCCCGCGCGCACTCGGAGGACTCGAGCAGCGCCACCGCCTCCTTCAGGTTGCGCGGCAGCGGCCGGGCGTTGGCCTCGTAGCCGTTGCCCGCGCACATGGACGGCGGCTCCACCTCGTTCTGGATGCCCCACAGCCCCGCCGCCAGGCTGACGGCCATGCCGATGTACGCGTTCATGTCCGCGCCGAGCTGCCGGTACTCCAGCCGCATGGACTTGGGGCTGTCGCCGATGACGCGGATGGCCGTGGTGCGGTTCTCCCGGCCCCACGTCGCCGTGGTGGGCGCCCACGTGTTCTCCACGCTGCGCTTGTAGCTGTTCACCGTGGGCCAGTAGAGCGCCGTCAGC
Source organism: Myxococcaceae bacterium (assembly GCA_016926755.1). Lineage (GTDB taxonomy): Bacteria > Myxococcota > Myxococcia > Myxococcales > Myxococcaceae > Hyalangium. Next base: position 7,720 of record JAFGNZ010000024.1, on the reverse strand, counting down.
TCCGGCATCAGCTCCACCTGCCCGCCGATGTAGTGCCGCATCGTCTGGCTCATGCCGTCCGGCGCGGACTCGTCGTAGAAGGTGTTCTGCTCCCCCTTGAGCGTCCACAGCGACTGGTGCACGTGCCCCGAGCACCCCGGCAGCTTCGCGTTCACCTTGGCCATGAAGCACGCCGTCAGCCCGTGGCGCGCGCAGAGCTCCTTCACCGCCGTCTTGAAGAGCACCGCCTTGTCCGCGGCCTTCTCCAGCTCGTCGTAGCGGATGGCGGCCTCGAAGACGCCAGGGCCCGTCTCCGTGTGGAAGCCCTCGATGTCCACCCCGAAGGCGTTGCACCCGTCGATGAGCGCGTGCACCAGCGCCGAGTTCAGCGACGTGCGCAGCCACGAGTAGCCGAACATGCCCGGCGTGAGCGGCGTGAGGCCCTGGAAGCCCTTCTCCTTCAGCGAGTGCGGCGTCTCCTTGAAGATGAAGAACTCGTACTCCGCGCCGAACTTCGGCATGAAGCCCAGGTCCCTCGCGCGCCGCGCGACCTTCTGGAGGAGCTGGCGGGGGCTGGCCGCATAGGCTGAGCCGTCCGCGTTCACGAAGTCCAGCAGGAAGGCCGCCGTGTCCGGCTCCCAAGGGATGATGCGGCCGGAGGACACGTCCACTCGCGCGCACGCGTCCGGGTAGCCGGTGTGCCAGCCCGTCACCTGGGTGTTGTCCAGCAGCTCGTCCGCCAGATCCCACCCGAAGACGACATCACAGAACCCCAGCCCGCTCTTCGCCGCGGAGAAGAACTTGTCGGTGGAGACGTACTTGCCGCGCCAGACGCCGTCGATGTCCACCGCGCCCAGCTTCACCTTGCGGACGCCCTTCTCCTCGAACCACTTGCGCAGGAAGTCCACGCCGCCGGGCTCGCGCGCCACCGGGCGCACCACTTCGCCGCGCTCCTTCGCGCGCGCGCGCCTCGCCATGACTGGGTGGGAGATGACCTTCGCCTTGGGACGGATTGCCATGTGTGCGCGTCCTTCTTCCATGAGAGCTCACAGCCCCTCGGGCAGCTTCGTCCACACCGCCTTGTACTGGAGGTAACCCTCCAGGGCGTGATGGGACAGATCCCTGCCCCAGCCGGACTCCTTGTAGCCACCAAAGGGCGCGGCATCGTCGAACTCGTTGAAGCAGTTGATCCACACCACGCCGCTCTTCACCTTGCGCGCCATCGCGTGCGCCTTGGCCACGTCGCGCGTCCAGATCGAGGCGGCCAGGCCGTAGGGCGTGCCGTTGGCGATCTCCAGCGCGTGCGCCTCGTCCCGGAAGCGGATGCAGCTGAGCACCGGGCCGAAGATCTCCTCCTGGGCGATCTTCATCTCCGGCTGCACGTCCCCGAAGAGGGTGGGCTTCACGAAGAAGCCCTTCGCCTTGGCGCCCTGCGTGTCCCGCTCGCCGCCGGTGAGCAGCCGGGCGCCCTGCTTCCGGCCGCTGTCGATGTAGCCGAGGATCGTCTCGAGCTGGCGCGCGCTGATCTGCGAGCCCATCTCCGTCTCGGGATCCAGCGGATCCCCCACCCGCATCCTCCGCGCGCGCTCGGCCAGCCGACCGACGAGCTCGTCATAGGCCTTCTCGTGGACGAGCACGCGGCTGCCCGCGTTGCACGTCTCTCCCTTGTTGCCGAAGATGCCCCAGAAGCACGCCTCCACGGCGCTGTCGAAGTCCGCGTCCGGGAGGATGATCTGCGGGCTCTTGCCGCCCAGCTCCAGCGTCAGCTTCTTGAGGTTGCTGCTGGCGGAGGCCTGCAGGAGCCGGCGCGCCGTGCGCCCCGAGCCCGTGAAGGAGATCTTGTCCACGTCCGGGTGCCGGGCGATCGCCTCGCCGGCCGGATCGCCATAGCCTGTCACCACGTTGAGCACGCCCGGCGGGAAGCCCGCCTCCAGGGCGAGCGCTCCCAGCTTGAGGGCGGTGAGCGGCGTGAGCTCCGAGGGCTTCACCACCACGGTGCACCCCGCCGCGAGCGCGGGCCCCAGCTTCCAGCACAGCAGGGACGTGGGGTAGTTCCACGGGATGATGGCCGCCACCACGCCCACCGGCTCCTTGAGGCAGTAGGTGAGGAAGGGGCCGTCCACCGGCAGCACCTCGCCGGTGATCTTGTTGGACAGCTCCGCGAAGTAGGCCAGCGTCGCGGCGCCGGGGGCCACGTCCCCGCGAATGGCGTCCTTGAACGTCTTGCCGTTGTTCATCGACTCGACGAGGGCGAACTCCTCGCGGCGCTGCCAGAGCAGGTCCGACAGCTTGCGGATCAGCCTGCCCCGCTCGCTGGCGTTCATCCGCCCCCAGGGGCCGGACTCGAAGGCGCGGCGCGCGGCCCTCACCGCCTTGTCCACGTCCGCGCCGGTGGCGGAGGGCACGTCGCAGATCTTCTGCCCGGTGGCGGGGTTCACCACCGGAAGCGTCCCCCCCTCCACGGGGTCCACGGGCTGGCCGTCGATGAGCAGCTTGAGGGCGGGGAGCTGAGGAGTGAGCGAGCGAGCGTCATTCATGGAGACACCTCCGAGGATCCGGGCGCGGGAGCGCGAAAGGCGTGGGCACCGGCTCGGGATCGGCGCAGAACGGTAGGGCTGGCTCCCAGCGGTGGCAACCCGGAGCAGCGAGGCGCCTGGTGAAGAACGTTCTGTTGCTGAAAGCAGGAGAGGCCGCGGCCTCGGTGCGCCTCTCGGTGGGCGACTACGACCGGTGGCTTCTGGAGGCCCTGGGACTGTCCGGTTATCGATTCGAGGTGGCCCACGCCCACCAGGGCGCGAAGCTGCCCGCGCGCGCGGCGGCTGACACCGGGCGTGCTCGGCCGCCACCGGGCGAAGTGGATCCGCGGGGCCGCGCCTTCTACCCTGCGCGGCGATGGACGATCACCCTCGCCTCTCCCGCTCCTCGCTGTGGAGCACGCAGCAGCAGTTCTATAACGAGCAGGGCACCGCCGCCTTCACCTCAGGGGCCGTGCCCTCGCACGTCACCACGAGCGCGGCCATCGCCGCGGCCTACGCGCGCATCATCCGCGGCCTGCAGCAGGACTGCCTCCGCCTGGGAGATCCGCGAGCGCCCCTCTACGTCGTCGAGCTGGGAGCCGGCTCGGCGCGCCTCGCCTGGAGGCTGCTCGGCACGCTGGACGCGCTCGAGGAGATCGCCCCCACGGGGGGCCCACCCGTGCGCTTCATCCTGACCGACGTGGCCGCGAGCAACATCCGCGCCTCGATGGCCCACCCGCTGCTGCAGCCGCTCATCGCCTCCGGCCGGATCGCCTTCGCCCTCCGCGACGCCGGGGCGCGCGAGCCGCTGGAGCTCCTCTCCTCGGGCGAGCGCATCGAGCCGGGCACCCTCCGCAACCCGCTGGTGGTGCTCGGCAACTACCTGTTCGACAGCCTCGAACATGACTTCTTCCGCGTCGAAGGGGGCGTGCTCCACGAAGGGCGCCTCCAGCCCGCCCCCGAGGGCGACGAGGGCCTCGAGGCGCTCACCTTCCTGCACGGAGTCCCCATGACCGTGGGCTTCCACCCCGTGCAGGGCCAGGCCTACGAGGAGCCGGAGTGGAACCGCCTGCTGGAGTGCTACCGGCAGCGGCTGGAGGGCGCGACCCTCCCCTTCCCGGTCGGCGCGCTGCGCTGCATGGAGGCCCTCTCCAGCCTGGCCCAGGGCCGGTGGCTGCTGCTGTCCGCGGACAAGGGCTACCTGAGCGAGGAGGACCTGCGGGCCGAGCGGCGCCCTCGGATCGCCCGGCACCAGGGGTGTGTCTCCTTCATGCTCAACTTCCACGCCATGGGCGCGTGGGTGGAGGAGCGCGGAGGCTTCTGGCTCCGCGGCACCGAGGCGCCCTCCCGGCTCAACGTGGCCGCGTGGATGCTGGGCGCTCCCCGAGAGGCCGCGCCGGCCACGAGCATGGCCTTCCACGAGGCCATCCGCGCGCTGCCCCCGCTGGAGCGGCACGCGCTCATCAACATGGTCTCCTCCCACCTCGAGGACCAGGGGCCGGAGCAGCTCCTCACGCTGCTGCGCCTGAGCGGGTGGGAGCCGGAGCTGATCTTCCGCCTCCACGAGCAGCTGCCGCAGCTGCTGCGCTCCGCCCCCCTCCCGCTCCGGAAGGAGTTCCTGCGAGCGTTCGAGCAGCTCTGGCGCAACGACTACCCCCTCAGGACCGAGGAGGATCTGGCGGTCAGGCTCGCGCCGCTGCTGCGGCAGCTGGAGTGCCCCGCCGCGGCGGTGGACTACCTGGAGCGCTCGACGGCCCTGTACGGCGAGCGGACCGAGGCGCGCTATGAGCTGGGAGCCAGCCTGGAGGCGCTGGGCCGGCGCGCCGAGGCGCTGGAGTCCTTCGAGCAGGTGCTGGCGCGGGAGCCGACGCACGCGCGCGCCCGAGAGGCCCGGGAGCGGCTGCTCCACCCGGACGCGGCGATGCGCTAGGTTGAGGAGCCATGTCCTCGCGCTGGGACCATCTCTTCGAGGCGAAGCCCGTCCCCCTGATCGATCACCTCCTGGAAGAGGTGTCGAAGCTGCTGGCCAAGGATCTGTCCCGCTGGCCGCCGCCCGTGCAGGAGATCGACCTGGATATGGGAGGCACGTTCGCGCCCCTCTTCCTGGAGCCCCCGCCGCGCCCTTCCCAGGCCGTCTATGACGAGGCGCTGCGGCTGTCTCGCTGGGAGCTGGCGCGAGAGTTCGACGCCTACGACGACTACATGCGCAACAAGCGCTACCTGGAGCGCGGGCTGGCCCCCACGGATCGCCTGCCGCTGCTCTTCCTCACCCGCTGGCTCGTGGAGCAGCTGCTGGGGCTGGGCGAGGCCACCGAGGGCCGCGTGAAGCGGCCGCACATGAGCCAGGTCCTGGACAAGCTGGAGGCGCGGATGCGCCTGGTGCAGCCGCCCCCCTCCGGCCTCATCCTCTGATGATTGGTAGGGAGCCCAACGACCGGGCGCACCCTTCCAGCGGGGGAAGGCTTGTGAGGAAAGAACGCCTCTGCCATAAGCCGCGCCCATGCTGCAGCCCCACGATGCCTTCGCCCCTGCCGAGCGCCGGAAGCGGCTCGTCATCCTCGCGTGCCTGTGGGGAGCGATCGCGGCGGTGCTCATCCTCTTCCGCTCGGTGGTGATGCCGTTCGCCGGCGCGGCCCTCATCGCCTACCTCGTCCAGCCGCTCGTGGCCCGCATCACGCGCTTGCAGGTGCGCGGGCGCCCCATCCCCCGGTGGGTGGCCATCCTCCTCATCTACGCCCTCTTCTTCGTGGGCATGTACCTGTTCTTCATCGCGCTGCTGCCGCAGCTCTACCGGGAGCTGGCGCGCATCAGCCGGGACGGGCTGGCCTTCGCCAACTCGCTCACCCCGGAGTACCTCCAGTCGCTCGCGCACCGCGCCGAGGAGTGGCTGAGCGGCTACGGCATCCCCATCGCGCTCTCCGACCGGGCCGTGCAGGGCGAGGACGTGGCCCCCGGCGGCTCTCTCAGCTTCGCGCTGGATCTGGGGCAGCTGCTCAAGGACTCCGTGGCGCGCCTGGCCGTGCTGGCGCGGGAGAACCTGGGCAACATCGTCCACATCTCGCGCAACATCATCGGCGGGGTGCTCGCCGGCGTCTTCATGCTGTTCTTCATCCTGATGGTGGCCGCGTTCTTCTCCATCGACGCGCACGCCATCCGCGGCTACTTCGGCACCCTCATCCCGCCCGAGTACTCCGCCGACGCGCGCCTGCTCCTGGAGCGCCTGGATCGCTCGCTGTCCGGCGTGGTGCGCGGCCAGGTCACCATCTGCGTGGTGAACGGCACCCTCACCGCCATCGGGCTGCTGCTGTTCGGGGTGAAGTTCGCCTTCCTGCTGGCCACCATCGCCACCGTCTTCAGCCTCATCCCCATCTTCGGCACCATCCTCAGCTCGGTGCCCATCGTCCTCATCGCGCTGGCGGACGGCGTCCAGAAGGGGCTGGCGATCCTCCTGTGGATCATCGGCATCCACGCGCTGGAGGCGTACTTCCTCAACCCGAAGATCATGGGGCAGGCCGCGCGCATCCACCCGGTCATCGTGGCCTTCAGCCTGATCGCCGGAGAGCGCCTCTACGGGCTGGTGGGCGCCCTGTTCGCGGTGCCCCTCGCCGCCACCTTCGTGGCGTGCTTCGACTTCGCGCGCCTCAAGGCCCAGCCGGCGCCAGCGGTACAGCCCGTCTCGCCGCCCAGGGACTGAGCCGCCTCACTGGCACGCGGCGGCGCAGCGCGAGTCCCGGCAGAACGCCAGGCAGCGCCCGCAGTCGATGGTGTCGGGCGGGCACGTCCCATCACAGCGCACGCCCGAGCAGTCCGGGGCCTCGGAGACGTGCGTGGGGTGGGTGCCCTCGCCGCAGCACCCGTTGGGCGCGCAGTCGCTGTTCTGGTAGCAGATCTCATCCGAGAGCCCCACGGGGATGTCGTCGATCAGCTCCACCGGATCGCACCCCGTCCCGAGACCGAGCACGACTCCCAGGAGCACGGCAGCCAGGCCTCCAGGACGGGGGCGGGACATGTGGGCGCTCCTAGCGGTTCATCGAGCCGAGGAACTCGGTGTTGGAGGCGCTGGGGCGCATGTGCTTGAGCACGAACTCCATCGCGTCGATCGGCGTGAACGGGTGGAGCACCTGCCGCAGCGCGGTGATGCGGATGAGGTCCGCCTGGGACAGCAGCAGCTCCTCCTTGCGCGTGCCGGACTTGTTGATGTCCAGGCACGGGAAGATGCGCTTCTCGAAGAGCTTGCGGTCCAGGACGATCTCCGAGTTACCGGTGCCCTTGAACTCCTCGAAGATGACCTCGTCCATGCGGCTGCCGGTGTCGATGAGCGCCGTGCCGATGATGGTGAGGCTGCCGCCCTCCTCGATGTTGCGCGCGGCGCCGAAGAAGCGCTTGGGCTTGTGCAGCGCGTTGGCGTCCACGCCGCCGGAGAGGATCTTCCCGGAGGCCGGCACCACCGTGTTGTAGGCGCGCGCCAAGCGGGTGATGGAGTCCAGCAGGATGCACACGTCGTACTTCTGCTCGACCAGGCGCTTGGCCTTGTCGATGACCATCTCCGCCACCTGCACGTGGCGCGTGGCCGGCTCGTCGAAGGTGGAGGACACCACCTCGCCGCGCACGCTGCGCTCCATGTCCGTCACTTCCTCCGGGCGCTCATCCACCAGCAGCACCATGAGGTAGACGTCCGGGTGGTTCTTGGCGATCGCGTGCGCGATGTTCTGCAGCAGCACCGTCTTGCCCGCCTTCGGCGGCGCCACGATGAGGCAGCGCTGCCCCATGCCGATGGGGCAGAACAGATCGATGATGCGCGTGGTCATCTCCGACCCCTCGTGCTCCAGCTTCAGCTTGCGCGTGGGGTAGAGCGGCGTGAGGTTGTCGAAGAGGATGCGCTCGCGAGCCGCCTCGGACAGCGGGTCCGCGAAGTTGACCTTGTCCACCTTCTGCAGCGCGAAGAAGCGCTCGCCCTCGCGCGGCTGGCGGATGGGGCCCGTCACCGTGTCGCCCGGCCGCAGGTTGAAGCGCCGCACCTGCGAGGGGGACACGTAGATGTCGTCCGGGCTCGGCTGGTAGTCGCTGTCCGAGCTGCGCAGGAAGCCGAAGCCGTCGCTGAGCAGCTCCATCACGCCCTCGGCGTGCACCTCGAACTTCTTGTCCGCGATGCCCGACAGCAGCGCGAAGATGAGGTCCTGCTTCTTCAGGCCCTGGTAGCCCTCGATGTTGAAGTCGTGGGCCAT
>JAFGNZ010000023.1 GCA_016926755.1 Myxococcaceae bacterium | reverse complement strand
GTCGGGCCGGTGCTCATGCCCGCCTTCAACCACACTACGTCCTATGGAGGAAGCACTACCCGCTGGGTTCTCCGACAAGCTCCTAGACTCCCCGCGTGCCGTGCCTTCGCCGTATCCATTCCAGGCACAGGAGTGAGCATGAAGCGCGTTCTGAAGATCGTAGGGCTGGGCCTCGTGGCCCTGGTGGCGGTGTTCGTGGTGGTGGGGCTCTTCCTGCCTCGGCAGTGGCGCGTCGAGCAGACGCTGCTCATCGACGCCGAGCCGGAGCACCTCCACCCGCTGGTGAGCGATCTCAAGGAGTGGCAGTCCTGGGCGGCCTGGAACAAGGAGATGGATCCCCAGGTGAAGTGGGAGTACGGCGGCCCGGCCTCGGGCGAGGGCGCGTGGTGGTCGTGGTCCGGCCCGCAGATGGGGCACGGGAAGATGACCATCACCAAGAGTGACGTGGCCTCCGGCGTCTGGGTGGACGAGATGATCGAGACGGACAAGGAAGTGAACGCCCGGGGCTCGATCACCTGGACGCGCCAGGGGCAGGGCCTCCAGGTGAAGTGGGTGGACGAAGGCACGCTGCCGCCCGTCATTGGCGGGTACTTCGTGGGGATGATCGAGAAGATGCTGTCCGAGCACTTCCAGACGGGGCTGAAGAACCTCAAGGCCGCCGCGGAGAAGCGCCAGGCGACGGCGCAGGAGGCAGCGCGAGCCGCGCAGGCCGCACCTCCGGAGGCCGCCCCGGTCGCTGAGCCCGCCACTCCGTGACCCTGAGCATGCCTCCCCCGGCGCGGGTGCCCTTCAGCGGCGCATCCCGTGGAACTCCTCGACGCTCTTGAGCCCCGAGTTCGCCCCGTGGCACACGGCGCAGGAGGCCCGCCCGGTCGCCGGGAGGTGGGACACCAGCGCGTAGCTCAGCTCGCCCTCGCTCCAGCTGATGACGTTCAGGCCACGGATCGTCCGGGTGGCGAACTTCATGTTCCGGAACAGCTCCGTCCGCGGGGCTTCCTCCGGCCTGCCCGCGGCGTGCCGGGGCGCGATCCCCAGGCTGACGGGCTCGCCATTTCGCTGGAAGCTCACGACGGCGGCATAGCCCCCTCTCAGGGGAACCAGCCGGCCGCCGTTGAAGACGAGCGTCGAGTCCTCCAGCTTGGGGAGGACGACCCGGAAGCCCACCCGCTCCGTGAGCCACCGCGACAGCGCGGCGGCGTTGGCGCCCGTCACGTCCAACGGGAGGATGCCGGAGACCAGCCCTTCGTGAGCCGAGGCCGCGGCCTCCGCCAGCGACGCGGCCTGCACCGGGGCCGGGCGCAGCAGGGTGAAGACGACGAGCACGACGGCAGCCGCCGCGGCCGTGGCCGCGAAGATCGCGTGGGTCCGCCGCTGCGACGAGCTCCGTCGGGTCATCCGCTGGAGGGAGGCCGCCAGGGAGGCGGGGACCTCCGCGGGGACGTACGCGGAGGACACCGTCCGGAGGAACCCGCGGAGCGTGCGCGCGGACTTCGCACACTCCTCGCACTCGGCGAGGTGGCGCTCGAAGTCCTCCGACGAGAGCGGAGTGCGCTCGCCATCGATCCAGGCCGAGAGCCAGCTCCGCACGTTGTCACACGACACCGTCATTTCACATCTCGCTTCGGGGCAGCGGTGCCCTCGCCCCGTGCCAGGGGCACCAGAATCGACCTGAGCGTCTCCCGTCCCCGATAGAGGCGCGACATGACTGTTCCGACCGGCAGATCCAACACCTGCGCGATCTCCTTGTACGACAAACCCTGCAGATCGCGCAGCACCACCACCTCCCGGAGCTTCTGGGGAAGGGATTCTACCGCCGAGTCCAGCTGCGCGCTCGTGACAGCATGCCAGGTGTCCTCATTGTCCAGCGAGACGGGGAGCTCCACCCGCTCCTCATCCAGCTCGAGCTCCGGGTGGCGCCCCCGATCCCGGAGGCGCGTCCGGAAGAGGTTGTGCAGGATGGTCAGCAGCCACGTCTTGAGCGAGGTGCCCGGCTCGAACCGGTCGGCCGCGTTCAGCGCCCTCACGTACGTGTCGTGGGTGAGATCCTGCGCCTCCGCCGCGTCGCCGCAGAGGCGCAAGGCCGTGTCATGCAGCGCGGCCAGGTGGCCGAGCGCCGCTCGGTCGAACGAAGGATCCCGCGGGGGCTGAGCTCTTCGGCTCCACATGCTGGGGGCTCGAGCGGCGAACCTCAGTGCTTGCCGTACTCGAGCTTCACGCCTTTCCGCTGCGCGTAGAGGTAGGCCTCCATCGCCTTCATCCGCGGATCGTCCTCGGCCAGGGGCTTGCCGCGGACCGGGTTCTCGATGCACCAGTTGATCATGTCTCGGAGCAGCGCGACCCTGCCGAGCTGGACCTGGTACTTGGGGTAGGTCTCCGGGTGGGTGTTGGAGCCGTCAGGGTGGCACATGTCGCAGGAGATGGCGACGGTGCTGCCCAGGGTCTTCGCGTCGTGGAACACGCGGTGCCCCTCTTTCACGGCCTGCTCGGCGGACGCCTTCCAGATCGCCTCGTCGCGGGCGCTGAAGGCGCCGTAGGTGTGGCCGTCCTGGACGTTCGCGCCAGCGCGGCGCGCGGCCTCGTCCGGATCCGAGGAGGCGGTCTGGCCCCCGGCCTTCACGGGCGCGGAGCTGGCGGGGGGAGGCCGGGGCGGGTTGGCCTGGGCGACGAGCCGTGTCGGCGGATCCCACCGCGCGTCCGGGTTCTTCTTCCTCCACGCCGTCATCAGCTCATCGGAGATGGCCTGCGCCTTCTCCCGGGAGATGGAGGAGGGATCCTTGACGCCCTCCACCTCCAGCGTCGTCTGCCCGTCGCAGAGCGCGATGACGACGTCGCCGTCGCTCGAGCGGGGGACGCGATGCTGGGGGTTGGAGCTGTCCGCGCTGGCCGTCTGCCAGGCGGAGAGGCCGAGGCCGAGGCCGAGGCCCAGCGCTGCGAGGCCGAGTTTGTTTCGCACGTGCATGATCGCAGTTCCTAGTAGGGGGGGAGCCGAGAGGTGGGCGGGCGATCCTTGCGGCCGCCGCTCGCCAGGTAGCTGGACTTCACGGTGACCGGATCGCGGTCCCACAGGCTGTAGAGCTTGTCCACCAGCCCGCCTTCGAGCACCTCCATGCGCCCGTCGCCGCAGCCGTCGAAGTTGCTGAAGGGATCCGGGCGGTTCATCGGCACCGTGAGCGACGGCAGCCCCTCGGGCGCATAGGGCCAGGGCCACGCCGTGGAGAGCATTCCATGGAACTGGATGTTCCCGATCTGGTTCGAGAGGATCTGGTGCGTGTGGCCGTGGATGACGGTGACGTTCTTGAACGGCCTGAGCAGCGCCTGCACCTCGTCCGCGTCGTCCGTCCAGAAGTTCCAGGGGCGGTAGTACTTGTAGAGCGGCGAGTGGCTGAACACGACGAGGGGGGTGTTCTTGTCCACCTTCGCCAGATCGCGCTTGAGCCACTCGCGGCCGGCGGCGCCCACCTCGAAGCGGGACTGTACGCCGTTGTCCAGGCCGGCCACGGTGAGCATGCGCTCCATCGGCGTCATGTTGCGCGCGGTCCAGAAGTCCTTCTCGTTCACGCTCATCAGCGTGACGAAGTGGATCCCCTTGTGGTCGAACGAGTACTGCGGCTCGCCGAACTGCTCGCGCCAGTAGTCGCCCATGTCGAGGAACCAGTCGTGCTCCCCGACCATCATCTTCACCGGCGCCTTCAGGCCCTTGAGGATCTCCTTGCCCAGCGCCAGCTCCTCCTTCTGGCCGAGCTGCGCGAGATCGCCGCCGTAGAGGACGAAGTCGGGCTGGGGATCCAGGCGGTTGACGTCGTCCACCGCGCGGACCAGGGAGCGGACGAACCGGTCGTTGAGCTCCTTCTTGTAGAGGTGCGAGTCCGAGATGTACGCGAAGGAGAACTTCGGCTTCGCGCCAGGCGTGGCCGCCTCCGCGACGCTGATCAGCTGGAAGCTCTGGGGCGCTAGCAGCCCCTTGGCCGCGGCGATCCCGGCGGAGAGGCCCGCCAGGCGCATGAACCCGCGCCGATCCAGCCGGCGGAGCCCGTCAAAGAAGGAGTCGCGCTCCTCGTAGTGCTTCGTCTCGATGCTCTTCACGCCTTTGCGCATGTCACTTCTCCGGGTTCGCGATCGGCCCGTACAGCCCCATCTCGGCCGGGTTCTTGATGTCGGGGTTGGGGGCGAGATCCCCCAGGTGACCCTTCTTCCCCATGGCCACGGCCGTGTCCCGCTCCGGGCGGTTGTTCTTCCGCGCGCGCTGGCGTGCCAGCTCCTTCTTCTCCAGCGCCTGGAAGTCCTCCGAGGTGAGGGCGAACATGAACGCCACGAGCTCGTCGATCTCCGGCTCGGTGAGGCCCAGCCGCTGCATGCCGCCGTCGAGGAAGGGGTTGGGCACGCCACCCTTGTTGTAGTGGTCCATCACGTCCCACAGGGTGGTGAGCGAGCCGTCGTGCATGTACGGCCCCGTCACTCCGATGTTGCGCAGGGTGGGGGTCTTGAAGGAGCCGATGTCATTCTCCTTCCGCGTCACCAGGAACCGACCCAGCTCGGAGAACTTCGTCTCCAGCGCCAACCGGTCGATCTGCTGTTCATCGCCGGCCCGGACGATGCGCAGGGCCTCGGTGGCGAGCTGGACGAAGTCCTGCTTGTGCGCCGCGATGCCGATGTTGTGGAACTTCTGATCCGAGAAGAGGGGGGAGATGGCGTTGCCCGCGTGGCAGGTGTTGCACCGCGCCTTGCCGTTGAAGAGCGCCCACCCGCGCTTCTCCTGCGCCGAGAGCGCCTTGGAGTCGCCCGCGATGAAGCGGTCGAAGCGGGAGTTGCCCGCCAGCGCCGTCCGCTCGAACGCGGCGATGGCGCTGGCGATGTCGTCGTAGGTGGCTTCTCGGCCGTTGAGCTGCTTGAAGCCGTCGCGGTACTCGGGGATGGCGCGCACCTTGGCGACCACCGCCTCCGGCGAGGGCATGCCCATCTCGATGGGGTTGAGGATGGGCAGCTTCGCCTGATCCTCCAGGGTCCCCGCCCGGCCATCCCAGAACTGGGTGGCCAGGAAGAGGGCGTTGAGGACGGTGGGGCTGTTGCGCTGGCCGACCTGGTTCTTGATGCCCACGGCCTGTGGCTTGCCGTCCGCGAAGGCCTTCGCCGGATCATGGCAGGTGGCACAGCTCACCGAGTCATCGGCGGACAGCCGCTTGTCATTGAAGAGCCGCTCCCCCAGCGCCACCTGGGCGGGGGTGGGGGGAGCGGGGACGGTCAGCTGGTAGAGCTGCGGAGAGAGCCCGAGCGGGAGCTTGGGAGCCCCGCTGTCGCCCGCGAACGCCGCGGTCGCCAGCGTGAGCGCGCCTGCGAAGGAGATCGCTTTCATGTTCACCTCAGCAGGATGAACTCCCTCGGCGCGATTTATTCCGTGCGGGGCGAGAGCCCCGGCATGCAGCGCGCCACGCCGCATCACGCGCGGTGGAAGATTCCTCCCCCGCGAGACCCGGGGCAGGCGAGGAGGCGACACTGCTTGAAAGTCACATGGGGCTTGCGGTCTACAATGGGGGTTGATGCGTACCTCCCCCCAGCTGATCAGGCTCCTCGCTCCGCTCTTGCTCCTCTCGTGCTCCGACGCGGGCCTCTACGCGCTCGACGGGCGCGGGCCCAGCGGCAAGGACCGCGCGGACTTCCTGGGGGACGTCTGCATCCCCATGGCCAGCGGCGACTCCTTCCCGGTGAAGACCCTGTTCGCCATCCAGGGCGGGCAGGGCGTCGAAGCGGAGGTGGTGGGCTACACCGCCGACACGCTCAGCACCCTGAGCAGCCGCTTCGCCGGCCCCTACATCAAGTTCTCGCTCGTGGCCTTCCACTCCGTGGCCACCGGCCTGCAGGGCAGCTTCGCGGACGCCTCCACCTTCCAGGCCTCGCTGGCGCGCTACGCCTCCTACCAGGAGACGGGGCCCATCAGCATCCGCTCGGCGCTGCGGCTCTCCAAGAGCATCCTCTCGGGCGACATGCAGACGTCCTGCCGCGGCGCCGTGGGCCGCACCCGCTACCTCGTCATCCTGGTCATCTCCAGCGCGGACGTGAGCTGTGACAACCCCGCCTTCAACGTGGGCATCAACGCCGTCTGCAACCGGCTCACCCCCCCCTCGGCCTGCAGCCTGTGCGAGCTGACGGCCGTCACCGGTGAGGTGAAGGCCCTGGCCCAGCAGTTCGGCGCGGGCGAGGTGGTGGTGCAGCCCATCTATGTGCGCAGGACGCCGGACGACACCACGCGCCAGCAGGTGGCGGCCATCGCCAACGCCGGTGGCAGCGAGCCCATCGAGACGGATCCGGAGGGCCTGAGCGACGCGCTCTCCAACCTCAACTACGCCTCGATCCAGACGCCGCTCGTCGTCAAGCGCTTCCTGGCCTTCAACCGCAACGTCCAGGTGCGCGACGGTGAGCTGCTCCCCGACAGCGACGGCGATGGCGTGGCGGACCGGGACGAGACGGAGCTGGGGCTGGATCCCCGGCAGCCGGACACGGACGGCGACGGCCTGATGGACGGCATCGAGCTGCGCATGGGCCTGAGCCCTCTGCCCGGCGACCTGGACATCATCAACGGCTGCAACATCTCCCTGGACGACGACGGTGACCGGCTCAACACCTGCGAGGAGCGCGTGCTCGGCACGGATCCGTGCATGGGGGACACCGACGCGGACGGCCTGCCGGACCTGGTGGAGGCGCTGGGGCGCACCAACCCCCTCGTCCCGGAGGATCTGCTCGACACCGACCGCGATGGCATCACCAACGTCGAGGAGATGCTGGCCCGGGGGGATCCGCTCAGCGCGGACATCGCCTACCAGGCCGAGCGCGGCTACGGCTACTCGCTGGAGCCCGGCACGCCCACCGCGGACGGGCGCGCCTGCTACCAGGCCCGCGCGGAGAACGTCACCGTCGTGCCCACGCTGGAGCGCCCCCACCCCATCTTCCCGGGGGTGACGATCCCCAGCGGCAACAACGACATCTTCCTCTATATGCAGGTGGGCCGGGACAATGATCCGCGAGGCGCCGGGGTCAGCTCGCTCTTCGCCACCTCCATCAACTACTCCGAGGAGCAGGGCAAGGTCCCCGCGGAGACCATCCGCTTCACCCCGGATGACTTCGTCCTCGGCTACTGATCCCCCCACCCGCGAAGCTCCAGGTGAGGGGTAGACCCCTCGCTCCCACTGGGGGCTCCCCCCCACACTTCCCCCCGCCTTCTTTGGCCCTCCCGTGCAAATCCCTGAATTTCCTGATGAATGTTGTCAGCCAGTGAGCGGATCGGCTCTTGCTAAGAGAGCGACGTCGAAAGGAGTCGTCATGACACATAACCGCTTCGCTCAAATTGCTGCTCTCGGGGTGCTGTTCTTCAGCACCTCTCCCGTCCTCGCGCAGACCAACGCGGTGGACAACCCGGAGTGCCTCGGCAGCAGCTGCGGCCGGCCCAAGGAGGAGGGCGGTGGCTGTGGTTGTGGCTGTGGCTGCTCGGTGTGGGTGGCCTTCACGGATGACGGCGTGACGCTGGCCTACACGGATGACGCGGACGGCGACGGCAAGGCGGATGACCGCGACAACTGCGCCTTCGCCTCCAACCGCGACCAGGCGGACGTGGACGGCGACAGCGTGGGCGATCTCTGCGACAACTGCTCGGCGCTCTCCAACTTCCAGCAGCAGGACTCGGACGGCGACGGCCTGGGGGATGACTGCGATCCGGACGCGGACAACGACACCGTGCCCAACGCGGATGACAACTGCCCGCTCGTCCCGAACAAGGACCAGAGCAACCTGGACGGGGACGCCCAGGGTGGTGACGTCTGCGACCTGGACGACGACAACGACAGCATCAATGACGGCGTGGACAACTGCCCGCGCCTGGCCAACCCGGAGCAGGCGCCCACCGACGACGCCCGGTGCCGCGTGGATGCCGACGAGGACAACGTCTCCGACAACGGCGACAACTGCCCCGGCGTCTACAACCCGAGCCAGGAGAACGTGGACGGGGACCTCCAGGGTGACGTGTGCGACGCGGACATCGACAACGACGGCGTGCTGAACCTGGCCTTGGACGGCAAGGTGGTGGACAACTGCCCGGCCATCGTCAACCGCGACCAGCTGGACGACGACGGTGACGGCAAGGGCGACGTGTGCGACGAGCACTACTGCGTCGTGGTGGACAAGAGCAACCCGAGCGACTGCCTCGATCCGAAGAGCCCCTTCACCGTCTCCGGAGGTGGCCGGCTGGCCCTGAAGAAGGGCGACAAGGTGCAGCTGCCGCTGTTCGCCAACCGCAACGGCGCCGCCATCGAGTACACGTGGACGGTGAAGGAGCGCCCCGCCGGCTCCAAGTCCGTGGTGGAGAACCCGAAGGGCGCCGTGACGCAGAGCCTCCACTGGCAGTACCGCTACGCCGAGGGCAGCGAGCCGACGTTCACCGCGGACGCGGACGGCGCGTACGACATCCAGGTGCAGGCGAAGCTGGCCTTCTCGGACCGGATGTACCCGGCGCTGCGTGAGTCCGTGTCCAGCCTCAAGCTGGAGGTGGGCAACGGCAACGCCAGCAGCTGCGCCGCGCTGCCCGGCCCGGCGGGCGGCCTGGCGCTGGGCGCCGCGCTGCTCAGCCTGGTGCTGCGCCGCCGCCGCCAGGAGTAGAGTCTCAACCCCCATGCTGCCCAGGAGGCCCGTTTCCATGCACCTGAACCCCCGGATGCGGTTGGCCGCAGGCCTCCTGGTAGCGGCGATGGCAGGCTGTACCGACTCGTTGGTGGAGCCGGTCACGAAGGACCAGACGCTGCTGGATGATCGGCTCACCCTGACGGGCCGGGTGTGCACCGAGCCCGCGGAGCCCGATGGCTTCCCGGTGAAGGTGGTGCTCGTCATCGACCAGTCCGGCAGCATGTGCGTGTCGGATCCGCCCGGCTCTCAGGGGGTGGCGGGGTTCTGCGAGCAGGTGGCGGACATCCTGCTGCCGGGCGGCGCCACCATGGAGCCTGCGCGCGTGCGCGCCTTGCGGCGGCTGGTGGATCAGTTCCGCCAGCAGCCCAACGTGCAGATCTCCATCGTCCCGTTCGAGACCAACGTGAAGGGCGTGTGGCCGCCGGTGGCCAGCGGGCAGCGCTTCGCCCGGCCGACGACCACGAGCGGGGTGGACTCGTACATTGGTGGCCTGCAGGCCCAGCTGGGCAAGGGCACCGACTACCAGGGCGCGATCTCGTACGCCTACAGCCTGATCGCCAGCGACATCACGGCCCTGTCCTCGGCGAGCCCCGAGGTGCTGCCGCGCACGCGGTACGTGGTGGTCTTCCTCACGGACGGCACGCCGTACCCGCGCTGCTCGGCCGTGGACAACCTGACCGTGTATGCCACGCCGGACACCCCGGATCTGACGTGGGCGGACTCCTCCAGCGCGGTGGAGTTCTGCAACCTGCTGGACCCGGACTCGCCGGACAACATCGACGGCTACGAGCCCGGCACGGATCGCAACCAGAACTACCAGCTCTTCAGCTACGTGCGCCGGCTGATGGAGCTGAAGGAACAGTACAACGTGGGCGACATCCGCATGCACACCATCCTGCTCTTCAACCAGCAGTCGGTGACCAACTGCGGCCCCATCTGCCAGGACATCTACGGCACCTACCCGGGCGTGACGCCGGCCGAGTACCCGGCGGCGGCCAAGAGGATCGCCTCCTGGCTGCTGCAGCGCTTCGCGGAGATTGGCAACGGGGTGTACCAGGAGTTCAACAACAACGACCAGATCAACAACATGGGCCTGGGCGCGCTGGACTACTCCTCCTTCGCCTCGCGCAACGTGATCAAGTCGCTGATGGTGCAGGGGCTCAGCTCCCTGCCCGCGGAGGGCGGGCGCGAGCTGGACACGGACGGAGACGGGCTGCCGGACCGGCTGGACAACACCTTCACCCTGGAGACCAACACCTACGTCGCGGACAGCGATGGGGACTGCCTGGATGACGGCTTCGAGGCGCGGCGGGCGGATCAGGGCTTCCAGCCGGGCAACGACAAGGACGCGCGTGGGTGCGATCCGGACTCGCCGCTGACGCGGGGCTGCTCCTGCACGGGCCGGGACACGGACGGAGACGGCCTGTCGGAGTACGCGGAGAACTTCGTGAAGACGCGCCAGACGCTCGAGGACAGCGACGGCGACGGCGCGCCGGACGGGCTGGAGGTGCGCTACGGCCTGGATCCTCGCGCCCCGAATGTCGCGGGCATCGACACGGACGGGGACGGCATCCCGGATGACGACGAGCTGCGCGCCGGCAGCGATCCGACGCGGCGGGACCGGGACTTCTACGAGCGCTACGGGTACCAGTACACGGTGACGGTGGCCGAGGAGGGCACCGACGGCAGTACCTGCTATGATTTCACCGTGTCCAACTTGCAGCTGGTGACGCCGCCCAACCGCTCGGGCGTGCAGCAGGGCTACAACCTCTTCAAGGTCTGGTTCAGCGAGGCCCCCGAGAGCGGGGTGGCCACCGACTACGGCCGGTGGCGCACCGCCTGCGCCTGGGCCCAGTACGCGCCGCCCACCCTGCGCGTGCCGCTGGGGCCGGAGCTGACGCTGGAGGAGGACGACTTCCGCAGGCCGGTGCAGCTCTCCACCGAGGAGCACTACCGGACGCGCTGCGTAGGGGACGCGCCGTGATTCGAAGGGCTGGACTCGCGGCGGTGGTGGCGGTGTCGGCGGTGGCGATTGTGGCGGCCTGCACGGACGCCTACCTCTATGACGAGCGGCGTGACGAGCTGGTGCCGGTGGACCGCGCCGTCTCCTTCGTGGGGAACTTCTGCACGGTGGGCGCCAACGAGGTGACGCGCCCCATCAAGCTTGTCGTCGCCATGGACGCCAGCCAGTCCATGGTGGTGAGCGATCCGGACGGTACGCGCGCCACGGCCCTCATCGAGCTCATCGAGAACCTGCCCAACGATCCGGAGGTCCACATCGCGGTGGTGCTCTTCGCGGGCAGCACCACGGCCTTCCTCACCCGGGACGCGCTGGGGCAGGACGGCTTTGCCCAGGTGTCCAGCATGACGGACACCCAGAAGCAGAACCTCACGCGGGCGCTGCTCAACTTCCGCAACCCGGACAACTCCCCCAACCGGGACTCGACGGACTTCGTCAAGCCGCTGGCGGACATCTACTCGCTCATCAACTCGGACATCGCCAAGAGCCGGCTGGCCCAGGGGGGCGCCCAGGCGCTGGCCCAGGCGCGCTACTCCGTCATCTTCCTGTCGGACGGCAAGCCCAGCAACGACCAGGACGACGAGCTGCTGCAGGGGGACGCGGTGGTGCGTATCCGCCAGCTGAAGGATCTGGTGGAGGACGTGCGCGTGAACACGGTGCACGTCTTCAACCCCACGCAGCCGGTCAGCTCGGTGTGCAACCTGGAGGACGGGGGCGGCTGCCCGCTGCTCATCATCAACCAGAACGCGGACCGCCTGGAGCAGATGGCGCAGCTGGGCGGCGGCAACTTCCGGGACTTCCGCAACAACGAGCCCATCAACTTCCTGGACTTCAGCTTCGGCCAGGTGCGCCGCGCCTTCATCGTCAAGGAGCTGGTGGCCTCCAACTTCAACGCGCCGCCGCGCAGCCCCATGGACGTGGCGGACTCGGACGGGGACGGCCTCACCGACGAGGAGGAGGCGGAGGAGGGGACGGATCCCCTGCGCGTGGACACGGACGGGGACGGCTTCAGCGACGGGGTGGAGGTGCGCTTCGCCCGCCAGGGCGTGGACTTCGATCCCAACCAGGTGCCGCTGCCGGACGGAGGAGGCCTGGATCCGGGCTGTCCGCCCAACCTGCGCGCCGTGGACGTGGACTGTGACGGGGTGCTGGACTGCGACGAGCAGTTCATCGGCACCAACGCGAACATCGTGGACAGCGATCGGGATGGCGTGCCGGACGGCGTGGAATGGCGCGGCGGCACCCAGGGCTCCAGCAACGATCTGGACGAGGATCCGGACAACGACGGGCTCTCCAGCCGCGCCGAGCTGCGCCTGCACACGCACCCGGTGGAGCTGGACACCGCGGTGCTCTCCCTGGACGGCTACCGCTACTCCATGGAGGCCCTGGGGCCGCCGGACGAGAGCGGCCGCCAGTGCTACTCCTTCCGCGTGGACAACGTGCTGCTGGCCCCCACGCTGGTGGAGTTCACGGACGCGGGCGTGGACGCGGGGGTGGGCATCCCCACGGATGGTGGCCTGCCGGTGGTGCGCGGCGGGGGCTACAATGATCTCTGGCTCTCCGTGGCGATGATCCCCGCGGATGATCCGACGGCGCGCACCATCACCCGCTTCTACCGCTACCAGTCCGCGCGCTACCCCATCGGCGGCATCAAGTCCCCCGTGGATGGCGTCATCCCTGTCACCCCGGAAGACTTCCTCATCACGTGCCCTGGCCGGCCGGACACGCCTTCGTCTCCCTGAGCTTTCCCCATGTCCAAATTCGCTCGTCTGCTGCCGCTCGCGTCCCTGCTGCTGCTCGCCGCCTGCCCTGGGGAGGAGCCGGATCCCGGTCCGGATGGGGGCACCGAGCCCATCCCGGATCTGTGCAACAGCCGCGAGGAGGCGCTCTCCGAGGCCAACTGCGAGCTGACGGTGGGGCAGCAGCTGGAGCGCCACATCTCCGAGCCCGGGGATCGCGACTGGTACAGCGTGCGCATCCCCGCCAACGCCAACCCGCGCACGCTGGTGCGCGTCACCGCGGGCTACCTGGCGGCGAGCACGGCGGTGAACCTGTCCGTGAACCTGCTGCGCGAGGATGGGCAGAGCTCCCTTGCGCGCGCGGTGGACGCGCACGGCCAGGGCGCGCCCAAGCCGGTGGAGATCATCCTCCCCTTCAGCGAGCCCAACGCGCGGCTGCTGCTGCTGCTGGCGGACGAGCCCACCTCGCCCACCCGCCCCAACTTCGACGCGCGCTCGCCATACTTCGTGAAGGTGGAGGTGCTGGAGAACCCGGACACGCAGGAGCCCAATGACACGCCGGAGCAGGCCACGGGCCTCACGCTCCAGACGCAGGGCAACGTGCAGGTGGGCACCAGCACCGGCTACCTGGCCACCACGAATGACGTGGACCGCTTCACCTTCGACATGCCCGCCGACAAGGTGGCCTACGTGCGGCTGTACGCGGAGGAACTGCGGCCGCCGCCCCCCTACCGGCTCTCCTACGTGCTGCTGCGCCCGGACGGCACGGCCGAGTCCGAGGGCCAGGTGGCCAACGCCACGATCGCCGCTGATCTCGCCACCGCGCGCCGGGTGAAGACCGCGGGCACCTGGACGGTGGTGGTGCGGGGTTACCAGCGGGCCGGTGACAGCACCCCCATCCCGGGAGATCTCCGGCTCCGGTACAACCTCGAGGTCCGCGTGATGGACGAGCAGGATCCGCAGGATCTCAACGGGGACAATGACGTCCTCGAGCGGGCGCTGGTGCGGACGATCGGCGTCGGGCCGGGGAGCTCCACCACCTTCTCGGGCCGCATCGGCTCCGTCTCGGACGCGGACTGGTACGCGGTGGACGTGCCGACTTCCTCGCAGCCCACGGTGCTGTACTACCGCGTGCGCGAGGCGGCGGGAGGTGGGCGCTTCCCCCCGCTGCCCGGCTTCGTGGATCGCCAGCTGCGCGTCTTCACCCAGGTGAGCCAGGGGGCCACGGTGCCGGACCGGCGCGCGGCCTGCATCTCCGATGCGGCGGCCTGCCCCAAGGGCTACTCGGAGGTGCCCTCCGCGGATCTGCTGGTGGCGGCGTACTGCAACACCTCCGTCCCGGAGCCCCTGTGCATCCACGCCTCGCGTGAGGAGGAGCCGCAGAACTTCCCCGACCTGCGCAACTTCGAGGGCGCGCTCCCGGTGCCGCCGCACGCTGGCAACCTGCGCTACTACTTCGTCGTCCAGGACGACGGCAACAACTGGGCGGATGACAAGGACTACACCCTGCAGGTGTCCTGGCTGAGCGACACGGATGAGCAGGACCGCACGGAGCCGCCCAGCGCGGTGCCGCTCGCGAACGACTCCTCCGGGGCCAGCTTCCCCGCGCCGCCGGCCGGGGCCACCGTGCTGAACGGCGAGCTCAACTTCGGCTTCGGCCGCCTGCAGCCGGATGACCGCGCCGAGGGCAAGGGGGTGCGCGGGCCCGGGGACTATGACGCCGTCCCCACGGACGTGGACAGCTACATCCTGTCTCTCCCGACCGGGCTCCCGGAGCCCTTGGACAAGACGTGGGAGCTGCAGTGGGAGGTGCAGCACCTGCCGGACGGCGGGATGCCACACGGGCTGGCCATGGACCTGACCTTCTGCGATGCGGACAGGCCGGACGCCGGGGCCCTCTGCACGCCGGTGCGCACGGGCAGCCGGGGCGCGCCGCTGACGCTGGCCTTCCGGGAGGAGCCGCTGCGCGCCTGGCACTCGCCCAGCGGCAGCCTCAGCGGCCTGCAGCCGCTCTACGCCAAGGAGGTGTCCGCGGGCTCCACCACCTTCACCGTGCAGCCCTACGCCTGCTCCTGCCTGGAGCCGCGCTTCGTCCGCGGCGGCACCGTGCGCGTGGATGTCACCGCCTCCGAGCGCTACTCCTACGAGCGCGTGAGCTACACGGTGCGCACCGCCTACACGAGCTACCCGAAGAGCTACGCGGCGGACGGAGGCTCCCGCATGTGCCCCGCGCCGCAGCAGGATGGAGGCACGGCCCTGCCGGATGGTGGCACCTCGCCCGTGGGCTATGCGCCTGGCTGCCGCTTCACCCTGCAGCCCTGATCCGGCGAGAGGGCGGGCCGCGAGGCGCCCGCCCTCTGCCACCGGTGTGAGGCTTACGGAGCCGGCACGCCCGTGGCCTTCAGGGTGATTTGCTTCTCCGCCATGTTCTCGGCGTTGGACTCGATGGTGAGCGTGCCGGTGTACTCCTGGGCCGCGGTGGGCCGGAACTGGGCCTGGATATAGGCCTTCTGCAGCGTCTCCAACTTCACCGTGTTGCCCTGGGTGAGCTCCTCGGGCAGCGTGACGGTGAACGCGCCGGAGCCCGACTTGGTGATCTTGGTGATCTCCAGCGTCTTGTCTCCGCGGTTCTCGATGTAGAGCGAGTCGAACGAGGAGGCCCCCACGTAGGTGCCGCTGTAGAACTCCTGGTTGAACTCGAGCATCTCGCGATTGACGGTGATGAAGGGCCCCTTCTCGATCTTGACTTCATCCCCCTCTCCACAGCCGGCCAGGGACAGGAGGATGATGGGGGACCACAGGGTAGCTAGGCGCATCGTCGTTTACTCCTTCAGGGTGAGGTTCAGAAGATGGTTGGGTTTGTAACAGTGTCCTCCAGGAGCCCCCTCGCTGTCGTGATCACCGTGCTGGCGCTGGGGGCGGGGTGTGGAGGTGGGCGCGCCGACTTCGTCGGCAGCCGCGCGAAGGATGTATGCGACGCCGAGTGGCCGGTGTGCAGCAGGGTGGCCGGCTGCATCCTGGGCCAGGAGAGCTACACGGAGGGGCGTCTGCCGGGCAAGGGGCAGTTCATCGTCCAGCTCAAGGAGGCCTCCTCCGTGCGGGTGCGCTTCTTCCTGGAGGACGTGGTGGCGGCGGGGGAGGAGACGGTGATCACCTTCCACGAGGAGGGGTGCCGGGCGAAGATCCGCGAGGCGGTGAACGGGCGCACGGCGCTGGACTCGGCGGAGAAGTCAGGCGAGTTCAGCCGGGAGGCGGAGCTCACCGGGGTGGGGGATCACCTGGTGGAGTTCGAGTCCGACATGCAGGCGCGCTATGTGCTCAAAGTAGAGGTCGAGCCGCTGCGCAACCGCTGAGGCGGGGAAACGCGGTAGGCTGGCCCAGGGGACCCCTCACCCAGGCAAGGACATGACTCCGGAGCTCAACGGCCTGCTCAAGAAGATCCAGGAACTCAACCGCATGGCGGATGAGCCAGGTGCCATCTCCCTCGAGCAGCTCGAGGAGGAGGTGAAGCGCATCGCGGTGGCCGTGAAGGAGGGCCTGGCGAACATGGGCAAGGAGCTGCCGCCGGAGCTCGTCGGCGGGGCGTCCGGGCTGCTGGTGGACATCTTCAAGGTCCAGCTGGGCACGCTCATCCAGAAGAGCGGCCTGGCGCTGCAGCAGAGCGACAAGATGCAGAAGCTCGCCGACGAGCTGGAGCTCATCAAGCGCGGCTTCATCCGCAGCTGAGCGCGCGCGCCGCTCCCAAAGCACGACGGCCCGCCAACCGTATAGGTGGCGGGCCGCCTCGCTTCAGCGTTCAGGCTGGGATCAGGCCGTCTGGATCGCAGGCGCCGGGGCGGCCGGGGCCGTCGTCGCGCCCGTGGGCACGATGCCCGTGCCATTGGACGGGTCGGTGCCCGGCTGAGCGCCCTGCTGCTTCATCGCCTCCATCTTCTGCATGAGCGACTGCAGCTCCTCGACGAGCTTGGTCAGGAACTCCAGGAACGTGGAGAGGGGGTCCTTGGCGCCCTCAGCGGCCTCGGCACCCGCCGCGGGAGCAGCGCTCGCCGGCGCACCCGCGCCCTCGGCGCCCTGGGCGGCCTCACCGCCACCGGCACCCTGGCCACCCTTGGCAGCCTCGCCGCCCGCGGCGCCCTCGGCGCCCTGCGCGGCCTCAGGGGCCTTGCCGCCGAGCATCTTCGTCAGCTGCTCCACGAACTTCGCCAGCCCCTCGATGAGCTTCTTGAGCCCCTCCTCCGCGGAGGGCTGAGCCTCGGGAGCCGCGGCGGTGGCCGCCTCGGCCTGGCCCTTGCCCTGCACGCCGTCGAAGCCGCTCTGGCCCAGCAGGGACTTCATGATCGGGTTGTTGGCCAGCCCCTCGATCGCGGTCTTCAGCTGCTCAACGGCCTTGCCGATCTCCGGGGCCTTGATGTTGCCCAGCTTGGGGAAGTTGGTAATGCCAAAGCCGCCGGCGGGGCCCTTGGGAGCGTTGATCATGAGCTTTCTCCAGACAGAAGGTTATGGGGTGGTAAGGAGGAGTTCGCCATTCACCCACTGTGCTGGTTTTCGTACTTCCGGGGCTGCTGGTTGCTCCCAGGCCTACAGTTCCTCCCAGGAGCGCCGAAAAGCCCTGTGAGGACAGGAGCTTGAGGCCCGCAGGAAACGGCGGGACAGGATCAGCACCCGGAGTAATTCGCGAAAATTCATTATTTCCCGGGTGGAAAATCACAAGCTCTCTAGAAGAGAGAGGCCAGGAGAGGCCTCAGCCCTTCTTGAGCTTGCGGATCAGGTTGTGGGCCACGCGGAAGCTGTTGGCGGCGATGGTGAGGGTGGAGGGCACGCTGCCGGCGCTGGGCATGAAGCTGCCGTCCACCACGTAGAGGTTGGGCACCTCGTGGGCGCGACAGTCCTTGTCCAGCACGGAGGTGGCCGGATCCTTGCCGAAGCGGCAGGTGCCGTGCTGGAGGATGGTCGTCTCGCCGGCGATGCCCACCCGCTGGAGATCATCCGGATCCAGGC
This sequence comes from Myxococcaceae bacterium, assembly GCA_016926755.1. Classification (GTDB taxonomy): domain Bacteria; phylum Myxococcota; class Myxococcia; order Myxococcales; family Myxococcaceae; genus Hyalangium. The sequence goes on along the minus strand of JAFGNZ010000023.1, from coordinate 14,290 downwards.
GCATCAGCACCTCCTCGCCGCGCTCGACGAGGAAGCGCGTGGCGGCGAAGTCCGCCGGGTGCCGGTCCAGGGTGATGGCCGCCACGGGGATGCCGTACTTGTCCTTCACGCTCGGCTCCACGGACACGTAGGTGCCGGGGGTGGCGAGGAACTCGCCGTACACCTCGAACTGGAGGATGCGCGAGTCCCGGTACGCCCGCAGCTTGTCCTTGAGCGCCTTGCCGAACACGCCGTCCTTGCCCGTGCCGGCCATGTCCACCGCGGCGAAGATGGGGTTGGGGTGCGTCCACATGAAGCCCAGCGTGCCGCCCTTGCGGAAGCCGAAGCGCTCATCCGGCATCAGGTAGAAGTCCTGGAGGCTGCGGTTGACGAACGGATCCGGCGCCGTCAGCCACGGGCGGGCCGCCTTCTGCTTGGAGACGCGGAAGGTGGCGCGCGACTCGCCGAAGGAGCTGAACATCAGGTTGCGGCCCACCAGCCCGCTGCCGTTGGCCAGCCCCTTGGGGAAGCGCGAGGAGGTGGAGTTGAGCAGCAGCCGCGCGCTCTCCACCGCCGTGCAGGACACCACGACGAGCCTGGCCGGCTGCTCCTGCTCCACGCCGTCCGGATCCAGGTAGACGACGCTGCGGGCCCGCCCGTCCTTGTCCACCTCGATGGTGCGCGCCATGCACTTGGGGCGCAGCTCCACGTTGCCGGTGGCCAGCGCCGCGGGGATGAGGCTGGCGTTGGTGCCGCTCTTGGCGCCCATCTCGCAGCCGTAGCTGCCGCACAGCGCGCAGTACGCGCACGCCGTGCGCCCGCGGTACGGCTTGCTGATGATGCCGCGCGCGGTGGGGACCGAGTGCCACTTCATCTCCTGGCATACCCGGTCGATCTCCTTGGCGATCGGGTGCACGTCCAGCGCGGGCAGGGGGTAGGGGCCGGAGCGGGGCTCGGCGAAGGGGTGGGGGGTGGCCTCGCCGGAGACGCCCAGCTCCGCCTCGGCCTTGTCGTAGAAGGGGGCGAGCTCCTCGTAGGAGAGGGGCCAGTCGGCCAGGGTGGCGCCCTTCACCTCACCCAGCGTGGAGCGGAGCCGGAAGTCCACCGGCTTGAGCCGGTAGAAGTAGCCGCTCATGTGCACGGTGCCGCCGCCCACGCAGTTGGCCGTCCACGCGTCGTTGGTGCGCGAGTAGCGGCCGCCCTGGCCCACGCGCACCAGGTGCGGCTCCTCCCAGGGCAGCGGCATGAAGAAGTTGCGGCGGCTGTTGAGGATCTCGTCGTGGACGAAGTCCTTGGGGCGGTAGTGGGCGCCCTTCTCCAGCACCACCACCTTGAAGCCCGCGCGGCCCAGCTCCAGCGCCATGGGGGCGCCGCCCGCGCCGCTGCCGATGATGCAGACGTCCACCGGATCCTTCGTCATCGGTGGTCTCCGCACTCGCGCAGGCACTTGGGCCCGTCATAGCCCTCGGGGGGGGCCATGGCCACCGTGCCCACCGTGTCGAACCCCACCAGCCGCCAGCCCACCCGATCCTTGTTGCCGCCGTAGGAGGGATCTCCCAGGAGGCCCTCCAGCGTGAGCACCACCAGCAGCTCGTAGAAGTGCGCCTCGCCGGTGCCCTGCCCGCTGTCCTTGAAGATGGTGAGCAGGTCATCCTGCTGCTCGGGGGTGGCCTCGGCGAAGCCCTTCTTGAACATGCTGCGCGAGCGCCGCTCGAGCGCGGACAGCCCCTGGAGGAAGTCCGTCTTCATCTGCGTCAGCTGCGGCGTCTGCAGCATCCGGTCGATGTAGGCGGGCACGTTCGCGTCCCTGGCCCCCGGATCCTCATCACGGGGGAGGATGCGCTCGCACGCGGCGGCCACCGTCGCCAGCTCCAGCCCGCTGAACGCGCCGTGCGGCGAGTCCCCCACGGGGGGCGGCTCCGCCGGCTTCGCCTCCTCCGGCGGGGAGCGCTTGCAGGCGGTGGAGCCGAGCAGCACCACGCCTCCGCCGAAGAAGGTCAGCCGCTGGATGAAGGAGCGCCGGGACAGGGAGCTGGAGGGGGAGCGTTTGCGGGCCATTCGGGGGGCGAGCCTAGGTCGATCGCCGGCCTTTTCAAACCCACTCCTGCCTGCTCGATCGCTCCCCGCGGCCGCCGGGTGGCGTAGGATGGGCGCGCAAGGGGCCGGTAACGAAGGAGAGATCATGAGACGGCAAGGCTTGGCACTGTGCCTGATGCTCGCCCTGGTGGCGTGCAAGGGAGAAGAGAACCAGAAGCCCGATGGTGGGCCTGATGGGACCACGGATCCGAACGAGGAGTCGCCCTTCACGCGGCGCACCCTCGACAGCGCGAACGAGCTGCAGCCGATAGCGCTCGCCGTGGGGCCGGGGGACACCATCGGCGTGGCGTACTTCTTCAAGGTGGCCCCCTCCAACGGCTACGACAACTACGAGATCCGCTACCTCCAGGTGGAGAACGACCAGGTCTCCCAGCCGGAGACGGTGGACACGGTGCAGCGCGTGTTCGGGCTGTCGCTCGCGTTCGACTCGAGCGGGCGGCCCACGGTGGCCTACCTGGGCGGCGGCAGCGACGACTCCGCCTACTGGTTCCAGAGCGATCTGGAGGTGTCCTACCGCACCGGCCCCAACACCTGGACCTCCAACGTCCCGGTGACGATGAGCAACGAGGCCCTGGGCGACAACGACGTGAGCAACACGGGCTTCCTGGTGGGCATCAACCCCGCCATCGCCTTCCACAACACGACGGCCTTCGTGGCGTATCGGGATGGGCACAGCGGGCAGTTCGAGAAGCAGGACTGGGATGGCAGCGATCTGGAGGTGGTCGTCGGCGGTCCCACCAGCTGGACGCCGCGCATGGTGGCCCCGGGCGGCAACAACAAGGCGGCCTACGGCGGCCACATCCAGATGGTGATGACGGCCAGCGGGCAGCCGGCGCTGGTGCACGATCAGGTCTCCGGCACGCCGGATGGGACGGGGGCGAACGTCCTCTTCCAGCGGCGCAACGCGGACGGCTCCTGGACGCCGCCGCTCCAGGTGCAGCAGGTGTTCAACACCCAGCGCGGGGCCTCCCTGGCGTGGGATCCGGTGCTCGGCTTCGGCGTCGCCGTGGTGGAGCGCGCCCAGAACAAGCTCACCTTCATCCAGTGCGAGGAGAGCGGGGGCGTCCAGTGCACCGCGGCGGGGAACTGGACGGCGCCGGATCCCGTCTACGGCTCGGGCAGCGGTGGCTGGTACCCGTCGCTCGCCATCGATCCGAAGACGCACGAGCCGTCCATCGTCTTCTACATCTGCTCGTACTCGCCCAGCGCCAACGAGGGGAGCTGCAGCGCGAAGGATGACGAGCTGCGCGTCTCCACGCGCATCGAGGGGCTCTGGCGGGAGGCGCTGGTGGACGCCGACGGCGGCTGGTCGCCGCAGCTGGGCTACCTGTCCACGGGCAAGCGGGTCGTCGCCTACCGGTCGCCGCGCGAGGGCATCCTCAAGCTCGCGGTGGAGCGATGAGCGGGGAGATCCGAATGCTGAAGAGGCTGAGGCGCCCGGGCCTGCTGGCGGGCCTGGGGCTGCTGGTGGGCTGCGGCGGCCCCAACTCGCTGTCGGGCAGCGTGGAGGAGCTGTTCTCGCTGGAGGTGTCGCGCGTGGAGGTGCTGCGCAACGCCGAGGCGCTGCAGGTCAGCTACTACCGCAACAACGGGCTGGACGTGGACCTGGTGGTGCGCCTCTCGCTGGCCACCGAGGGGCTGGACCTGAGGCCCGGGAGCAAGGTGAACCTGGCGGGCACCACCGAGGCCGGCGTGGCGCGGACGACGGTGGTGCACCTGGCCGCGGGCGAGCCCGCTCGCGTCTTCGCCCCCGTGGACAAGGGGGACCTGGAGCTGGACGAGGGCGGCGGCGTGGATCAGCCCACGCGCGGCAACTTCTCCCTCTCCTTCATGCGCGGGGACGGGTTTGGCGCGGGGCGCAGCCTGGAGGGCCGCTTCGCCTCCCTGGCGATGGATGCGGGCTTCGGCCCCGAGCCGCTGCCCCCGCCGTAGGAGCTCCGAGGCCGGGGGTGCACACCCACCCCCGGCGCTGCTCAGCGGCTACGGCTGGCCCGTGCAGACCTGGGCCAGCCCCTGCGAGAGCGGCGACACCTGGCTCCGGGCGTACTGTGCCAGGCCCGCGGCGCCGTCCTGGAGGAGCACCTGCCGCGCCTGCGCCACCGCCTCGGGCGAGTGCATCGCCATCGTCGCCCCGGCCGCGTCCGTCACCCTCACGCCGCCGCTGTCCTGCTCGCGTGCCTGGAGGAGCATCGCGCCGCCCTCGTCCCGCACCACGAGGCCGTCCTCGAGCGGCTCGAAGTAGCGCACCATGGGCGCCTGGCCCTCGCGCTCCAGCTCCAGCTTCATCACGCCCGAGTCCGCCTCCCGGGACAGCCGCAGCGTCTCCCCGGGCCCCAGCCGCACCACGCGCGTATCTCCCCCCGGGGTGCCAGCGCTGGAGACGGGGTTCTGCCCGGTCCAGAACTCGATGCTGTTGATGACGAGCGCGTCCACCAGCGTGCCGATGCCGTACACGGGGACGATCACCATCACCAGGAACACGGCCCACTGGACGAACTTGTTGCCGGAGACGTTCTTGTTGAAGTCCCACATGGCGCGGGTGAGGGCGAACCTGCCGAAGCACCCGGACACGTGCAGCGAGAGCACGGCCACACACAGCACCGCCAGCAGACGGGAAGCACGCTTCATACGCTTGTACCCCTCCAGGGAAACCGCGAGTCAGTCCCCCTCACTCTGCACCAGCCCATACTTGTGCAGAAGGGAATAGAGGTGCTTGCGGTCCAGCTCCGCCTCCCGGGCGGCGCGGGCGATGTTGCCTTTCGTGCGCCCCAGCAGGCGCGTGAGGTACTCGCGCTCGAAGGCGCGGATGAGCTCCTCCTTGCAGGCCTTGAAGGGCCCGGTGAACTCCACCGGCAGCGAGTCTCCCTCCACGGCGGGCGTCTCGCGGGTGAACTCGCGCAGCAGCCCGTCCCCGGCCAGCTCGGGGATGTCCGCCATGTGCCGGGCGCGCTCCAGGGCGTTGCGCAGCTCGCGCACGTTGCCCGGCCACGTGTGCCCGAGGAACTGCTCGCGCACCTTCTCTGGCAGCCGGGCCCACAGCCCCTCGCCCGCGAAGGCATCCACCAGCAGGGGGATGTCCTCCTTGCGATCTCTCAGGGGGGGCAGGTTCACGGTGAAGACGGAGAGCCGGAAGTAGAGGTCCTCGCGGAAGCGGCCCGCTTGCGTCTCCGCCCACAGGTCCTTCTTGCTGGCCACGACGATGCGCGCGTCAAAGGAGATGGCGGTCGAGGCGCCCAGCCGGTGGAGCTCCCGGTCCTCGATGGCGCGCAGCAGCTTGGGCTGGAGATCCATCGCCAGATCGTCGATCTCGTCCAGGAAGAGCGTGCCGCCGTTGGCGCGCTCGAGGCAGCCGATGCGCTGGCTCACCGCGCCGGTGAAGGCGCCCTTCTCGTGGCCGAACAGCTCGCTCTCGATGAGCGAGTCGGAGACGGAGGCGCAGTCGAAGACGACGAGCGGCCCGGCGGCGCGGGGGGAGAGCTTGTGGATGGCCTTGGCGGCGGCGCCCTTGCCCGCGCCGGTCTCGCCCACCAGGAGGATGGTGGAGTCGGTGGAGGAGATGCGCTGCAGCAGGGCGAAGATCTGCCGCATGGGCACGCTGCGCCCCACCAGATCTCCGAGCCGGTCCTCGGCGGACGGATCGATCTGGACGGGGGCCACCTGGGGGCTGAAGCGCAGGCGCACGTCCCCCACCTCGAGGAGGGCGCCGGCGCGCAGGTAGGCCTCGCGCACCTGGGCTCCGTCCAGGAAGGTGCCATTGGTGGAGTCCAGGTCCTGGACGAGGAACCGGTCCCCCTGGCGGCGGACGACCAAGTGGTTGCGGCTCACGGTGGGGTGGTCGAGGACGACGTCATTCTCGGGGGCCTTGCCAATCCGGAGCTCCTCGCCGGAGAGGGGGTAGACGGTGCCGGCGCGCTCGGTGTCGAGCAGCACGAGGTGGAACTGCTGCGCGGCGAGCCGGTCCGTCTGCGCCCGCGTGGCGACGACGGTGTGCAGAGGAATGGGGCCTGGAGGGGGGGAAGACATGAACGTCGGGGATTCTAGTGGGCTTTATGGCCGAGGGTGATCTCCCAGAAGGAGGAATGATACCGGATTCCTCCAAGCAGGGCTCGCGGGTGTGGCGGCGGGCGCGCGCGAGCGTCGGCCGTACACGGGGAGAACTCGCTGGGTCGCGCGGCAGGCGAGCACTGGGGGCTCAGGGCGGTGAGGCGCGACACAGGTCCCCCCTTTCGCTCAATCGCCCAGAGGCTGTTCGGGCTGAGGGCCGAAGTAGCGGACGGGAACATCGAGATCATGCTGAGGCAGTCGCCGCAGCGCGGAGCGCAGCGTCCGATGTCCCGCGAGCTCCGACTCCGGCGCGGTGCGGAGGAGCTCCAGGAACTCCTGGCGCTTCTGCCCGGTCAGGAGGGCTACCTCCGTTTCCACACCGCTGTGAGTGAAGCCATCCGGGTGCCGTTCAAGTTCCAACAAGAAGCGGAAGAGCTGGCCCCACCAGGGATGCCGATCCTCGCCCCACCTGGCCTCAATGAAGAAGTACGTGAACGAAGCTTTGTACTGGAGGTTGGTTGGCGGCAGGTCGACGCGGATTCTCCTTACTCGTCCTTTCATGGCGCAAAGAAGCCTTCCGGTAGCGGTTGGATTTCAGCATGGTTCTCCAGCGCCTCGACGGCTCCTGGCTCGAAGATGGTCTCCAGCATTGCCGGCATGTCGGGCACAGGCTGTGTCCTGAGCACCCCTTTTTTTCGGAGCTGGTCTGCGATGTCACGGGGCAGTGCGATCACGGCAACGCCCAATCTACCTCCTTCGCGCCCGACCGTCCGCTGCGCGAAGAGCCGGGCGACGTGGACGTCCGTCGCGGTGAAGATGCGGCGACCTTCTTCAGGCTCAAATTTCACCGCTCGTGCATGAGTTGTCCCGTGGAGGAAGAACTCGAAAGGCTCGTCGAACTCGGGCTTGATCTGGTCGGCGATGAACGTCTTCAGTCTGCTGCGCAGGACGTCCGCTGAGGCATATGCCTCAGCCCCGCGCGCGATGGACCTGATCTCCGACGAGGGGGGTGCCCGGCTTCGTACGTCCACGTCCCTCATGGAGGAGAGAGGTGCCGCGCTCGGGCCTGGTGGATCCCCGGCCTGCGTCCGTGGAATGTGGGTGGCCCACTGCTCGAAGTGCTCTGCGAGCGCCGTATCCTCCCTGGCTACGGCGGCCCTCAGGGATGGGGTGTCCGCGACCTTCTGGACCCTGAAGCCGAGCCCATCGGCGCTCCTCACCACGTCATCCGCGGACTTGCAGTGCCTGAGCAGAAACGCGGCGCGCTTGAGCGCCATGCCGCCGATCTTCACCAGCAGATAGCCCCCCGCGGGGATGGCCACCATGAGCAGCGCTTCCTGCTGGCTGGTGGGAATGCCCGCCATGCCCGCGATGAGGATCATCCCCTCCGCATACTGGCCAGAGGCCTTCACGCCCACGCGATGGAGCCGCCGCGCGTAGGCGCGTCCGGCGTGCCCCTCGAGCGCCAGGATGTCCTCACGCGGCACCTCGGAGGAGGCCAGCCGCAGATGGGACAGGAGGGCGTTGCGCAGCAGGACATCGTAGTCGGCATCTCGAGCGTAGACGTCGTCCACGACCGTGAGGCTGGCCTGGAGTTCCTCCATGCGCTGCTGGCCCAGCAACCCCGCGGAGCGCAGCCGCAGCGCCTCGAAGAAGAGGTCCTCCACGGAGCCATCCGGGTCTACCTCGTAGGTGCCGAAGCTCAGCTGAGTGGGCCGGACGGCTTCGTCCACCGAGAAGCAACCCACGAGCATCCAGGCGAGGACAAGCCCCAGGACACGACCCACTCGGCATGAGGGCAGAGGCAGCATGCAGGGGATCCTGCCCGCCAGCGCATGTGAGCACGATGACGCTCCAGGTGCTGTCCCGCGGCCAGCCGTGCCGCGTCCTGGCGCGGCGCGAAATGGCTACGCTCGTCTGGAGAGGGAGTGAAACGCGTACCTCATGGTGAGGCTGGCGCACCGCGCGCCGGTGCGTGATAGAGGGGGCAGCGCATGCGCTACCTCGTCCTTGTCCCGCTGCTCCTCTCCTGCGCCACGGTCGCTCCCCCCTCGGCCCAGTCTGATGCCGTGACCCTCCCGCCCATCCCCACGGAGGCGACGCGGACGTGGCGCCAGCCGCGCGCCGTCGTCATCCGGCACGCCACGGTGATGCCCGCCTCCGGGCCCGCCCTCGAGGACGGCGCGGTGGCCTTCGCGGACGGGAAGCTGGTGGCGGTGGGGCGTAACGCGGAGGTGGCGACACCGCCGGGCGCCGAGGAACTCGACGGCACGGGCCTCTACGTCACCCCGGGCCTCATCGACGCGCACAGCCACCTGGGCGTGTACGCGTCGCCCTCGAGCTTCGCCAACGCGGAGGGCAACGAGGCGAGCGCCCCGGTGACCGCCGAGGTGGATGCCGAGCACGGCTTCTGGCCGCAGGATCCGGGGCTGCGCCGCGCGGCGGCGGGCGGAGTGACTTCGCTGCTGGTGCTGCCGGGCAGCGCCAACCTCATCGGCGGGCGGGGCTTCCCGGTGAAGCTGCACTTCGGGCGCTCGGCGGCGGAGATGCGCTTCCCGGGCGCCAAGGACGTGCTGAAGATGGCCTGCGGGGAGAACCCGCGCCGCGTCTACGGCGAGGAGCGCAAGATCGCGCCGGCCACGCGCATGGCGAACGTTGCGGGTTACCGCCAAGCCTTCGCCCAGGCGCGCGACTACCTCAACAAGCTGGAGGACTGGGAGGAGAAGAAGGCGGAGAAGCCCGATGAGGCCGGCCCGGCGCCCATGAGGGACCTGAAGCTGGAGACCCTGGCGGAGGTGCTGCGCGGCAACATCCTGGTGCAGAACCACTGCTACCGCGCGGACGAGATGGCGGTGATGCTCCAGGTGGCCGAGGAGAGCGGCTTCTCCATCCGCGCCTTCCACCACGCGCTGGAGGCCTACAAGCTGAGGGACACGCTGGCCGAGAAGAACGTGGCGGCGGCCACCTGGGCGGACTGGTGGGGCTTCAAGCTGGAGGCGTGGGATGGGATCCCCGAGAACGCCGCGCTGCTCTCGCAGGCGGGCGGGCGGGCCGTCATCCACTCGGACTCGGCGTATGGCATCCAGCGGCTCAACCAGGAGGCCGGCAAGGCGATGTGGCGGGCCCGCGAGTCCGGCATCCCCATCTCCGACGAGGAGGCGCTGCGCTGGGTGACGCTGCACGCGGCGTGGGTGATGGGCGTGGAGGAGCGGACGGGCTCGCTGGAGCCGGGGAAGATGGCGGACGTGGTGCTGTGGAAGGGACACCCGCTGAGCGTCTACGCGCGGGCGCAGCGGGTCTGGGCGGACGGGGTGCTCACCTATGACGCGGCCTCGGGCCCGGTGGACATCAGCGACTTCGAGGTGGGCGAGCGGGCGGGCACCTCGGCGCGGCTGGTCGCGCAGCCGGCGGCCGTCCCCTCGCACCAGGAGCTGGGGCTGGCGGCCCGGTGCGACGCCGCGAAGGAGCCCGCCTGCGCCGCGCTGCTCCCCGTGAGCGGTGAGGCGTGCACGGCCTTCCAGGGCGTGACGGTGTTCACGGGCTCCGAGTGGCTGAAGGATGCCTCCGTCTTCGTCGAGGGCGGGAAGGTGACGCGCGTGCAGGCCGGGGCGCCTGGCGCGCTGCCGGCGGGCTGCCGCGCGGTGGAGGGCAAGGGGCGGGTGCTGACGCCGGGCCTCATGGAGCCCTACTCGAGCGTGGGGCTGACGGAGGTGCTGGCGGAGGACACCACGTCGGATCTGGGGCCGCGGGACGAGGCGGCGAAGGAGCCCATCCGCGCGGCCCTGCGAGCGGTGGATGGCATCAACCCGGCTTCGGCGCTCTACCCGGTGGCGCGGCTGGGCGGGGTGACGGCGGCGGCGGCGGTGCCCGCGGGAGGCCTGGTGGCGGGGCAGAGCGCCCTGGTGGCGATGGACGGCCGCGTGCGCCGCGCGCAGCTGGCGCTCCACGTGAACCTGGGCATCACCGGCCGCGACGCGGTGTCCGGCTCGCGCTCCGAGGTGCTGGAGCGCCTGCGCGAGCTGCTCTTCGACGCGCGCGAGTACGGCCGGCGCAAGGCGGATTACGAGCAGAACCGGATGCGGCAGGTGGCCGCGAGCCGGCTGGATCTCGAGGCGCTGCAGGAGGTGCTGTCCGGGAGGCTGCCGGTGGTGGTGTACGCGGTGCGGGCGGGGGACATGCTCGCGGCGATCGAGCTGGCGCGGGAGTACGGGCTCAAGCTGATCATCGCGGGCGGGGACGAGGCGTGGCTGATGGCGAAGGAGCTGGCCGCGGCGAAGGTGCCCGTCATCCTCCAGCCGACGCAGAACCTGCCCAGGGACTTCGACGCGCTGAGCAGCCGGCTGGACGCCGCGGCGCTGCTGCGCTCGGCCGGGGTGAAGGTGCTCTTCTCCACGCTGGGCGAGCCGCACCAGGCGCGCACGCTGGCGCAGGAGGCGGGCAACGCGGTGGCGTGGGGCCTGCCGCACACGGAGGCGCTGCGCGCCATCACCTCGAGCGTGGCGGAGGCCTTCGGGGTGGAGGGCGGGCGCATCGCCCCCGGCGCGGTGGCGGACCTGGTGCTGTGGAACGGCGATCCGCTGGAGTCCGCGAGCCGGCCGCTGGGCATGTGGCTGGCAGGCAGGCAGGTGCCGCTCGTCAGCCGCCAGCAGGCCCTCTTCGAGAAGTACCGCGCGCTGCCGAATCAGTCTCCGCTGTAGATGCCGATCAAGCCCGCCACCCAGTGCCCGTCGCGCTCGTAGCCCATGAAGCCCACGAGCATCCGGCGCCTGCCGCCCGAGCGGTCCACCTGGATGTCCGAGATGCGCGACAGGGCCAGGTCGGCGCCGAACACCGTCACGCCGTAGGGGTCCACCGCGCCGCCCTTCACCCGGCTGAGGCCGCCGCCCCAGCTCGCGCCCGCCCAGACGCTGCCATCGAGCGGGTCCGCCGCCACCGCGGAGACCAGGCCCCTGTGGTCCACCAGCTGCGTGCTGAGCCGGCGCACCACCGTGCCCTCGGGCGTCACCTGCGCCAGCCCGTTGGAGAAGGAGCCCACCCACACGCTGCCGTCACGCGCCACCGCGATGCTGGAGACGTTCTCCGCGGTGCGCTGCTCGGGGCGGGACATCTCCGGCTCGCCGACGGCGTCCTGCCAGAAGTCATAGCGGTTCCACGCGTAGGCGCTGTCCTCCGTCATCGACTGCGCCTGCCAGTAGCTGGGGTTCTCGAAGCTGCCGGTGCTGGAGACGTAGCGGAACCGGGTGGAGCGATCCGAGCCGCCGAACCACGCGTCACCGCTCGGGTCCACGGCCACCCCGTAGTAGGCATCCGTCAGCAGCGCGGCCCGGACGCGCCACCTCGAGGGACTCTTGGGCCAGGTCTTCTGGTCCTCGCTCTGGTGCGAGTAGACGTACGCGTTGAAGGCCGGGTGGACATGCTCCAGGGTGCCCGCGCATGAGAGCCGCCCGTTGCAGGTGGGGTTGCCCTTGAAGCGCGAGTCCCCGCGGGCGAAGCCGTGGTTGCCGCCGAACCACACGCTGTGCGTCCGCTTGTCGTAGGCGATCCGCAGCACGTTGCAGAGCTTCTCGCGGCCGCGCGGCTCGTCCCGGACGACGCCGGGCCCGGAGAAGATGTCGTAGTGCACCACCTCCAGGGTGCCGTCGGAGCGCAGCGTCACCTTGTCCGCGTCACCGCTCTTGTAGCGGGCGGGATCCGGGCTGGGGCCGTCCCAGTTGCTCTCGCAGTGGTCCGAGCCCGTGCCGGGCAGGCCCTCGTAGCCCACGAAGACGGTGTTCGCCGGCCCGCCAGCCACCGAGATGACCTTGAGGTACTTGGGGCCTGGAGGCGGGCCGCCGTCAGGCATGTAGCCGTAGGGGCGCAGCCCGTTGGCCAGGGTGAAGCTCTGGAAGCGCTCGGCGCCGGGCTTCAGCAGGAAGAGGCCCTCCTCGCCGCCGGCCACCCAGATATTGCCCGCCTCGTCGGGGCTCACGCTGTACACCGTGGCGGGGCCGCCCTCGCTCATTCCGAAGAACCTCCAGCCCTCGATCGTGGGAGGCGGGATGACGACAGGAGGAAGTGGCCCCCCATCCGGCGGAGTGCCCCCGTCCGGCGGAGTGCCCGCGTCTGGCGGAGTGCCCGCGTCCGGTGGCGTGCCCGCATCGGGCGGCTCGGTGCCAGCATCCCCATCCGGCGGAGTGCCCGCGTCTGGCGGAGTGTCCGGCCCTGAATCCACGGGAGGCTTGTCCAGTCTTGGGTTGCCCCGCTCCGAGCTGTCGTTGCTTCCGCTGCCGGTGCAGTCGGTCATCCACACCAGGCTCACCGTGACGAGCACGCCCGCCCACCGCCATCCGCCCTTCATATGCCCCTCACTCCATGAGGAAAAACGAGTGTCGGAGACACCGTGCCACCCGCTTCCACGCAAGGCGGGTGCCAACACCTGGCTCCTTCTCGGGGGGGGGCGGGGCGTCCGTTGCTGGACAGGCCGTGGGTAGCGGAATTCCCACGCTGTGCAGGCTCCTGTCCCGGAGGAGCCCCAAACCGTGCTACGCCCTGGGGCAATGAGCGGAAACGACATCCGCGGCCGCACGCCCTTGTCCCTGGTGGGGCAGGATCCGGATCTCCTCTTCTACGCGCGCCAGGCTGGCGAGCGCGGCAGCCCGGTGCTCGTGCTGGGCGCGGCCAACGGCCGCGTGCCGTGGTCCCTGGCCGTGCAAGGCTTCCCGGCGGTGGGGGTGGACGCGTCCACGGTGATGCTCCGCTCGGCCGAGGAGCGCCGGGCCAGGGAGCCGAAGGAGGTGGGCGACCGGGTGCGCTTCATCTCCTCGGACGTGCGGGTCCTTCGCCTGGAGGAGCGCTTCCCGCTGGTGCTGGCGCCGCAGCACGCCATGGGGCTGATGGCGACGCCGGAGGATCTGGAGGCCTTCCTCGCCACGGTGCGCCATCACCTCGTGCCGGGGGGCACCTTCATCTACGACGTGCTGAACCCGCCGCGCGAGGCCATCATCCGCGACGACGAGGAGCCGCGCGCGCCGCTGGAGCCACGCCGGCCGCTGTTCGCCCTGCACCTGCGCGAGCGCAAGCCGCCCGGGGGGACGGCGCCCATCCGCCGGCTGAAGCTGCGCCACTTCTCCCCCGAGGAGCTGGAGGAGGCGCTGGCGGTCAGCGGGCTGACGCTGCGCGAGCGCTACGGGCGCTTCGATGGCAAGCCGTTCGATCTGGCGGACTCTCGGCAGATCGGCATCGCGGGGCTGTGAGCGCCGGGGGCGCTGCTTCAATCCACCACGTCGTTGCTTTCGTTGTACGGCTCACCGGCGGGGATGAGCCCCTTGGGCCCCTGGCGCTCCTTCGTGGAGAGGGACCACACATCCACCGTGGTATCGCCGTCCAGCTGGCCGACGCAGACCAGGGTGATGTCGCAGCGAGGGCACGTCCCGGACAGGCCCGGTTTGACGTTGCCAGCGAGCGGGGGAATGGCGTTCGTGTACTCGGCGGCGGGGGCGGCGTCGACCGGCCCCTTGAAGCTGTCCGCGAGCACTCCGGTCGCCCCCTGGGGGCGCTCCTCTTGCGCGCGGGACCGATCCTCGAAGGGCCCCCGAGTGCTGAGGAAGTACGCGTAGCGGTTGCCGCGCTCGACCGGAGTGTTCAGCTCCGCCACATCCTCCGTGTAGCGCTGGTGTTCCTTCCAGAGGAATCCCTGGCGGACGTACATGCCCTTCAGCGTGGTGCGGCACTCCCGCTGATAGGCGTAGGCCCTGCTCCACGGCAGGCGCGGGTAGATGGCCAGCATGAAGAGCACCGTCACGAACGGCAGGATCAGCGAGAGGGCGATCGCCGCGCGGGCGAGGTCTCGGTGGGGCAGCGCCGGGTTCTGCCGGATCTCCTTCAGGGAGAGGATGCCCAGCACCAGGGCCACCGGGTAGAGGATGCACACGCACAGGCCCAGCAGGCTGAGCACGAACGCGACGACGGGGAGCCTGTAGGACGGGCGGGGGCTGGGGGGCGGGGGCGTAGCGGGTTCCAAGAGCAGTTCCTCGAGGGCTCAGCGATCGAACCGGTAGCCTAGCCCTCGGACCGTGACGAAGTGGCGGGGCGCTTCCGGGTCCGGCTCGAACTTGAGCCGGAGCTGGCGCACGAAGTTGTCCACCGTGCGCGCGCTGCCCTCGTAGTCGAAGCCCCAGGCGCCCGACAGCAG